>JBJMLG010000178.1:0-32975 GCA_045805385.1 Thermoleophilaceae bacterium
CGCGGACGGCAGCGTGGATGCGCTGCTGATCCAGCTAATGCGCACGCGCGTGGCCGAGTGGATGGCGCTCGCGGAGGAGCGCCTCAGCGGCGATGGCGCGGTCCCGTGCTTCGTGAATGCCGGAAACGACGACCCGCGGGAGATCGACGAGGTGATCGAGTCGGCGTCGCGGGTCGAGTTCCTCGAGGGGCGCGTGGTCGACCTGCCCAACGAGATGGAGCTGGCGAGCTGCGGCTACGCAAACATGACCCCGTGGCAGTGCCCGCGCGACGTGCACGAGCCCGAGCTGGCCGATCGTCTCGAAGCGGTCGCGTCGCAGGTGCGAGACCCGGAGTGGGCGATCTTCAACTTCCACTGCCCACCCCACGACACGCAGATCGATCAGGGGCCAGTGCTCGGTGACGACATGCGGCTGCGCTCGACCGCCGGCGGAATCGAGATGCACCCGGTGGGCAGCACCGCCTGCCGGGCGGTGATCGAGCGCTACCAGCCGATGCTCGGCTTCCATGGGCACCTTCACGAGTCACGCGGCACGTTCAAGCTGGGGAAGACCACCTGCATCAATCCCGGGAGCGAGTACTCCGAGGGTGTGCTGCGCGGCGCGCTCGTCGACATCAACGACAAGAAGCGCAAGCTCAAGAACGTCCACCTGGTGTCGGGCTAGGTAGCCGGGGTGCGGGCACGCGAGCTCGGCATCGAGATCGGGCGGGGACGTCCCGGCCCGGACAACGCGATCACCGACGTGCCCGGCGTACGCGTGGGCTTCACCACGCTCATCGACGGCGAGGGGAGGCTGAGAGTCGGGGAGGGGCCGGTGCGTACCGGCGTCACCGTGATCGTGCCGCACGACGGCAACATCTGGGAGGAGCCGCTGTTCGCGGGGGCTCATCGCTTGAACGGCAACGGCGAGCTCACCGGGCTCGAATGGATCCGCGAGTCCGGGATGCTGATGTCGCTGATCGGCCTCACCAACACGCATAGCGTCGGGGTTGTGCGCGACGCGCTCGTCACGATCGATGCGCGGGAGCGCAGCAGGCCGAATAGGCCGTTCTGGGCGCTGC
Source organism: Thermoleophilaceae bacterium (assembly GCA_045805385.1). Taxonomy (GTDB): domain Bacteria; phylum Actinomycetota; class Thermoleophilia; order Solirubrobacterales; family Thermoleophilaceae; genus JADGHQ01. The sequence continues at coordinate 1,062 of JBJMLG010000178.1, forward strand.
CGGTGGTGGGGGAGACGTGGGACGGCGTCCTCAACGACATAAACGGCATGCACGTGCGCCCCGAGCATGTGCTCGAGGCCTACGAAACGGCCTCTGCCGGGGCCGTTCCGGAGGGCAACGTGGGTAGCGGCACGGGCATGATCTGCCACGAGTTCAAGGGGGGAATCGGGACCGCGTCCCGCGTCATCGAGCCGGCTTCAGGCTCCTACACCGTCGGCGTGCTCGTCCAGGCGAACCACGGCCGCCGCGAGCGGCTGGCGGTGAACGGCGTGCCGGTGGGCGACGCGCTGCCGCTCGACGAGGTCCCTGCTCCGGATCCGGACGTGGTCGGATCGGGCTCGATCATCGTGGTCGTCGCCACCGACGCGCCGCTGCTCCCCGGTCAGTGCAGCCGCGTGGCGCAGCGGGCCGGCTTCGGCATCGCGCGCACCGGCGGCGTGGGCGAGCACTGGAGCGGCGATCTGTTCCTGGCGTTCTCCACCGCCAACCGCGGCCTCCCGGCGGGCGAGATCGGGGCCGAGGTTCCGCTCACGCTCAAGCTCGAGATGCTCGCCGACACCTACATCGACGCCGTCTTCGACGCTGTGGTCGAGGCGACCGAAGAGGCCATACTGAACGCCATGCTCGGCGCCGAGACCATGACCGGACGCGATGGGCTGACCGCGTACGCCCTCGACCCCGAACGCCTGCTCGAGGTGCTCGACCGCCATGGCGCCAGGACGGGGTGACACAGCGACCGCGGGGCGCCAGCCGGAAGAGCGCGGGGTCACGTTCGAGCGGCTAGAGCAGCAGCGCGCGCACGAGTACGTCGCCGAGCAGATTCGCCGCCAGATAGTCCTGCGGCTGATCCCCTCGGGGCAGGCGCTGCCGCCCGAGCGCGATCTCGCCGCGATGTTCGGGGTGGGCCGCGCCACCGTGCAGGCCGCGATCCGGATGCTGGTGGACGACCACATGGTCGAGAGCCGGCGAGGACGCCACGGAGGAGGCAATTTCGTGGTCGGACCTCATGAGACCCGCGTGGGGATGGAGATGCTGCTCGCCCGGCTGCGGCGCCACCGCGATCGCGTGAACGAGGCGCTCGCCTACCGCCGCGCGGTCGAGCCGGCCGCGGCGGCGCTCGCCGCAGCCACACGCTCCCGGGCGGACCTCCGAGCTCTTGCCGAAACGATCTCGACGGCCGCCGCAGCCGAGACCGACGTTGAGTTCATGCAGGCCGACACCGAGTTTCACTTCGCCATCGCCGAGGCTGGCGGCAACCGCTTCTTCCGGGATGCCGCCGAGCGAATCCGCCTGGAGCTGAACGACGCGATGGTGGCGCTCCCCGACTCGCACGTCTGGCACGAGCGCAGCGCCGTACAGCACGAGGCGATCCTCGACGCGATCAGGGAGCGGGACTCCGCCGCCGCCGAAAGCGCGATGAAGACCCACCTCGCCCTGACCGAGCAGAGCGTCGAGGCGCTGCTCTCCGCGCTTGCTCGCCGCTCCTAGCGTGAGGCCATCTCCTCCAGTTGACCTCGGGTGCGCGAGGCGATACGTTATGGACTCGGTTCAAGTCCTTTAACTTCCTTTGATGGCCGAGCCCGCGCTGATCACCGCCGAACAGACCAACGTGTTCCCGCGCGAGCTCGACCGCGGGTATCCGCTGATCGTCAGGGCGCGCGGCGTCCGTCTCTGGGACTCCGGCGGGAATGAGTACCTCGACGCAATTTCCGGCGGGGCGATGGTCACGAGCCTCGGTCACGGAGTCGATGAGATCGTCGAGGTGGCCGGCGAACAGGCGCGCGAGGTCTCGTATCTCTACAGCCAGCAGTTCACGAGCCCGGCGCAGGAGCGGCTCGCGACGGCCCTCGCCGAGCTCGCGCCGCCCAGCTTCTCGCGGGTCCACTTCGTGGCTGGAGGGGCTGAGGCAAACGAGACAGCGCTGCGCCTCGCGCGGAGCTATCACGTGGAGCGAGGCGAGCCGGATCGCTGGCGCGTGATCTCGCCCGCTCAGGCCTACCACGGCCCGACCGTCGCGACGCTGACCCTCACGGGGCGCCCGCACCTTCAGCGCCCATACGACCTCTACGGCGCGCAGCATCTACACATTCCCCCCTCGACCTGGCGCTTCGACCCAAGTGGCGAGGCGGCGCTCGCGGCGCTCGACGAGGTGCTGGAACAGGCCGGGCCCGAGACCGTCTCGGCCTTCTTCTGCGAGCCCGTGAGCGCGGCCGCGCTGCCCGGGTACTCGCCGCCCGAGGCCTTCTGGCGCGGCCTCGACGAGCGTCGGCAGGAGCACGGCTTCCTCGTCTGCCTCGACGAAGTGGTCACCGGACTAGGGCGGACCGGCACGTGGTTCGCCGCCCATCAGCTGCCGATCGAGCCGGACATCATCTCCACGGCGAAGGGGCTCGGCGCCGGCTACGTCCCGATCGGCGCCATGCTCTGCACCGAGGAGGTGTACGAGGCGGTGGCAGCGGGCTCGCGCGCCTTCGAGCTCGGTCACACCTGGGGCGGCGCGCCGGTGCAGTGCGCGGTCGGACTCGCAGTGATCGATTACCTCCGTCGGCACGAGCTCGTGGAGCGAGTTGCCGAGCGCGGACCGAGACTGCGCCACGAGCTCAGCCAAGCGCTCGACGACTGCGAGCTCGTGCGCGAGGTCCGCGGACGCGGCTTCCTGCTCGGCATCGACTACGTGGATCCCCGCGACGGCGAGTCGTTCCTCCCAGTCGAGCTCGGCGTGGCGCGGCGGATCGACATGGAAGCACTCGACCGGGGCCTACTCGTCTACTCCACCCAACCGACGCTCGACGGCTACACCGGCGATCAGACCCTGATGGCCCCGGCGTTCACGAGCAGCGAGGCGGAGCTGGCGGAGATGGTCGAGCGGATTGCCGAGGTGGTGCGGGCGGTGGAGCGTCACGTGAAGGAGCAGATCGCGGCGCGCGCCGCGACTGCATAGCGGCCCGCAGGAGAGGGGGACGGATGGCGACACGCGAAGGTCTCGACCCAGTTCTCGGAGAGGCGGTGGACGCGTTCATCGCGGAACGCAGCGAGCAGCTCGTCGAGTTCGTCCGAACGCTCGTCGGCTTCAACACCGTGTCAGTCGACCTCTCGCCGGGATCCGATCATCGCCAGAACGAAGAGGCACAGCTGCAGGCGTTCGTCGCCGACCGGCTCGCGGGGCTCGGCGCCGACATCGACCAGTTCGAGCCGGACGCGGCAGCGCTCCGCGAGCACCCGATGATGCCGCCCTGGCACCACTGGAGCGGCCGCCCAATCACCGTGGCGACGCTCCGCGGCAGGGGCGGCGGGCGCTCGCTGATCATCAACGGGCACATCGATGTCGTGAGTCCCGGCGACCTCGAGCGCTGGACCACGCCGCCGTTCGACGCCGACGTGCGGGACGGCCGCATCTACGGTCGCGGCGCGGTCGACATGAAGGGCGGGGTGGCCGCGGCGATCTTCGCGCTCGAGGCGCTCGCGGCGAACGGCGTGAAGCTGGCGGGCGACGTGGTGGTCGAGACCGTTCCCGACGAGGAGACCTGCGCGATGGGCACCGTGGCGGTGATCGAGCGCGGCTACCGTGCCGACGCCGGCCTAGTGCCCGAGCCCACGAAGCTCAACTTCTGGATCGCCACGCGCGGGCTGTTGCACGGCTCCGTGGTGGTGCCCGGGCGCTCCGCCCACGCGGAGATGAATCAGCCGCCCTGGCAAGAGGGCGGTGGAGTGAACGCGATCGAGAAGTCAGCGGTAGTGCTCGACGCGCTGGAGCAGCTCACCGCCGAGTGGGCCGCTCGCCGATCGAAGGAGCACCCGCTGCTCGGGCGCCCCGGCGTGCAGCCCACGATCATTCGCGGCGGTGCGTTCATCTCGAACGTGCCGGAGAGCTGCGAGATCCACATCAACGCCACCTACCTACCCGGCGACGCGGACGAGGACGGCTACGGGAGCATCCCTCGCGGGGAGATCCTCAACGCCGTCGGCGACGCGAGTGCACGCGACGACTGGCTCACGGCCAATCCGCCGACCTGGACGTGGGCGACCGACTACCCGCCTTCGGAGATCGACGCGACGGAGGAGATCATCGCGGTGACGCGCGACGCGGCGGCCCAGGCCGGCGTCGATGCTCGACCCGAGGGCATCGACACCACGTACGACGGCGCCCTGCTCACCCGGCTGGCGGGAGTGCCGAGCCCGGCGTTCGGGCCAGGTGACCTCGGCCGCGCTCACGCCCCGGACGAATGGGTGGGAGTGGACGAGCTCGTGCTCGGCGCGCGTGCCTACGCCCGCGCGATCTGCTCGTGGTGCGGAGTGGCGTGACGACGAAGAGGTGACGAGATGCAGGCACTGCTGGCCCAGCTGAGCAACCGGATCGGTGACGTGGAAGGGAACGCGGCGCGAGCCGCAGACGCCCTTCGTTCGCATCCCGACGTGGACATAGCCGTCTTCCCCGAGCTCTTTCTGAGCGGCTACACGCACCGCAACCTCGATCAGCTCGCGCGACCGGTCGACGCCGGCGAGCTTCGGGACATCGCAGCCACGGCCAAAGAGATCGGCACCGCCGTCGTGATCGGGTTCGCAGAGCAGGTGGGTGACGACGGCGTCGCGAACTCGGTCGCCTGCATCGACCACGACGGCACACTCGCCGGCGTTTACCGCAAGACGCACCTCTTCGCCTCTGAGGCCCAGGCCGGCTTCATCGAGGGAGAGGAGCTGCTCGTGGTCGAGCTGGCCGGCCGGCGTGTGGCGCCGCTGATCTGCTTCGACATCGAATTCCCCGAGCCAGCTCGCCAGGCGACGCTGGCCGGCGCGGAGCTGCTCGTGACCGCGTCGGCGAACATGGACCCGTTCTACATCGACCACGCTGTCGGGTCGGTCGCGCGCGCCCACGAGAACCGGCGACCCCATCTCTATGCGAACCCGGTCGGCGAGGGAGACGGCCTGGTGTTCGTCGGCGCCAGCCGGTCGATCGCGCCGACTGGCGAGACGCTGGTCGAGGGAAGCCGGGACAAGGAGGAGCTTCTTGTGGTTCCCGTCGCTGAATTGGGCGGATTCGACGAGAGAACCGACTACCCGAAGTTCCTCCGCGGGCCCTTGCCCGTGAAGGTGGCGGAGCGCGCCGCTAGCTGAACGCGTCCCAGGCCTGCAGCGCGGCGAGCGGGTCCTGCGGCTTGCCGCCTGAGTACCAGCCCGGCGCGCTCCACATCTCGAAGTGCAGGTGGCAGGCCGTCGCGTCGCCGGTGTCGCCCACGTTGCCGATCTGCTCGCCGGTGTCCACGTGATCGCCGGGCGCGAACGCCGACGGCGCACGCAGGTGCATGTAGCCGAAGTCGTAGCCCGATTCGTCCCCGTGGATGATCAGGTAGTAGCCGGCGGCGGATTGGTACTGCTTGTACTTCACCGTGCCGCGCTCGGCGGCCACCAGGCGGGTGCCGCAGCTCGCAAGCACGTCCTGACCCTGGTGGGTGTGGCCGTTGCGCTGCGCGCCGAAGCGGGCGCTCGCGCCGCCGTAGTTGTGGCGGCCGCGCACGGGGAAGATCTGGTGGTGCAGATCGAAGGAGTCGCGGTCGCCCTGTGGCGCCTGCGCACTGCGTGCGCTCGCCCCCGACGGCGTCTTCGCGGTCAGGCGGAACGCGTAGCGGCCCTCGGGCGCGACACCGCCGGCCATGTCGCCCTTCCAGGCCACGTTCTTCACCACGCCCGGCTGCACACCCGGCACGGTCCACGTCTGGACGACGGAGCCGTCGGCCTGGCTCACCACTTCCACCTGCACGTCGACAGGGGTGGAGCCGTGCACGCGGTACGCGAACAGGATTCCGTTCGACGATCCGGCGAAGGCGCTGTTCGAGCTGATCGCCGTCTCGAGCTGGGGCGCCCCCGGGTCGCGCGGTCCCGGCACGGGGGTGAGCTTGCCGGTGGCGGGCGGCGCCGGCGCGGGCGGGAGGATCGAGAGCGGCTTCGTGGAGGCGGAGCTCACCGAGCCCGCGACCGCCGTCAAGGGACCGCTAGCGGCCTTCGCCGGCACCTTGAGCGTGAGGCTGCGGTCGCTCCGGGGGCGCACGTGCGCCGTCACGTCGTCGGAGCTGGCCCTGGCGCCCTGGAAGAGGATCTCGGTGACGCCGCTGAGGTTGCTGCCCGAGATCCGGATGGTGGAGCCCGCGCGCGGGCGCGCCTTGCTCGCGCATCCCTTCACGCATGCCACCTTCACGACCCGCGGGGTCGGCACGAAGCCGGTCCCGCCCGTTCCGGTCCCGGTTTGCGCGGACGCGGCGGCCGGCGCGCCGGCAGCGAACAGCATGGCGAACAGCGTGATGCGCTTCGTCGGCGGCACCTCGAACGAGGCCTCTCTTTCTCGGGCCTACGGGGTTAGCTGACGGGCTCGCGCCGAAAGAGCGGCGCTACATACGTGCAGGGCCTTCGCCATAAGCGGCGCAGGCCCTCTCTGATTCGCCCCGCGAGGGCCTCTCGGCCCTCGCTCTGGTTCCCCCGTTCCGGCCGAGCTGGCCCGGTCGGATTCGGCAGGTCTGCAAGTCGGCGCGGCAGTATAACGAGGGCATCCGGCGGCAAATCCGTGCCCGGAGTGGTCGCTTCGCGCGGGCGTGTGCCACTATTCCCCGGGCCGCTGCACGCGGCTCGCGGGAGGGATGCGTCCCACCGCGCCCCGCCGACGCGGGCCAAGGCGCTAGTCTCGGCCGTCGGCGCGCTTCTTCTGTGCGATGAAAACCTTCGTAGCCACACCTGCAAACCGCGAGCGAAACTGGCTCGTGGTCGACGCAACCGGCAAGACACTCGGCCGGCTCGCGACCCACATCGCCGACGCCCTGCGCGGCAAGCGCAAGCCCGAGTACACGCCGCACTGCGACACGGGAGACTTCGTGATCGTGGTGAACGCCGAGAAGATCTCGGTCACGGGGAACAAGCGCCAGGAGAAGACGTACTACCGGCATTCCGGCTACCCCGGCGGCCTGAAGAGCCGCTCGCTCGAGGAGATGCTCGAGCGCAGGCCGGAAGAGGTGATCCGCCTGGCCGTGAAGGGCATGCTGCCCCGCACGCGCCTCGGCCGCGCCCAGCTCCGCAAGCTGAAGGTCTACGCGGGCCCGGACCATCCCCATGCCGCCCAGCAACCGCAGCCTTTGGAGGTCGACGCCTGATGCAGGACGAGGAGCGCCAGGACTCCCCGCAGGAGGAGCAGGGCTCCGAGCAGCCCGCCGAGGAGCAGCCGCAGCCCGCTGCCGAGGACGTGCCCGCGGCCCCCGAGGCCGACGAGGCGCCTGCGGCCCCCGAGGCCGACGAGGCGCCTGCGGCCGCCGAGGCCGAGGAGGCGCCCGAGGGCGAGGAGGCTGAGGCCGCCGGCGAGGGTGGATCTGGCCTTGGTGCCGAAGCCGCCGCCGAGGGCGAGGAGCTTCCGGGCGAGCCGGCCGCACCGGCAGCTCCCGACATCGCCGAGACGATCAAGCCCGATGTGTCTGACGTCGCCGACGAGCGCGCCCGTGAGACGGGCGACGCGCTCGAAGAGGCGGCAGAGACCGCCGGCCGCCCGCGCGGCAAGCAGGCGGAGCGCGGCCCGCGCGACGTGAAGGAGCAGAAGGCCGAGGTGATCCCAGGCGAGCACCTCGAGCCGATCCGCCTCGAGCAGGAGCTAGAGGGCGCGCGCCCCGCCGACGACGAGTTCGTGGATACGTACGCCGAGCAGTTCGGCGAGGGCGCTCCCGACGCCCAGGGCGCTACCGCCACGGCGGAGCCCGCGGCTCCCGCGCCCGCCGAGGAGGGCGAGGCCGCCGCACCGGCGCCCGCCGAACGCACGCCCGTCGAGCTGGCGGCCGACGCGCGCTACATCGCCACCGGCAAGCGCAAGACCTCGGTGGCCCGCGTGATCCTCAAGCCGGGCGACGGCAGCTACCTCATCAACGGGCGCCAGCTCGACGAGTTCTTCCCCCGCGTGACGCTCCAGCGCACCGCCCGCGCGCCTCTCGAGGCCGCCGGCTATGAGTCTCGCATGGACGTGGTCGCGAGGATCCACGGCGGCGGCGTGTCCGCCCAGGCCGACGCGCTGCGCCATGGCGTGGCACGCGCGCTGGTTGAGGCCGATCCGAACCTTCGCGGCGAGTTGAAGCGCCGCGGCTTCCTGACGCGCGACGCGCGTGCCAAGGAGCGCAAGAAGGCGGGCCTCAAGAAGGCGCGTAAGCGGCCGCAGTTCTCCAAGCGCTAGGGCCGCCCGTGGGGGCGGCCACTCCGGCGACGCCGCCCCGGCGGCTCTTCGGGACCGATGGCGTCCGCGGCGTGGCCGGCGACTTCCTGTCGGCCGAGCTCGCGCTTGCGCTCGGCCGGGCGGCGACGGCGGACGCGCCTGGGGACGTACCCCGGGTGCTCGTGATCCGCGACACCCGCGAGTCGGGCGAGATGCTCGAGTCCGCCTTCGCGGCCGGCATAGCCGCGGCCGGTGGCCACGCGCTGCTTGGTGGGGTGCTTCCGACGCCCGCCGCACCGCTGCTCATGCGGCGTTACGGCTTCGACCTCGCGGCGGTGATCTCCGCCTCGCACAACCCCTACCGCGACAACGGGATCAAGATCTTCGGGCCCGACTGCATGAAGCTCAACGACGAGCGCGAGGCCGCCATCGAGGCGGCGATCCACGCTGCCGAGGGTGAGAAGCCTGCGCCCGCGCCTCAGCGCGGCATCGGGCGCGTCCGCAAGCTTCACGGCGCCGACGCCGACTACCTGAGGGAGCTCGAGGCCCGTTTCCAGGGGTTGCGCCTCGACGGGCTGCACGTGCTGCTCGACTGCGCCAACGGCGCGACCTACCACGTGGCGCCCGAGATCTTCCGCCGGCTCGGCGCGAACGTGGAGACCGTGGGCACCGAGCCCGACGGGCGGAACATCAACGAGGGAGCCGGATCGACGCACGTGGAGGGCCTCGCGGCCGCAGTCAAGGAGGGCGAGTTCGACATCGGCTTCGCTTTCGACGGCGACGGGGACCGCGTGCTCGCGGTCGACCGCAACGGCGAGGTGGTCGACGGCGACGAGCTGATCGCGCTCGCTGCTCTGCACCTCCGCGACGCGGGTCGCCTGCCAGGCGGCGGCGTTGCCGTGACGCTGATGACGAACCTGGGCTTCCACCACGCGATGCAGGCCGAAGGCATCGAGGTCGCCCAGACGCCGGTGGGCGACCGCCACGTGATCGCCGAGCTCGTGAAGCGCGGCTGGGCCCTCGGCGGCGAGCAGTCCGGGCACATCATCGACACCGGCTTCGTGCCGTCGGGTGACGGCATCGCGGCGGCGCTGCTCACGCTCGAGGCGCTCGGCGGCGGCGACCTGGCGGAGCGGCGCGTAATGACCAAGCTCCCGCAGACGCTCGTGAACGTTCGCGTCCGCGACCGCGCGGCTATCGAGGGTGCAACCGTCGTGTGGGAGGCGGTCGACAGCGAGCAGCGCGAGCTCGACGGCAGCGGCCGCGTGCTCGTGCGTCCGTCCGGCACGGAGCCGCTCGTGCGCGTGATGGTGGAGGCGCCGGACGAGGCGCAGTGCGAGGCGATCGCCGGCCGCCTCGTCGAGTTGATCGAGCGCGAGCTGCGCTAGAGCGCGCTCAGTCGTCGACCTTGTCCCGCTTGGGGCCCTCCCAGTCGACCGCCTCGGGGTCCTGCGACGGATGCGGGTCGCTCGTGGACTCCGAGCCGACGGGGCGGTGGGGCTCCTCGCCGCCGAACCCGTCCGGGTCTTCCGGATCGGCAGGGTCCTCACGCTTGTCGTAGGGGTCCGGCCACTCGGTCTCGTCGGCCTCGTCGGCCGGGTTGTTCAGCGCGTGATGGGGGTCGGGATCGCGGGAGCGGTCGCCCGGATCCTCGCCGGGCGGCTCGGGAAAGCCGCTTGCGGCGGTGCCCTCTTCGGCGGTGTCAGGCTGGTTCACGTCTCGTTCTTCGCTGGTCATGTCTGGCGATTACCCGCGCCGGGCGGCCGGTAATCGATGCCGTTCATCCGTCCATAAGTGGCATATTTCAAATTTAGTCATGCCATAATCTGGTCGACAGTGGCCACCGAAGTGCGACACGAACACCTCTCGTCCTCCGTCGAGGACTATGCGAAGGCCATATACAGCCTGGAGACGCACTCTGGCGAGGCGGTATCCAACAACGCTCTCGCGGACCGGCTCGCGGTCACTCCCGCCTCGGCTTCGAACATGGTCAAGAAGCTCGACGGCCTCGGCCTTGTGGAGCACGTGCCCTACAAGGGCGTGCGGCTCACGCAGTCGGGGCGGCGTGTGGCGCTCGAGGTGCTGCGCCACCATCGCCTGCTCGAGCTCTACCTCGCCGAGAACCTCGGCGTGCCGTGGGACCGGGTACATGACGAGGCCGAGGTGCTCGAGCACGTGCTCTCCGAGGAACTCGAGGAGCTGATCGCCTGCAAGCTCGGTAATCCGACTCACGACCCTCACGGCGATCCGATTCCCAGTCGCGATCTCGAGCTCGAGGAGGACCGTACCGAGAGCCTCCAGGAACTCGACCCCGGCTCGCGCGGGCGGTTCGTGCGCGTCTCGGACAGCAATCCCGAGATGCTCCGCTACCTGGGTGAGCGCGGGATCGCGCTCGGCGACGACTTCGAGGTAGTGGAGAAGCAGCCATTCGACGGGCCCGTGTCGGTGCGCTTCGGCCGCGCCGTCCACGTGCTGGGCGGCGAGCTTTCCCGTGCGATGCGGGCCGAGGTGGGGACGGTTTGAACCAGCCGCTCGAAACCGAAGCCATCGCCGTACCGCTGGGCGGGCCGACGCCTCTCGAGCGCATCCGCGCGCGCGGCGGGTTGCGCGGCGCGCTGCCCCTGCTCGGGCCGGCGTTCGTGGCCGCCGTCGCGTACGTGGACCCAGGCAACTTCGCCACGAACATCACGGGCGGCGCGGCGTACGGCTACCTGCTGCTGTGGGTGATCGTCGGCGCGAACCTGATCGCGATGCTGATCCAGACGCTGTCGGCGAAGATCGGCGTGGCGACCGGGCAGAGCCTGCCGGAGGTGTGCCGCCAGCATTTCGCAAAGCCGGTCTCGCTCAGCCTGTGGATTCAGGCGGAGCTGATCGCGATGGCCACCGACCTCGCGGAGTTCATAGGGGCCGCGATCGCGCTGAACCTGCTGTTCGGCGTGCCCCTCTTCACCGCCGGCCTCATGACCGGCGCGGTCGCATTCGCGATCCTGGCGCTCCAATCGCGGGGCTACCGGCGCTTCGAGCTGGCGATCACTGCGCTGCTCGGCCTCGTGCTGCTCGGCTTCCTCTACCAGACGCTCAAGATCGGCCCGGACGCCCACGACGCGCTGAAGGGCTTCATCCCGAAGTTCGACGGCTCGGACAGCGTGCTGCTGGCCACAGGCATCCTCGGCGCGACGGTGATGCCGCACGTGATCTACCTGCACTCCGCGCTCACGCAGAACCGCATCCCGGTGCGCGACGACGGCGAAAAGCGCAAGGTGATGCGCTTCCTGCGCGTGGACGTGGTGATCGCGATGGGCATCGCCGGCGTGATCAACGTGTCGATGCTGGTCGTGGCCGCCGCCGTGTTCCACAACGGCCACAGCAACATCGACACGATCGAGGGCGCCTACCACGGCTTCGACACGCTCGTCGGCGGCGGCGCTGCGCTCGCCTTCGCGGTGGCGCTGCTCTCCTCCGGCTTCGCGAGCTCCAGTGTGGGCACGTACGCGGGCCAGGTCGTGATGCAGGGCTTCATCGGACGCCAGATCCCGCTTGTCCTCCGTCGCCTGATCACGATGCTGCCGGCGCTGCTGATCCTCGCGATCGGGCTGGATCCGACGCGCTCACTCGTGCTCAGCCAGGTCGTGCTCTCGTTCGGCATCCCCTTCGCGCTGATCCCGCTCGTGATGTTCACGAGCCGCCGCAGGGTGATGGGCGGCCTCGTGAACAAGCGCATCACCACCGTCGCGGCGTCCCTCGTGGCCGCCTTGATCGTCTGCCTCAACGGCTTCCTCCTGGTGCAGACCTTCTTCGGCTGATTTCGCTCCGCGAGCGGGTTTACAAGGTCTGTGCGGCTGGCCCGGCCGCTGGTACCATCGAACTCGCCCTCCGGGAGGGTCTTCGTGGAGCCGCAGTGCGCGGCTCTCGGCGTTCTTAGAGGGTTAGACCCTCGTCCACGCGAAAGGGCCTGGGGACATGTGCGGAATCGTCGGATATGTGGGAGAGCGGAGCTGCCGGGAGCTTTTGCTCCAGGGCCTCGAGAAGCTCGAGTACCGCGGCTACGACTCGGCCGGCGTCTCGGTCGTCGTGGACGACCACATCCAGTCGGTGCGCGCGGTCGGCAATCTGTCGTTCCTGCGCGAGGCGGTCGCCGAGCAGGCGAGCGAGCAGCTCGCCGGAGCGGGCGGCGTAGCGGTCGCGAAGGCCGAGCCCACCACCGGCATCGGGCACACGCGCTGGGCCACGCACGGCCGCGTGAGCGAGGCGAACGCACACCCACACTTCGACACGCAAGATCGCATCCACATCGTCGTGAACGGGATCGTCGAGAACCATGTGGAGCTTCGCCAGCGGCTCATCGCGGAGGGCGCCGAGTTCACGTCGGACACCGACGCCGAGGTGGTGGCGCACCTGATCGCCCACCTCTACGACGGCGACCTCGTCGAGGCCGTGCGCTCCGCCTACGCGCAGCTTCGCGGCCACTACGCGTTCGTCGCGATGTCGGCCGACGAGCCCGAGCTGCTCGTGGGCGCCCGCAAGGAGTGCCCGCTCGTGGTGGGCGTCGGCGAGGGCGAGAACTTCATCGCGTCCGCGATTCCCGCGTTCCTCAACGAGACCCGCAAGGTGAAGCTGGTCGAGAACGACGAGATCGTGGTGGTTCGCCGCGGCGGCGTGGAGATCCTCAGCCCGGGCGGGGAGGCGATTGCCCGCGAGACCACCGAGGTGGACTGGGACGAGACCACCGCCGAGAAGGGCGGCTACGAGACCTTCATGCTCAAGGAGATCCACGAGCAGCCAGAGGCGGTGGCCGAGACCGTGACAGACCGCCTCGCCGGCGAGCACGTGGACCTCGGCGACATCGGCGTCTCCGACGACGAGCTGCGCGGCCTGCGCAGGGTGACGGTCGTCGCGTGCGGCACCTCGTACCACGCGGGGCTCGTCGGCCGCTATGCGATCGAGGAGTGGGCACGCGTGCCGGTCGAGATGGATATCGCGTCCGAGTACCGCTACCGCAACCCGGTCGTGGGCCCGGGCGACCTCGTGATCGGCATCTCGCAATCGGGCGAGACGGCCGACACGCTCGCGGCCATGCGCCTGGCGCGCGAGCGCGGCGCGAAGGTGCTGGCGATCACCAACGTGATGGGCAGCCAGGCCACGCGCGACTCCGACGGCGTGCTGTTCACCCGCGCCGGCATCGAGATCGGCGTGGCCGCGACGAAGACGTTCGTGTCGCAGGTGGCGGCCATGTACCTCCTGGGGATCCGCCTCGCGGAGCTGCGCGGCACGCTGCCCGACGAGCGGCTCGCCGAGCTGCGCGCGGAGCTCAAGCACCTGCCCACCCTCGTGGGCGAGACGATCGAGAAGTGCGACGACCGCGTGCGCGCGATCGCGGAGCACTGGTCGGCATCGAACTTCTTCCTCTACCTCGGCCGTCACGCCGGGCTGCCGATCTGCCTCGAGGGCGCGCTGAAGCTGAAGGAGATCTCCTACATCCCCACCGACGCTTACGCGGCAGGGGAGATGAAGCACGGCCCGATCGCGCTCCTCGACGAGCGCACGCCGGTCGTGACCGTGTGCACGGACTCCCCGGTGCTCGACAAGGTGCTCTCGAACGTGGCCGAGGTGCAGGCCCGCGGCGCGCACGTGATCGCCGTTGCGAGCGAGACGTCGCCGCACGTCGCGGAGCACGCCGAAGAGGTCGTGTTCGTGCCGAAGGCGGACTGGCTGCTCCAGCCGATGCTCGCAATCCTGCCGCTTCAGCTGCTCGCGTACTACATCGCGCGGGCCCGCGGCCTGAACGTGGACCAGCCGCGCAACCTCGCGAAGACGGTCACCGTCGAGTAGCTTCCCGGCGCGTGGCCGGGATCGGTATCGACCTGCTCGAGATCGAGCGGCTCGAGCGGGCGCTCGAGCGCAGGCCGCGCATGGCCGAGCGCCTCTTCAGCGAGGGCGAGCGCGCCTACGCGGCCGCTCAGGCGCGGCCTGGGCAGCACCTGGCGGCCCGCTTCTGCGCGAAGGAGGCGGTGGCGAAGGCGCTCGGGCTCGAGGCCTGGGCGTTTCGTGACGTGGAGGTGGTCGCCACGGGCGGCGCTCCGAGCGTGCGGCTGAGCGGCAGCGCTGCCGAGCGCGCTGAGGAGCTCGGCGTGGTTCCGGTCGTGTCGCTCACCCACACGCGCTCGACCGCCGCGGCGGTGGCGCTGCTGCGATGACCTTGCCGGATTGGCTCGATCCTCTCTACGACGCTGCCGAGATGCGCGCCTCGGACGCCTGGGCGATCGAAGAGCAGGGCGTGCCGTCGCTCGACCTGATGGAGCGGGCGGGGGTGGGGCTGGCGCGCCTGACGGCCGATCTTGCGCAGGGGCGCCCAGGTCGCATCCGCGTGGTCGTCGGGAAGGGCAACAACGGCGGCGACGGGCTGGTGGCCGCCAGGCTGCTCCGCGAGGAAGGCCTCGGCGTCGACGTGCTCGGGGTTGGCGATCTCAGCGACCTGAAGGGCGATCCGCTCGCCAATCTCGAGCGGCTGCCTGGGGAGCGCCCTCGGCCGTTCCACGCGGCGGAGCTGGACGGGTCGTCGGTCGTGGTCGACGCGATGCTCGGCACCGGCTTCTCGGGCGAGCCGCGCGAGCCGGTCGCGGGAGCGATCGCGGCCCTGAACGAGTCGGGCGTGCCGGTGGTCGCCTGCGACGTGCCGTCGGGGGTGGACGCGTCGAGCGGTGAGGTCGAGGGCGAGGCCGTGCGCGCGGTCGTGACGGCCACCTTCCACGGCTCGAAGATCGGTCTCCACGTGGAGCCCGGCAAGTCGCATGCGGGTGAGGTGCACGTGATCGAGATCGGCATCCCGCGCGGCGCGCCGGCGCCGGAGCAAGCCGGCCTGATCTCGGCGCGTACGATCGAGCTCGTTCCGCACCGTCCGCGCGAGAGCTCGAAGTTCGGCTCGGGCACCGTGGTGGTCGCGGGCGGAGGCGCGGGGCTCACCGGAGCGCCGACGATGGCCGCGCACGCGGCCATGCGCACGGGCGCCGGCTATGTGCAGCTCGCGGTCCCGGCCGCCGCCGAGATGGTGTTCGAGATCAAGCTCACGGAGTCGATGACGCACGCGCTCCCCGACCACGACGGCGCCCACACCGAGGAAGGGGCCGCGCGTGTGGCCGAGCTGGCCGAGCGGGCGGGCGCGATCGTGCTGGGACCCGGAATCGGCCGAAGCGACGGGGCGGTCGCGTTCGCGCGGGCGGTCGCCCGCGAAGTCAAGGCCCCGCTGCTCATCGACGCCGACGGGCTGAACGCGCACGCCGAGCGGCTCGAGTCGCTGCGCGATCGCGACGCTCCGACCGTGCTCACGCCGCACGCCGGCGAGCTTGGACGCCTCCTTGGGCGCGACAGCTCGGAGGTCGCCGCTCACCGCCTCGACTTCGCGCGCGAGGCTGCGGAGCGCAGTGGCGCGATCGTGGTGCTGAAGGGGGACGACTCGATCGTCGCGACCCCCGGCGGCCCCGTGGCGATCAGCCCCGGGGCGAGCCCGGCGCTCGCCACCGCGGGCACGGGCGACGTGCTGTCGGGCGTGATCGCCTCGCTGCTCGCCAAGCGCATCGAGCCGTTCGCGGCGGTGTGCGCCGGCGTGCTCGCGCACGCATACGCCGGGATCGAGGCCGCCGCGCGACTCGGCGCGGACCACGTGATCGCGGGCGACGTGATCGAGTCGATCCCCGCGGCGTTCGCGCGGCTGCGGGCCGAGGCGGGGGAGTCCTAGCCATGACCCGCCACGCTCCCGAGCGGGCGCTCGCCCGCGTGGACCTCGGCGCCGTAGAGCGCAACTGCGCGCAGCTCGCGGCGCTGCTCGGCGGGCGGTCGCGCCTGTGTGCGGTCGTGAAGGCCGACGGCTACGGCCACGGCGCCACGTGGGTGGCGAAGGCCGCCCTCGCCGGCGGCGCGGACTGGCTCGCGGTGGCGACCGCCGACGAGGCCGCGGAGCTTCGCCACCACGGGGTCGACTCCCGGATCCTCGTGATGGGTGCACTTGCGCCGGAGGACTCGCGCACCGCGATCGAGGCAGTGGCCGACGTGGTGGTGTGGCGCGAAGGCTTCGTGTCGGCGCTCGCCGAACGGCTGCCGGACGGCGCCGCCCCCGTTCGTGTGCACGTGAAGCTCGACACCGGCATGGGCCGGCTGGGGGCCAAGTCGCTCGACGAGGCACTCGCGGTGGCCGAGCTCGTGGCCGCCGAGCCGCGCCTGGAGCTCGTCGGCGCGATGACGCACTTCGCCACCGCCGACGAGGAGGGTGACGACTTCCTCGGCGTGCAGCTCGAGCGCTTCGACGAGTTCGTCGCGGACCTGCGCAGCCGGCACCCAGGCATCGTCGTGCATGCGGCGAACAGCGCGGCCACCTACCGCGCTCCGGCCGCGCACTTCGACATGGTGCGCTGCGGCATCGCCGTCTACGGGCTCGATCCGTTCCAGGGCGACCCGGCGGAGCGCGGCCTCGAACCGGCTCTGTCGCTCAGCTCCTACGTCGCCCGAGTGCAGCGCTTCGAGCCCGGCGAGAGCGCGGGCTACGGTCGCCGCTGGACGGCCGACTCGCCCACGCTCGTGGCCACGCTGCCGATCGGCTACGGGGACGGCTGGCGGCGCAACCTCTCGAACAACTGCGACGTGCTGATCCGGGGCCGCCGCTACCCGCTCGTGGGGACGGTCAGCATGGACAACGTCGCCGTCGAGCTCGGCCCCGAGAGCGACGTCGAGGTGGGGCACGAGGCCGTGCTGATCGGCCGCCAGGGCGGCGAGCGCATCCGCGCGGAGGAGGTCGCGGAGCGGCTTGGCACGATCAACTACGAGGTCACCTGCGGCCTCACCCAGCGGGTGAAGCGCCACTGGCACGCGAGGGACGAAGAGGGATGAGCCTCGACGACCATCGGCCGGTCCGGGAGGTGCGCACCGCTCTGAAGGACGCGCCCGAGCGGATCTGGATCGTCGGCGGCACGCTGCGCGACGACCTGCTCGGGCGCGAAGTGACCGACGTGGATCTGGCGGTGGAGGGTGATCCACAGGCGATCGCGCGCCGGATCGCCGATGCGGCGGGCGGCGCGGTGTTCTCACTCTCGGACGAGTTCGGCTCGTGGCGCGCGATCGCCGCCGACCGCTCGTGGGTGGCCGACGTGTCAGCGCTCCAGGGCGCCACCATCGAGGAGGACCTGTCGCGCCGCGACTTCACGGTGAACGCGATGGCGCAACCGCTGGACGGCGGCGAGCTGCTCGACCCGCACGGCGGGCAGACCGACCTGGAGGCAGGCGTGCTGCGCGTGCTCGGCCCGGAGGCCTACCAGGCGGACGCGCTCCGCGCCCTCCGGGCCGCGCGCCTGGCCACGGAGCTTCCGCTGACGCTCGACCCGGGTACGGCCCGCCTCACGCGCGAGGCGGCGCCGCGCGTGGCGAACGTGTCGGCGGAGCGCGTGTTCGCGGAGCTTCGCCGCATCGTGATCGCCGAGCGCGTGCTCGAGGGCATCGCGCTCGCCGAGGACCTCGAGCTGATGCAGGTGGTCCTGCCCGAGCTCACCGCCCTGCGCGGAGTGGAGCAGAGCCACTTCCACCACCTCGACGTGCACGACCACACCATCGAGGTCCTACGGCAGCAGGTGTGGCTCGAAGGAGCGCTCGGCGAGGTGTTCCCGGAGGACGCGGAGCGGCTTCGGGCCGTGCTCGACGAGCCGCTCGCCAACGAGCTGACGCGTGGCCAGGCGCTGCGCTTCGCGGCGCTGCTGCACGACGTCGGGAAGCCTGTCACGCGCGGCGAGCTGCCGGACGGACGTGTCAGCTTCGTCGGGCATGACCGCGTGGGTGCCGACATGGTCAGCGCGATATTCCGAGCCCTGCGGGCCAGCGAGCGCCTCACTCAGTTCGTAGCCGCGATCACGCGCCACCATCTCGTGCTCGGCTTCCTCGTACACGACCGGCCGCTGTCGCGGCGCGCCGTGTACCGCTACCTCACCACCTGCGAGCCGGTGGAGGTGGAGGTGACCCTGCTTTCGTGCGCGGATCGCCTCGCGACCCGCGGCAAGAACGCCGAGCCGGCGAT
Source organism: Thermoleophilaceae bacterium (assembly GCA_045805385.1). GTDB lineage: Bacteria > Actinomycetota > Thermoleophilia > Solirubrobacterales > Thermoleophilaceae > JADGHQ01. The sequence continues at coordinate 19,283 of JBJMLG010000178.1, forward strand.
CGAGGCGCACCTGGACCTGGCACGCGAGCTGATGCACGAGGCTCTCGCCTGGCGGCAGGCCGGGCCGCCCGAGCTGCCGCTCCGCGGCGACGAGCTGGCAGCGGAGGTGGGCATCGAGCCGGGCCCCGAGCTCGGGGAGCTGATCGCCCTTCTCAGGGAGGCTCGCTTCGCCGGCGAGGCGGCCACGCGCGAAGAAGCTGTCGAGCTCGCCCGGTCACTCCGCCAGAATTCAGCGCGATGATCATCGACACCGCCGTATACGAGAACGGGCACCGGCGCGACGGCGAGGTCCCGTTGGAGCGCGCGTTCGACGAAGCGTGCCGTCCGGGCGCCTTCGTCTGGATCGGGCTTTTCGAGCCGAGCATGGACGAGTTCGACGCGGTGGCGCGCGAGTTCGGGCTGCACGAGCTCGCCGTCGAGGACGCCGTGAAGGCGCATCAGCGTCCGAAGATCGAGGTGTACGACGATGTCGTCCTCATCGTCTTGAAGACGGCGCGCTACGACGACGCTGCCGAGACCATCGAGATAGGCGAGATCCTGCTCTTTGCCGGCGAGTCGTTCGTCATATCGGTGCGCCACGGTCACGGCACCGGACTCACCGGAGTCCGCAAGAAACTCGAGCAGCGCGAGGACCTGCTGCGCTGCGGGCCGCCGGCGGTCGTGCACGCCATCGTCGACGAGGTCGTGGACGACTACGAGCCGATCGCGGATTCCCTCGAAGAGGACATCGACCAGCTCGAGGAGGACGTATTCTCGCCGGAGCGGTCGAATCCGGCTGAACGCATCTACAAGCTCAAGCGCGAGGTGCTCAAGTTCCACCGCGCCACCGCTCCGCTGATCTCGGCGCTCGAGGGCGTCGTCGGCGGCGCGATCGAGATTCCCGAGCAGCTAACCGAGTACTTCCGCGACGTGCTCGACCACGCGCAGCGCGTGAACGACCGGGTGCAGACCTTCAACGACCTGCTCACGAGCGCGCTCGACGCGAACCTCTCGCAGATCACGGTCCGGCAGAACGACGACACGCGAAAGATCTCCGCCTGGGTCGCGATCGCAGCCATCCCGACAGTGATCGGCGCGATCTACGGGATGAATTTCCGCCACATGCCGGAGCTCAAGTGGGAGTTCGGCTATCCGGCGGCGCTCTTGCTCATGCTGACCCTCTGCAGCCTCCTCTTCCGGTACTTCAAGAAGGTCGGCTGGCTGTAGGCTGCCCGGCCATGCCCGACGACTGCATCTTCTGCAAGATCGTGGCCGGCGAGCTGCCGAGCGCCCGGATATACGAGGACGAGCACGCGATCGCGTTCCTCGACATCAACCCATGGACGCGCGGGCACTCGCTCGTCGTCCCGCGCAACCATTCGAGCGACCTGCTCGAGGCATCGGATGAGGATCTCGCGCATGTGATCGCTGCCTCCAAGCGGGTGGCCGGCCTGCTGAAGGAGCGCCTCGGCGCAGATGGCATCAACCTCATCAACTCCTGCGGCCAGGCCGCGTGGCAGACGGTGTTCCACCTGCACATGCACGTCGTGCCCAGGTACGAGGACGACCCGCTGAGACTGCCGGGTCAGCCGATGGAGTCGGACCCCGGCGAGCTCGCGAAGCTGGCCGAGGAAATCCGTGGCTAGCGCCCGCTTCGAGCGTGACCGCGACGTGGGCGTGGTCGTGATCGACCAGCCGCCGCTGAACCTGTTCGGCGACGAGATGTTCCGCGACCTCGACGCGGCCGTGCGCGAAGCAGAGAGGTCAGACATTCGGGGACTCCTGATCCGTGCGGAGGGCAAGTACTTCACGGGCGGTGTCGACGTGCATTTCTTCGACGACAAGACACCCGAGCAGATGACCGAGGCGTTCGACGGGTGGGTCGGCCTTGTGCACCGGCTCGAGGACATGCCGATTCCCACGATGAGCTCGGTCCAGGGACTCTGCCTCACCGCCGGCCTCGAGCTGTCGCTCGGGTGCGACCTGATCTTCGCCGCCGAGTCGGCCCGCTTCGGGCTCGTCGAAACCGTGATTGGCCTCACGCCCGCGATGGGCGGTACGCAGCGAATGGCCGAGCGGGCCGGACCGGCGCGGGCGCGCGAGTTCGTGATGAGCGGCGACATCTACGCCGCGGCGACTCTCGAGGGCTGGAATGTGGTGAACCGCGTCGTACCGGGCCACCGGCTCGCCGAGGAGTCGATGGAGTTCATGCAGCGCCTCGCGGCCGGACCGACGAAAGCGCACGCGGCGACGAAGGCGATGGTGCGCGCGTTCCTCCATCACGGCGTGCGCGGGGCCGACGAGCGCATCGGCTCGATCGCGGCCCCTCTGTTCGACACCGCGGACCTCAAGAACGCCGTGAAGACGTTTCTCGCGGAGGGCCCTGGCAAGGCCACTTTCGAGGGGCGTTGACCGGCGCGAAAAAACACTCGCGAAAGCGCCGGGGTCGTTGTACGTTCGCACGGTAGGGCGATCTATTTGAGAGGTGCAACGCATGCCGACGGGTACGGTCAAGTGGTTCAACGACGAAAAGGGCTTCGGGTTCATCACACCCGACGAGGGCGACAAGGACCTGTTCGTCCACCACACCGGGATCGAGGCTCAGGGCTTCCGCTCCCTCGAGCAGAACGCGAAGGTCTCGTACGAGGAAGAGCAGGGCGACAAGGGCCCGAAGGCTGTGAACGTTCGCCCTGCATGACCTGCCGCCCCCTCGCCTTCTAGACTGAGGTCTCTTGGCGAAGGAAGAAAAGATTGAGATGGAGGGCGAGGTCGTCGAGGCCCTGCCCAACACGATGTTCCGGGTGAAGCTCGATAACGAGCACGAGGTGCTCGGCCACATCTCCGGGAAGATGCGTCGGCACTACATCCGCATCCTCCCTGGCGATCGGGTCAAGATCGAGCTTTCTCCCTATGACCTCGATCGGGGTCGCATCACCTATCGGTATAAGTAGCTCGCTCGATCTTGACTCGAGCGCGGGCGCTGCAAAGCGTCGGCTGGCTGCGTCATCGGCAGGCTCGTGTGCGGAGCACACGTCGCTGCCTGCTTCCTTGCCATCCTCGCTTTTCGCACCCGTCCCAGGGCTCTTTCGCTAGGGTCCCCGCCGCACCGCAGCTTTGAGCTGCTGCCAGTGTTCTCTTTCCTCGTGACTTTCAAGCGACTCGTTCCGGTTATTGCTGCCTTCGGCGCCCTCGTCGCCGCGGCTCCTGCGTCTGCCTCGGTCTCCGAGGTCGGGGGGCGCCTGCCGAAGGTTCCGGCGTCGTGTCCCGATGCGTGTCAGGCGATCGGGAAGGTGAGTGGGTTCCAGGCGCAGGTCGGCACCACCAAGCACCCGTACACGATGCGCCGTGCAGGCAAGATCGTTGCGTTCTCGATCACGCTCGGGAACCCGCGCGCCGACCAGATCGACTTCTTCGACAAGCTCTTCGGCGGCCCGCCCCAGGCGCGCCTGATCATCCTGCGCCAGCCGCGGAACTCGAAGAAGTACCTCGAGACCGGCATGAGCGACTCGTTCGAGCTGCAGGATTACTTCGGCTCGACCCCGACCTTCGCGCTCAAGCAGCCGCTCACGGTGAAGAAGGGCTACATCGTCGGGATATCCGTGTCCACCTGGGCCCCGGCGTTCTCCGGCACGCTCGGGAACGACCAGGTCTGGCGCTCGTCGCGCGATCCCGCGAAGTGCGACGACGTGCAGCAGGATGCCGCACAGGACGTGCTCGGCAGCCAGCGCACCTACGGCTGCCTGTACCGCAAGGCGCGCCTGCTCTACACGGCAACGTTCGTGCCCGAGCCGACGAAGACCACTCCGCCGAAGAAGTAACGGCGCGTCGCTGGCGTCTACGCGCCAGGCGCCGGGACAGCCCGCATTTCACCCATCACGGGGGATTTCGCCGGGCTCTGCCGCGCGGTACTATCGCGGATGATGACCGCCGAGGGGTGGATCTTCATGGTGGGCTTCCGGGTCTTCGACGTGGGGCTACTCGTCCTCTGGCTCGTCTGGTTCTTCCGCCTGCGGGAGGACGAGGACAGCGACGACGATGGGGGCAACGGCGGCGGCGGGCCGCAGCCCGAACGCCCGAGCGGTCCCGGCGGCGGCGGGCTCTCGCTCCCCCTGGGGCGCTTCTCGCCGGGCTCCCGCAGGCGCGACGGCCACAGCTCTTCGCACGGGCCTCGCCGCGGACGCGGCGGAGAGCCGGTCCTGCCCGGCGTGGTGCCTCGCATCAGGCCGCCTGAGCTGCCGGTGCCGGTGCACCGGCGCGGCGCGTCCACCTACTAGGGCGGATTCGACCCGGTGGCGAACCGGGCGGCTTGAATTTCCGACACGCGTCGATGTGCGCGCGGTGCCCAGCGGGCGAGTATTCCCCCATGGCAGCGCGCGTGCCGCAGATCGTCGCGTTCGGCGGCGGCGGGTTCTCCATGGAGCGCGGGAACACGCTGCTCGACGACTACGTGCTGTCTCTGGCGGACGTGGAGCGGCCGCGCATCTGCTTCCTGCCGACCGCGAGCGGCGACGCCGACCACTACATCGTCCGCTTCTACAGGGCCTTCTGCCCGTCGCGCTGCGAGCCGTCGCACGTCTCGCTGTTCCGGCGCGACGAGGGAGCCGCCGGCATGCACGAGCACCTGCTCACGCGCGACGTCATCTACGTCGGCGGCGGAAGCATCACGAGCCTGATCGGCGCCTGGTCCGCCCATGGGCTCGACGTCACGCTGCGGCGGGCCTGGGAGCGCGGCGTGGTGCTGTGCGGCCTGAGCGCCGGCTCGCTGTGCTGGTTCGAGGAGGGCGTGAGCGCGTTCCACGGGCCGCCGCGGCGCGTGAGCGGCCTCGGACTGCTGCCGTGGAGCAACTGCGTGCACTTCGACGGCGAGCCCGCGCGGGAGCTCGCCTACCGGCAGCTCCTCGTGGAGGGCATGCGCCCCGGCTACGCGGCGGAGGACGGCGCCGCGCTGCATTTCACGGGTACACAGCTGTCGAGGGTCGTGAGCTCGCGCACGTCCGCCCGCGCGTATCGCATGCGGCGAGTGGGCCAGAGGGTCGTACGCCGCGTGCTTCCGACTGAGTATCTCGGGTCGCTCCCGGCGGGGCTCGCGGCGGCGGCCGCCTGATGGGCGCCTGTGGAGGTAACCGCTTGGCGGCCCGCGTCGACGACTGACGCCGGCGGCGCGCTCAGACCGGCAGGCGGGGCCTGCAGCAGGTGTCCTCGAAGCACGGCACCGGCGTGCCCTGGGGCCCGCGGTGGAAGTGCACGCCCGGCTCGGCCGCGAGCCGGGTCAGCACGCGGGTCCATTCTCTGATTCGTTCCATGGCCACATGGTGCGCGGCCCGGCGCGGAGCGCCATTGGACAGCGGTCGAAAGATCCGGCGCCGCTGTTCGACACCGGGTCGCCCCGCCTAGCAGGCGCCCGGGTTCTCTTTGCAGAACTTGTCGAACTTCTGGACCGGGCTGCCCGGCGTGGTCGGGGAGTTGTTGTTGCTGCCTGGCGCGTTGGCGCCGCCGTTCGGGGCCGACGTGCCGCCGTTCTGCGGCGAGGGCGACGAGGGCGTCCCCTGGCTGCCGCTGTTCCCGTTCGTTCCAGTGCCCGGACTGGTTCCGCCTGTGTCGGCCGGCGTGGTTTCGGTGGGCGTCGTATCCGTCGTCGTGTCGACCGTGGGTGCCGGCTCGCCGGGTGACGTGAGGGCCGGTGCGGCCGGGACGGTCTCTGCGCTCTTCTCTCCACCCCCGCCGCCGCATCCGGCAACGCCGAGGGCGAGGAGAGCGAGCGCAAGTGCGGTGCGCTCTCGCATGGTGTGGTGGCTCAGCCTTCGGTAGCGGGGAGGCGACGCCCGCAGTACAGGCAGTCGTTGAGGTCCTTCGGTACGAGCTGCTCCAGCGAGCAGCCGCACAGCCGGAGGTTCTCGGTTGCCCATGGCAGCTCGCTCGGTGACGGTGCCAGGGGGGTGAGGGCCGCAACGACCTCGAACTCCTCACCGCTCTCACGGTCGACGTAGACGGCGCCGGGCTCGATCTCCCGGATCACCTCGCGGTCGGACCGCGCGCGCAGCCTGTACTTCTGGCGCTCGCCCATAGAGGCGGGAAACATAGCAGCGGGCCCCGTCGCTCCGAGGCTCGAAAGGGGGGCCTCAGGCGGGAAGTGCGACGATATGCCGCTCGTGCGAGTACTCGTATTCCACGGCTACCTCCTGCGGGGGACGGGCAGCAACATCTACAACGCGAGCCTGGCGGCTGCGCTCGTGAAGCTCGGCCACGAGGTTCACATCCTCTGCCAGGAGCGCCACGCCTCCGAGCTCGGCTTCGTCGATGCGGTCGGCACCTTCGAGGACGGCTCACTGAGCGTCGAGACGCTCCGCGAGCCCGTTCGCTGCACGGCATACCTGCCCGATATCGGGAAGATCCTGCCGGTCTACGTGGCCGACGAGTACGAGGGCTTCGAGGCGAGGCCGTTCAGCGAGCTCACGGATGACGAGATCGCCCACTACATCGAGGCGAATGTCGCCGCGGTGAAGGCCGTCGCTGACGCTGTGGAGCCGGACGTGGCGCTCGCCAACCACGCGCTGATGGGACCGGCGATCGTCGCCCGCGCGGTCGGAGGCGAGGTCCCGTACGCCGTGAAGATCCACGGCAGCGCGCTCGAGTACACGATCCGGCCGGATCCCGAGCGCTTCCTCCCTTACGCGCGCGAGGGGCTCGAGCCGGCGAAGGGCGTGCTCGTCGGCTCGCGCCACATGGCGGAGCGGCTCTGGGACCTCGTCGACATCGAAGGTCTTCGCGAGAAGACGCGCCTTGGCCCGCCCGGCGTGGACACCGACGTCTTCACCCCGCTGCCGCGGCGGGAGGCCGCTGCCCGTGTGAAGAAGCTCGCCACGAAGCTGAGGCGCGGCGGCGCCCGCTGGGGCGGCGACGCCAACGGCTGGGCCGCCCTGCGCGCGCTCGACCCCGAGCACGAGCCCGTCGTGGCCTATGTGGGGAAGCTGATCGTCTCGAAGGGAGTGGATCTGCTGATCGCCGCCTGGCCGTTGGTGGTTCAGCGGGTGCCCACGGCTCGGCTGTGCGTGGTGGGCTTCGGCACCTACCGGGGCGCGCTCACACGGCTGATGGACGCGCTGGCGGCAGGCGATCTCGTGGCAGCACGCGACATCGCCGCGCGCGGCAGGGAGCTCGAGGGCGGCCCCGCGGAGGAGCTGACCCTCCTCGCGAGCTTCCTCGACGGCCTGGAGGGAGACCGGCGTGAGCGCTACCTCGCCTGCGCCGCCTACGGCGCCGAGCGCATCCACTTCACGGGCAGACTCGAGCACGACGACCTGCCGCTGCTGCTGCCGGCGTGCGAGGTCCAGGTGGTGCCGAGCACCTTCCCCGAGGCGTTCGGGATGGTGGTCGTCGAAGGTGCCGCCAGCGGGCTCCTTCCGATCGCCGCCGATCATTCCGGACTAGCCGAGGTGATGGACACGCTGGAGCCCGCGCTGCCAGAGAATCTGCGACGGCTGACGTCGTTCGAGCTCGAGCCGGGCGCCGTCGAGGGCATCGCCGACAGGCTCGTCACCTGGCTCGAACTCGACCCCAGGGAGCGCCGTCACGCCGGCTACGCGCTTGCCGAATGCGCCGCCGAGCGCTACGGCTGGGACCACGTCGCGAGCGGGGTGATCGCCACCGCGCAAGGCAGGCTCGACGCCCTCCCAAGCGCCGACGCGACCGGGTCGCATTCACTCCGCCAGAGCGGATAGTGTTCCCGCCGACTTGCACCGGAGGGGGACAACGGGGAGGCTCGCGGCACTGGCGGTAGCACCGATCGTGGTGGTCCTTGCCGTGGGCTGCGGCTCGCGCGATTCGAACCCCGATCTCGTGAACGGCAAGACGCTGTTCGTGGGCAAGGGCACCTGTGGGAGCTGCCACTCGCTGGCGCACGCGAACACCAAGGGCACGCAGGGGCCGAACCTCGACGACGCCTTCGCCACCGACCGGCGCGACGGTATCGGCCAGGACACGATCGAGGGCGTTGTCGAGGGCCAGATCGCCCACCCGCGCCGGAACAGCATCATGCCGGCGGGCCTCGTCAAGGGCGACAACGCTCGCGACGTGGCAGCCTACGTCGCCTCCGTTGCCGGCGTCGCGGGCAAGGACACCGGCGCGCTGGCGAAGGTCGGGCAGCAGCAGGGCGCCGGGAAGACCGCTGTCGAGAAGAACGGCAAGCTCACGATTCCGGCCGATCCCACCGGGGCGCTGGCATTCCAGTTCAGCAAGGCCACCGCGAAGCCGGGCAAGGTCACCTTCGAGATGCCGAACAAGGCGCCGGTGTCGCATGACATCTCCCTCAAGGGCGACGGCAAGGGCCCGGTCGTGTCGAACGGCGGCACCTCGACGTTCACCGCCACTCTCAAGCCCGGCACCTACGAGTTCTATTGCTCCGTGCCGGGGCACGAGCAGGCCGGCATGAAGGGCACTTTGACGGTGAAGTAGCGCGGCGCCCCGGCTCTGCGGGCGCTGACAGCGGCAATAACGGCGACGCGAGCGACGCCCTGCCCTGGGTGTCGTCGTTTCCTTCCCGTAGTGAGACGTAAGTGACGACGCTTGTCCTGCCGAAGCGTCTGACCCCCTTCTCCGTTCAGGAACCCGCGAGAACGTGCCGATAGAGGGGTTAGGCGGGGATGACTTTGAGCCCGGAGAATCCGACACTCGTCGAAGAGGCGCCGTTCGAGGCAGCCTCGAACGGCAACGGCAGCGGCGCTGAGCCGCAGGCCTGGACCGGCATCACCGCGCCGAGCGCGCGCGGCCGCTCCGTGCGCCGGATCGGCGAAGTGATCGTGGACCTCGGCTACGCGCCCGCCGAGGTCGTCGAGAAGGCCGTCACCGAGGCCCGTGAGAGCGGGCAGCCCACCGGCAAGGTGCTCGTCGAGACCGGCGTTCTCACCCCGGACCAGCTCGCCCGCGCGGTGGCCGAGCGCTACGGCCTCGACCACCTCGACCTGCGCATCTTCCGCGTCGACATGGGCGCGCTCAACCTCGTGAGCTCCACCGCTGCGCGCCGCTACGAGGCCATCCCGGTCGCCTTCTCCGACGACAACACGCTTCTGGTCGCGATGGCCGATCCGGCGAACGTGCTCGCCGTCGACGACATCGCGATGATGACCGGCTACGAGGTCCGCCGGGCGGTCACCTCGCGCGACGACATCGACTCGCTGATCGCCCAGATCAACCGCCTCGACACCGCGGTCGAGGAGGCCGCGGAGGAGATCGCGGAGCCGCTCGATCTCGGCCACCTGCGCGAGTCGGCCGAGGACGCGCCGATCGTGAAGCTCGTCTACTCGATCATCGCCGACGCGGTGACCCAGGGCGCCTCCGACGTCCACTTCGACCCGGAGGGCAAGGACATGCGCGTCCGCTTCCGGGTGGACGGCCTGGTCTCGGACTCGACCACGGTGCCGCGCAGCATGGTCGCGGGCGTGGTGAGCCGCATCAAGATCATGGCCGAGCTGAACATCTCAGAGACCCGCCGCCCGCAGGACGGCCGCGTGAGCCTCCTCGTCGAGGGGCGGCAGGTGGACATCCGCGTCGTGACCCTCCCGATCGTGCGCGGCGAGTCCGTGGTCATGCGCATCCTCGACCGCTCGAGCGTGGTCATGGAGCTGGAGAGCCTCGGCATGGCCGACCAGGAGCGCGCCGCATTCGCGGCCGCGATCAAGCGCGCCCATGGCTCGGTGCTCGTGACCGGACCGACCGGCTCCGGCAAGACCACGACGCTCTACGCGGCGCTCACCGAGGTGAACACGCCGGACAAGACGATGATCACGATCGAGGATCCGGTCGAGTACCAGCTCGACGGGATCAAGCAGGTGCAGGTGAACCAGAAGGTGGGCCTCACCTTCTCCTCGGGCCTCCGCTCGATGCTGCGCGCCGACCCGAACGTGATCATGGTTGGCGAGGTCCGCGACCGTGAGACCGCGCAGATCGCCGTCGAGGCCGCGCTCACCGGGCACCTCGTGCTCACCACGCTTCACACGAACGACGCCCCGGCCGCGATCACGCGCCTGATCGAGATGGGCATCGAGCCCTTCCTCGTGGCCTCCGCGCTCGACTGCGTGGTGGCCCAGCGCCTCGCCCGGACGCTGTGCGAGTGCCGCCAGCCGGTCGAGCTCTCCGCCGCAAGCCTGAAGGAGGCGGGGTTCAAGGCAACGAAGAAGATCTCTGCGTATGAGCCTGGTGGATGCAATCGCTGCAGCGGTAGCGGCTACAAGGGCCGCATCGGCCTCTACGAGGTGATGCCGGTGACCCGCGAGATCCGCCAGCTCGTGCTCGAGCGCCGCTCGGCGGACGAGATTGCCGACCTCGCACGTGAACAGGGCATGCGCACGCTTCGCGACGACGGTCTCGACAAGGTGCAGGCCGGCGTCACCTCGATTTCAGAGGTCTCCCGAGTCACGGCCGGATGGGCGGACTGAGGTGAGTCCGGCGCGCGAGAGGTATGCGAGCGAGGCCCTCGAGCTCACGCGGGCGACCCTTCACCGGGTGGAGGACCGCCTCGAGGACTCGGGCGTGAGCGTCGACGCGGTCGAGATGCACGGGAACTTCCCGGACGGCGAGATCGTCGTCTCCTACGACTGCGAAGGCGAGCACTGCGAGTGCCACTACGCCGTGTGGGGCCCGCTGAGCGAGTTCGGCGAGGAGAAGCCGCGCGCGCTGGCTCTGGAGATCACCGCCCAGGTCGTGGAGCTGGCGGGGACCTAGGCGCCGGACACGAGCTCGAACAGCTCGTCCACCACCGAGGGGCCCGCTGCGACCAAGCCGTGCGGCTCCCCCGGCAGGTCACGCACCACGCCGCCCGCCTCGGTCACCAGCAAACGCCCCGCCGCCCAGTCCCAGGGCTTCAAGCCGCGCTCGTAGTAACCGTCGAGGCGCCCGCAGGACACGCTCGCCAGGTCGAGCGCAGCCGCGCCCGGGCGGCGGATGTCACGCACGCGCGGGATGATCTTCAGCAGAGCTTCGGCCTGCATCGTGCGACGGTCGGGCGAGTAGCCGAAGCCGGTTGCCACGAGGGCCCGGTCGAGGCTCGCTGTCTCGCGCACCCTCACGCCTGACCCGTCGAGCTCGCAGCCGCCGGCGCGGGACGCTCGCCAGACGTGCCCGGTGTACGGTTCGTGCACCGCGCCCACGAGCGCGCCCTCCGCGTCCTCCAGCGCAACGCTCACGCACCACGCCGGGAACCGGTACAGGTAGTTGGTGGTGCCGTCGAGCGGGTCGACCACCCAGCGGCGGCCGCTCGAGCCCTCGCGCTCAGAGCCCTCCTCGCCGAGCAGGCCGTCCTCCGGCCGCTCGCGCGTGAGCAGTTCCACGATCGCGGCCTCCGCCGCGTGGTCGGCCTCGGACACCATGTCCGTATCGCTCGACTTGCGCTCGACTCCGCGGGCAGGCTCGCGGTAGCGCGCCATGAGCTCCTCGCCCGCGATCCGCGCCGCGCGCTCTGCGAGCTCGAGGTCGGCGGCGAGCGAGCTCAGAAGATCGCCCGCAGGATGAGCACGACCGCCACGATCACCACGATCACGGCGACGGCCCGCAGCAGGAAGCGGAACGCCTCCTCTTCCGACCTGAGCGGATTCGGCACGTGCGCCCTACAGGATGTAGAGCGAGGTGTACACGAGGATCCACATCAGGTCGACGAAGTGCCAGTAGATCCCCGGCACCTCGACGCCCCGGTGCTCCGCGGCGCTGAAGTGACCGCGGAACGCCCGGATCGTGGCGAACGCCAGCAGCATCAGGCCGATCGTGACGTGCGCGCCGTGCAGCCCGGTGAGCCCGTAGAAGATCGTGCCCTGCGCACTGTCGGCGGGGGCGAACCCGAGATGCACGTACTCGTTGATCTGCACGGTGAGGAACGTGAGCCCGAGCAGGAACGTGGTGACGAGGCCCGCCCTCATGCCGAAGCGGTTCTCGTTCTTCGCCGACACGAGCGCCCAGTGCATGGTGAAGCTGGATGACACGAGGATTGCCGTGTTCACCCCGGCGACCACGACGGGGATGTCCATGCCCGCGGCGGGCCACGCGTCGTGGTTCACGACCCTGAGGAAGAAGTAGGCCGTGAAGAATGCTCCGAAGAGCATTATCTCGGAGATGATGAAGAGGTACATCCCGAGCGTCTGGGCGTCGATCCGCGACGACTGGTTCGCCGCGGGCGGCCCGTGGTGCTCGTGCTCGTGCCCGGCGGTGACTGAGGCGGATTCCATCACGCGGCCTCCGAGGCTTGGGCTTCGCTGACCACGACGTGCTCGACCGGTAGCGCGGTCGACGCGCGCACCCGGTCCACCAGGTCCGAGCGCAGCCACCCGGAGCGGGTGGCCGGGAAGGTCGAGATCACGATCTCGTCGACCGCGTAGAACTGGAGCGCGTTCTGGATCGCGGTGAACGGATCCGGGTCGAAGACCTGCCCGATCGCCTCGAAGCCTTCGGCGTGCAGCCGGCTCAGCAGCGCGGCGAGCCGCGCGTGCGCGTCGCCCTGGTCGGCGCCGCTCTGGGGCAGGATCACGATGAAGCTGTGTGGCTTCTCGGCGGCCTTGCCCCGCAGCAGGCCGAAGAGCGGCTCACCGCCGGCCGTCTGGTTCGCGACCACCAGCGTGCGGGTGGCCTCCTTGCGGTCGAGGTCGAGGTCCACCACGACGTGCTCAACCGGGAGGCCGGTGGTGTCGCGCACGCGCGAGATCAGGTCGCGTCGCAGCCACCCCGAGCGCGTCTCGGGATGCGTGGAGATGATGATCTCGTCGGGATCGAAGTCCCGCACGCAGTCCATGATCGCGCTGTAGGGATCAGGTCCGAGCACCTCGCCGGTCGCCTCGATGCCCTCCTTCGCGAGCTGGGCGATCGTGGTCTTGAGCCGGTTTTCGGCGGCCTCGCGGACGGTGTCGTCGTACACCACGTAGCCGTGCCTCGGCTCGTTCTGCGGGCAGCAGACGAACACCGAGATCGGCCCGCTCTGCGCGTGCCGCTTGACGGCCTCGATCAAGGCGCGGCCGCCGACGGTCTCGTTAGCGCAGACGAGGATCTTCCTCACGCCCTGGGACTCCATCACTCAGCCGTTCCTGCCGGCGTGGCCACCGTGGCGGGTTCCTTCTCCTTGAACACACCGTGCACTGCGCCCGGCACGCCGTACTCGTAGGGGCCGCCCACGACGGTGGGCACTTCGTCGAAGTTGAACACCGGCGGCGGCGAGGACACCTGCCACTCGAGCGTGTGCGCCCGCCACGGGTTGGCCGCAGCCTTCGGGCCGTGCCGCCAGCTCGTGATCATGTTGTAGAGGAAGACGAAGAACGACATGCCGAAGATGAACGCGGACACCGAGATGATCGCGTTCCAGGTGGCGTACTGGTGGGCGTAGTCCGCCACGCGGCGCGGCATGCCGTCGATGCCCACGAAGTGCATCGGGCCGAAGGTGAGATTGAAGAAGATGAACGAGAGCCAGAAGTGGATGCGGCCCAGCGTCTCGTCGTACATCCGGCCGGTGATCTTCGGGAACCAGTGGTAGATGCCCGCGAAGATCGTGAACACGCTGCCGCCGAACAGGACGTAGTGGATGTGGGCAACCACGAAGTAGGTGTCCGATACGTGGATGTCCACGGGGATGACGGCGAGCATGATGCCGCTGATACCGCCGAGCGTGAACATGGTGATGAAGCCGAGCGCGAAGAGCATCGGCGTTCTCAGGTGGATCACGCCTCTCCACAGCGTCGCGAGCCAG
>JBJMLG010000179.1:0-24059 GCA_045805385.1 Thermoleophilaceae bacterium
CGCCGAGGCACTCGTCGATCGCATCGCGCAGCTCCTCGACCTCCTCCTCGGAGAGATCCGAGCCCTGCCGGAACGGCGAGAGCTTCGCGGTCCAGAGGATCTCGTCGACCCACGATCGGCCTATCCCGGCGATTGTGCGCTGCTCGCGCAGCATCGGGTGTAGATGGCGCGGTTGGTCGACGAGCTCGGCCAGCTCGTCGAGCGGTGGCACCGGATAGGCCTCGGGACCGAGCGTCGCGATCGCCTCCTCGGCGTCGACCTCGTCGGCCGGCAGCAGCTTCGCCCAGGCGCGCTGCTGGGTGCCGAATTCGCGCAATCTCAGCTCGCGCCCGTCCTCGAGCCGGATCAGGATGCGGGAGCGGCGGTCGCGCAGCGAGGCTCGCTTGTCGAACAGCTGAAGGCGTCCCGCCGACATCAGGTGGATCAGGAGTGCGAGATCTCCGAACTCGACGATCGGCATCTTGCCGCGACGGCGCACCGCGGTGATCTCGCGGCCCGCGAGCGCGTCGAGCGGCGGGTCGAACGTCTTCATCGTGACCATGCCGGGCGCGAGCGCCGACTCCACGGGCACGCCGGCGAGCGCCCGGTTCAGCCGGCGCGCGGTGATCTCGACTTCGGGTAGCTCGGGCACTACCTCAATGTAGGGCGGCGCGCCCTACTTCTTCTTGCTCTTCGGCAGCACAGTCACTGTCTCCGTCATGTCGACGGGGTGCAGCGCGCAGAAGAGGCGGTACTTGCCCGGCACGTTGAACTTGTAGCTGTACTGCGCGTTCTGTGAGGAGTTGTCCGAGGCGAACCCGCGAGGTCCGTTCGCGAGCGTGACGTTGTGGAGCGTGTTGCCGAAGAACTTCCAGGTGAGCTCGGAGCCCTGCGGCAGTACCACGTTGGGCCGCGAGAAGTAGAAGTCCTTCACGTTCACGCTGGCATTGCCGCGCAGCCGCTTCGTACCGCCCGGAGCGTTCGACACCGAGCGCGCGACCCCGTCCCGCCCGACCATGGTGATCGGCACGACGAAGCGCGGCGTCTTCTTGCGACCGGGAATCGGCGAGCCGAACTTCCTGATGTCGGTGGGCATCGCGCCGCAGGGCTTCGTGACGGACTCGTCGTGTGCGAGAAACAGCACCGAGATGCCCATGACGCGGGTGTGGGCGTACTGGTCGTCGTAGTTCGAGATGAATTTGAGCTTCTCGCCGCCGGCCACCGGGATGCCCTGCGCCGAGTTGAAGCCGGTCATGTTGATCGGCCCCGGTTCGTGCAGGATCGGGCGAACGTTGTAGAACGGGTGCGAGGGCAGTCCCCACGTGGGCGTGGACTTGTAGAGCGTGCGGTTGCCGCACTGGGGCTCACGCAGCTCGAGGTCCTTCCCGCCGCCGTGCACATGACCGCCGGCAGCGATGATGCGCCCGCTGTACGGCACCGTCCAGTCGACCGTCTTCCTGTCGGTCGAGCCGGCCCTGCCGCCGCCCGGCACGTTGTAGACCGGGTCCACCCAGCAGTTGCGAACGTCGAGCCAGTAGGGCGTGACCGGCTTCAGGTCAGGGTTCGTGTCGTACGTGACGTTGTACTGGATGTAGACCTTGTCCTTCTTCGACTTGTGGTTCATCAGCATGTAGTAGAGGAACCACTTCTCGCCCTTCTTGATCTGGTAGCCGTAGCCGGGCGGCAGCTGAAGCTTCGCCCTCTCCTCGCCGGCCCCATAGAAGCGCTCGGCGAGCGCCGGCAGCTGCGTCGTCGAGTCGAAGTTCGTGAACGTGTTGCACGTGGCGTCGTGCTTGTCGCCGAACTTCTGCCCCAGGTTCGCGAAGACGATGTGGTGCAGCATGATCCGCTGGATCGGCACCGGCTTGCCGTTCGCGTCGACCAGGTCGACGCTCATCGCGGTGATGAAGCCATCCACGTCGGGATGCGGCGTGGCGAACTCCTGGTTGAGCTTGACCTGGAATCCGTTGACCTCGACCGGTCCGTACTTGAGCGTCTCGGTCTTGACCTCGGCATTGGCGGGGGCTGCGAGCAGGAGGGCCAGTCCGGCTGCAGCCAGCAGGGCAAATCGGCGCATGGAAAGTTGTCGAGTCCTTAGGTGAACGGCGCGGGATAACGCGACGCCTCCCTCACCCACATCATCGGCCACACTACCAGTGGTTGCACCTCGGGTGAAAAAAGGTGTAGCTTCGGGGTGTGGAGGTTGGCACCGCGAACGGGGGACGCCAGGCGCAAGGGCACGTCGACGGACGGACCGCTAGGTCGGACCGCACGCGCGACGCGATCGTGGCCGCGATGCTCGACCTCTACGAGGAGGGCGATGTGAGGCCCAATGCCGAGCGCATCGCCGCCCGGGCTGGGGTTTCCGAGCGCACGATCTTCCAGCACTTCCACGATCGCGAGGAGCTGTTCGCGGCAGTGTCGGACCGGCAATGGGAGCGCGTGAGCGCCCTGGCGGACGTCGTCTCGCCCAATCTACCGCTGCCTGAGCGCATCGACGCGTTCCTGCGAATGCGCATCCGCCAGCTCGAGGTGATCACGCCCGTGCGCCGCGCCGCGCTCCTCGTGGAGCCGTTCTCGGGCACGGTTGCGGCCCGCCTCCGCGCCTCGCGAGAGCAGGGGCGCCGGCAGGTCGAGGACGTGTTCGCGCACGAGCTCGGCTCGCGTGCCGACCGCGCCCAGCTGCTGGCAGCCCTGGCGACGGCGACGGCCTGGAGCTCGTGGGAGAACCTGCGCGAGCACCAGGGGCTGTCGAAGGTCGAGGCGCGTGAGGTCATGCGCCGCACGATCGCCGCGCTGCTCGCCTAGCCTTTTCGGTGTGAAGATCGCCGTCGCCGCCGACGAGCGCACCGGTGTGGCCGACGCCGTGGTGGACGAGCTGCGCAAGCGCGGTCACCAGCCGGTGCCGCACGGGGCGCTCGCCGAGAGCGAGCGCGACGACTGGGCATGGGCGAGCGAGGCCGCCGCGCGCGACGTGGCGGAAGGCCGCGCCGAGCAGGGCATCGTGTGCTGCTGGACCGGGACCGGCGCCTCGATAGCCGCCAACAAGGTCGACGGCATCCGCGCCGCTCTCTGCGGCGACGCGGAGACGGCGCGCGGTGCGCGCAGATGGAACGACGCGAACGTGCTCGCGCTGTCGCTCCGCAGCACGAGCCAGGCGGAGCTCGAGGAGATCCTCGATGCGTGGTTCGAGGGCGAGCCGAGCCGGGACGACGACGACGTGGCGAACATCCGCCACGTGGACGACATCTAGGAGCACGATGAGTGTGTGGCGCCTCTAGAGGCGGAAGGTCTTCGTGAGCGACTGCGAGACGTTGCCCGCTGCGTCCACCGCCTTCAGTGCCAGCCGGTAGCGCCCCGGCCCGAGCCGGCGCGAGAGCTTCACCGAGTTGGATCCCTTCGCACCCGCGAGCGAGATCCGCTGCACACGACTCCGGCCCTTCTTCACCGAGCCGGTCACCTTCGCCGGCTCGGACAGCGTGAAGCGGATGCGGCGCGAGCGCACGCGCACCGAGGCGATGGCCGGCGGCGAGGTGTCCGCGGGCGTGCCCGTGCCGGTCCCGCCGCCCCCAGGATTCGGATTGGGGTTGGGGCCCGGGCCGGGATCGCCGCCTCCTGGCGGCGCCGGGCATGCCGACCCGCCGACGATCACCTTGCCGGTCATGCTCGCGTGGATCTTGCAGTGGTAGAGGAAGCAGCCGCTGCCCGGGAAGCTCCGCACGTATTTGAAGCCCATCGGATGCGTCGGGAACGGGTTCATCGCGTCGGAGTCGAAGCTGCCGTCGTCCGCGGTGATCGAGTGATTCCCCGCGGTCGCGAACGTCCAGGTCACGCTGTTGCCCGGGTCGATGCTCACGGTCGGGGGCGTGAACGAGAAGTTGGCCACGCTCACGTTCGCATCGGCGGCGAGCGCGGGCGCGGCCAGTGCCGCCAGCCAGATCCCCGTGGCCGCCATCAGACGCATCAGCTATTCAGACGTTGCGCCTGGCCCAGTCCTTCCCCGCCGTCCCATTTAGGATGCCGCTCGCGCATGGCCTCCCCGGACATCGTCGACACACCGCAGCAGGCCGAGCAGCAGGAGCTCGCGCCGCTCCTCGTTCGCGAGCCGCTCGAGGCGTACCTCGACGCGAACGGGCTCGGCTCCGGCCCGATCACCGCGGAGCGAATCGGCGAGGGACACTCGAACATCACCTACCTGATCGTGCGCGGCGGCGAGCGCTTCGTGCTGCGGCGTCCACCCCGGCCGCCGCTGCCACCCTCGGCGCACGACGTGCTGCGCGAGGCGCGGCTGCTGAAGGCGGTCGAGGGCAGGATCCGAACACCGGCCGTGCTCGCTGCCGCCGACGACGAGTCGATCCTGGGCGTGCCGTTCTACGTGATGGAGTACATGACGGGCACGGTCATCACGCAGACGGTGCCGGAGCCGCTCGACAACCCGACTGAGCGCCGCGCGGTCGGCGACGAGCTGATCGCGGCGCTCGCCGAGGTGCACGCCGTCGACTGGCAGGGCGTCGGGCTCGAGGGCTTCGGCAAGCCGACCGGCTACCTCGACCGCCAGCTGCGCCGCTTCAACGGCCTGTGGGAGCACAACAAGACGCGCGAGCTGCCGCTGGTTCAAGAGGTGGCCGAGTGGCTCGAGGCGAACAGGCCGGACTCGCCCGAGGCGACGATCGTGCACGGCGACTACCGGCTCGGCAACACGATGTTCGGCAACGACGCTCCCGCGCGGCTCGTTGCGATCTTCGACTGGGAGCTCGCCACGATCGGCGACCCGCTCGCCGACCTCGGCTACATGACCGCCACCTGGACGCAGAAGGACGACCTGACGGGCACGATGTTCGACAACCTCTCCGTCACCCACGGCGAAGGCTTTCCGACGCGCGACCAGCTGGTGCAGCGCTACGAGGAGATCACCGGCCGCTCGATGTCCGACCTCCGCTGGTACCAGGCGCTCGCCCTCTGGAAGGCGGCGGTGTTCATGGAGGGCAACTACAAGCGCTCGCTCGCCGGGACCACCGACGACCCCTACCTGAAGCTGTTCGACGTCGGCGTGCCGCAGCTCGCCGAGGCGGCGCTGGCCATCACGAAACGACCGGCGCCCGGCTCGTGAAGGGCCTGATCCTCGACTTCGGCGGCGTTCTCACTACGAACGTGTTCGAGTCGTTCCGGGACTTCTGCGAGGCCGAGGGGCTCGACCCGCAGACGGTGAAGCGCACGTTCCGCGAGAACCCCGAGGCGCTGGCCGAACTGCGCTCCCTGGAGCGCGGTGAGGTGGAAGTGCCCGAGTTCGAGCGCCGCTTCGCACCCCACCTCGGGCTCGAGGAGCGAGCCGAGGGGCTCGTGCAGCGCCTGTTCGCCGGAGTCGGCCCCGACGAGCCGATGGTGCGCGCCGTCCGGCGAGCGCGCGACGCCGGCATCAGGACCGGGCTGATCTCCAACTCGTGGGGCGGCACGACCTACGACCAGGTGGCGATCGACGACCTCTTCGACGCCGTAGTGATCTCCGGCGACGTGGGTCTGCACAAGCCTGAGCCGGAGATATTCGAGCTGGGTGCCGAGCGAGTCGGCCTGCCGCCCGCCGAGTGCGTGTTCGTGGACGACCTGCGCGAGAACTGCGCCGGCGCGGAGGCCGTGGGCATGACCGCCATCCTCCATCGCGGTGCCGACACGACGCTGCCCGTGCTCGAGCGGCTGCTCGGCCTGGAGCTGCGCTAGAGGCTCAGCAGCACGGCCTCGCACGGGATGAGGCTGAAGTCGGTGAGGTCCACGGTCTTGCCACGCAGCTCGGCGTCGCGGCCTGGGATCGTCGACACATCGAGCCGCCCCTTCTCGGGCACGTCGCGCGGGCGATGGAATCGGCGCTCCTCGGCGGCGAAGTTGAGGATGCCCAGGCGGCACGTCGCCGACTCCAGGCACATCCACGCCAGGAGATCTGGCCCCGCATCCATCGAGCGCTGCTCGCCGAGGTGGAGCTCGGGGCGCTCCCGCCGAAGGGCGGCGATGCGCTTCGCGAGCGACAGCGTCGACTCAGGCTCGACCTGCTGACGCGCCACGCTCAGCTCCTCTGCCTCGGACACGATCGGCAGCCAAGGCTCGCCGGTTGTGAATCCCGCGCCGGGACCGGCCACCGACGGGGGCTCCCAAGGCATCGGCGCCCGCTCCGGGTCCCTACCGTCCACGTCGACGATGCGCTCGCGCGGGATGTCCGCGTCGGGCAGGCCCAGCTCCTCGCCCTGGTAGATGAACGGCGTACCGCGCAGCGCGTAGAGCATCAGCAGCACCTCCCGCGCGCGCAACGCGCCGTTGCCGTCGGCGTTGAACCGGGAAGCCACGCGCGGGTGGTCGTGGTTCGCCAGGAACCAAGCGGGCCAGGCCGCCTCGGTCGACAGCGCCTGGAAGCCGTCGATGGCCGCGCGGAATGCGGCGGCGTCCCAAGGGAGGTTGAGGAACACGAAGTTGTGGGCGAGGTGGAGCTCGTCACCGCTGTTGACGTAGGCCACGAGCCGCTCGACGTCGAACAGGTAGACCTCGCCCACGAGCATCCTCTCCTGGTACTCGTCCACGACCGCGCGCAGGTCGCGCAGCCGCTCGTGGATCGTCGGCTGCCAGTCCTCCCAGGGCACCGGCCGGCCCGGGACCGCATCCGAGAGGCGCGGATCCTTGGCGAGCTTGTGCACCACGTCGATGCGAAAGCCGTCCACGCCGCGGTCGAGCCAGAAGCGCATCACCCCGTGCATTGCCTCGCGCACCTCGCCGTTCTCCCAGTTGAGGTCCGGCTGCTGGGGCAGGAACGAGTGCAGGTACCACTGGTCGGTCTGCTCGTCGAACGTCCATGCCGGGCCGACCGCCTTGAAGGTGGAGGGCCAGTTGTTCGGCGGGCCGCCGTCGCGGCCGTCCCGCCACACGTACCAGTCGCGCTTCGGGTTGTCGCGGGAGGAGCGCGACTCCTGGAACCACGGGTGCTGGTCGGAGGTGTGGTTCGGCACGAAGTCCACCACCACGCGGATGCCGCGGCGGTGCGACTCGTCGACGAGCCGGTCGAAGTCGTCGAGCGTGCCGAAGATCGGGTCCACGTCGCAGTAGTCGGCCACGTCGTAGCCGAAGTCCGCCATCGGGGAGACGTAGAAGGGCGACAGCCAGATCGCCTCCACCCCGAGCGACTCGGTGGTGCCGTCGTTCAGGTAGTCGAGGTGCTCGATGATGCCCGGCAGGTCACCTACGCCGTCGCCGTTCGAGTCGGCGAAGGACCGGGGGTAGATCTGGTAGATCGCGCCTCGGCGCCACCACGCCGTGCGGGCTCGGTCGCCAGGTTGCATCGCGACCGCGCTACCCATCCGGGCACCCGGCCTAAACGGCCTGCCGTGATTAGGGGAGGACGCGCTGGCCGGCGTGACGCACGCGCAGCCAGCGGCCCTCGTACGGGTCGAGGGCGACCTTCACGTGGGCGCCGTTCACTGGCGTCGGCGACTCGTTGTCGAGCAAGCTGATCACCACGTCGTCCTTCTCGAGGTCATCGAGCTCGAGACTCACCTCCCGCCGCTCGTCCGTCAGGTTGTGAACAGCCACGAAAGGAACGTTGCGCCAGTCGCAGCGGTGGGCGAACACGCCGTCGTCGCAGGGCACGCAACTCGGCCGCCCCCAGCCGATCTCGGGGCATTCTCGCCGCCTGCGGATCAGCCGCTCCATCCAGTTCAGCATCGAGTTGCGGTCGCGCCGCTGGTCCGCCACGTTCACCGCCTCGGGGCCGAACTTCTCGTCTTCCACGATCGGGCGCACCAGCTCGCCGGTGCCCGGGGGAGCGAAGCCCGCTTCCTCGTCGCCCGACCACTGCATCGGCGGGCGCACCGCCAGGCGGCCGGGTACCTCGGGGTTCTCGCCCATGCCGATCTCCTCGCCGTAGAAGAGGACGGGTGCGCCCGGCAGCGAGAACACCAGGCTGTACGCCAGCCGGATGCGGCGCTCGTCGCCACCGACCATCGTCGGCAGCCGGCGCCGGAGCCCGCGTCCGAATAGGCGCATTTCCGGCTCGCCCCCGAACGCGTCGAACACCTCCTCCCGCTCTTCCTCTGTGAGCTTGTCGAGGCTCAGCTCGTCGTGGTTGCGCACGAAATTGGCCCAGGCCGCGTCGGGCGGGATGCGGGGCATCGACTCGACCACATTCTCGAGCGGGGTCGCGTCCCGGCGAGCGAACGCGAGGTACATCGCCTGGTTCAGCCGAAAATTGAACTGCAGGTTCAGCTCGTCTCCGTGCTTGCCGAAGAACTCGCGCTGGTCGCTTGCAGGCAGGTTCACCTCCCCGAGCAGGATGCCCTCGCCGAAGCGCCTGCCCATGAACGCCCGCATCGCCCGAAGCAGCTCATGCGCGTGGTCGCGTTCGTCGAGCAGGAAAGGGACCGCGTCCATTCGGAACCCCGACACGCCCAGCGACACCCAGAACGCCATGACCTTGATCAGCTCGTCGCGCACCGCCGGGTTCGTGAGGTTCAGATCCGGCTGGTGGCGCATGAAGTGGTGCATGTAGTACTGGCCCGCCTCCTCGTCGTAGGTCCAGGCGGAGTCCTCGTGGCCGGGGAACACCACCTCGGTCAGGTCCTCGGGCTGGTCGCGCCACACGTACCAATCGCGGAACGGAGATCGGGGGTCCGAGCGGGCCGCCTGGAACCACGGATGGAGATCGGACGTGTGGTTCCCAACCAGGTCGATGATCACCCTGATGCCGCGATCACGCGCTGTGCGGACGAGCTGGGTGAAGTCGCCCAGCGAGCCGAGCCGAGGGTCGACGCTATAGAAGTCGGTGATGTCGTAGCCGTCGTCCCGGCGCGGCGACGGGTAGAACGGCATGAGCCATAGGCACGTGACTCCGATCCCGGCCAGGTAGTCGATTCGGTGGATCAGGCCCTGGAGGTCACCGCAGCCGTCCCCGTCGAAGTCCAGGAACGTCTTCACGTCCACGCAGTAGACGATCGCGTTCTTCCACCACAGGTCGCTCGTCTCGTCGATCCTGACGACGCTGGGCTGCTGGGGTGAGCTGCGCGCGGCAGCGATCCCCAAGGCGTCCATGTCGTTCATCGCGGGAGCAGCTACCCGGGCCCCCTCGAGTCGATGCCGCTGTTGCCCTACTTCCTCCCGTACATGAGCACCAGAATGCGCTCGAGCAGCTTCGTTCCCCGCTTCGAGTACGGGAAGTAGTACATCTCCCGCTTCATCCCGAAACGGGTGATCAGGAGCGCCTGGGTGTTGCAGTACTTCTGGATGCCCGAGCCGCTGTGACGGGTGCCGATCCCGGACTCCTTCACGCCGCCGAACGGCAGCTCCTGAGCGCCGTAGTTGATCACGGCGTCGTTCACGCAGGCCGACCCGGCCTCGATCCGCTCCGCCACCCTGCGGCCCTTCTCGACGTCCTTCGTCCACACGCTCGAGTTGAGCCCGTAACGCGTGTCGTTCGCGAGCTCGAGTGCCTGCTCCACGTCGCGCACCTTCATGATCGGGAGCGCGGGGCCGAACGTCTCGTCGCGCATGATCGCCATCGTGTGGTCCACGTCCACGAGGACGGTGGGCTCGAAGAAGCGGCCCGCGCCCGCGCGTCGCTTCCCGCCGACGAGCACCTTCGCGCCCTTGTCGACGGCGTCGTTCACATGCCGCTCGATCAGCTCGATCTGCGGCGGGAAGGTGACCGCGCCGACGTCCACGGAGCCCACGTCGCCGGGCGGCCCCTGTCGCAGCGCGCCGGCCTTCTCGACCACCTTCGCCACGAACTCGTCGTAGACCGGCTCCTCCACGTAGATGCGTTCCACGGCCTGGCAGATCTGGCCGCCGTTCGACATGCCCCAGTACACAGCGGTGTTCGCGGCACGCTCGAGGTCCGCGTCGCTCAACACGATCATGGGGTCCTTGCCGCCCAGCTCGAGCGTCGTCGGTATGAGGCGCTCGGCCGCGCGCGCCGCCACCTTCTTGCCGGTCGCGGTTGAGCCGGTGAAGGCGATCATGTCCACGTGGTCGATCAGCGCGGCTCCGGTCTCTCCCCGCCCTGTCGCGATCAGCATCACGTCGTCCGGAGCGCCGGCTGCGCGGAGGCCCTCTGCCATCAGCAGCATCGAGAGCGGAGTCACCTCGCTCGGCTTCACGACCGCCGTGTTGCCGGCCATGAGCGCCGGAATGGTGTCGCCGAAGGGCAGGCCCATCGGGTAGTTCCAGGGGCCGATGATCCCGATGACCCCGCGCGGCTTGAAGCGCTTCACGAGCTTGCGGCCGAGGAGCGTGGGCGAGTGCGAGCGGATGCGCTCGTCGGCCAGGTACTTCTCCGCGTTCTTCGCCCAGAAGCCGAGCGAGTCGGCGATGAAGAAGACCTCCGTGAGCTGAGCGTCCTCGGGGGTCTTGCCGGTCTCGGCGACGATGGTGTTGATCATCCGCTCGCGGTTTTCGATCAGCCAGCGGCGGGTGTTGCGCATCACCCGCGCGCGGCCTGCGAAGCCCAGAGCGTTCCAGGCCGGCTGAGCGGCGCGGGCGCGCTCCACGAGTTCGCGGACCTCGTCGGCTCCCATGTCGGGAACGTGCGCGACCGTCTCCCCGGTGGCGGGATTCTCGACCGCGATCGCGGCGGCCTCGACGTGGCCGTTGCTGCCGCTGACTTCGGTCGTCGTGTCGAGCGTTGACATGCGCGTGTCTCCTCGGTCGTTCCCCGGGCGCGAGTGTAACCCGTTTGGCCGCCTGGCCAAATCGAGTCGAACATCGGTCCAGCGGGGCGCGGTAGGGCCTGGGAAGCGGCGGGCCGCTGCCGTTTCAACCGGCATGCACAAGCGCACTACTTCCATCATCGCCGGAGTGGCCGCCCTCGCAGTGGCCGTCCCGGCCGCCGCCGGCGCGAAGCCGGGCAACGGCAAGGGCCACGGCAAGGCCGACCAGCACGCCGTCGGCAAGGGCAAGAGCAAGCCGAAGACCGTGACCTACGTCTTCAAGGGCACCGTGGCGAGCGTCGACAGCGGCGCGGGCACCGTGACCGTGACCGTTGCGAAGGGCAACCACTGGGCCCGGCAGTTCAAGGGCCAGGACGTGACCTTCTCCCTCACCGGCTCGAAGCACCTGAAGGTTCAGGACTTCGACAAGAACGGGACGCGCGATCTGGCCGACGTCCAGCCGGGCGACAGCGTGATCGTCCAGGCCAAGCTGCCGAAGTCAGCGGCCGGCGACCAGCCGTTCGCGGCACGCCAGCTGATCGACCTCGCGAAGCAGGCGGGCTCAGGCGACTCGCCCGAGGCGCCCGAGGCCGACTAGGCCTCGGCGAACTCCACCCGCTCGATGACAGCGTCCTCGAGCGGCTTGTCCCGGCCGTCGGTGGGCGTGCGCTCGATCGCGTCCACCGACTCCATCCCGCCGGTGACCTCGCCGAACACGGTGTGCTTGCCGTCGAGCCACGGCGCTTCCTGGGTCGTGACGATGAAGAACTGCGAGCCGTTCGTGTTCGGTCCGGCATTGGCCATCGCCAGCGCGCCGCGCACGACCTTGTGCTGGTTGAACTCGTCCTCGAACGTGTAGCCGGGGCCGCCGGTGCCCGTGCCGGTCGGGTCGCCGCCCTGGACCATGAAGTCGGGGATCACCCGGTGGAAGATCACGCCGTCGTAGAAGCCGTCGGCCGCGAGCTTGCGGAAGTTCTCGACCGTCTTGGGCGCGTCGCCGTCGAACAGCTCGACTTCGATGGCGCCGTGGTTCGTGTGGATCGTCGCCTTGCTCATCTCTTGACCACCTCCGCGCGGAGCTCCACGCCCCGGACGTTCGTTCCGTTCACCTTGCCCGCGACCTCCTCGGCCCTGCCCTCCGGCACGTGGGCGAAGCTGAAGCGCTCCAGTACCCGTACGTCGCGGACATCCTCGCCGTCGAGGTGCGAGGCGTCCACGATCGCGCTCACCACGTCGGCCGGCTCGAGGCCGTGGCCCCGGCCGGCGGACACGATCAGCTTCGCCAGCGGCTCCACAACCTCGCGGCGGGGCTTCGTGTGGCGGGGCCGGCGCACCTCGCCGAGCTCGTCGTGAGGCTCGGCACGGTGGCGCTTGGCCTCCTCGTCCGGCTCAGGTGGCGGCGCCGCCGCGGACGGCCTGCCGTTGGGCGACCACTCGCGAATCTGAATCTTCGCGTGGTGCTCGATCTCCTCGAGGCTCTTGCGCTGGCGCGGAGTGATGAGCGTGATCGCGCGTCCGCTGCGCCCCACCCGGCCGGTGCGGCCGATGCGGTGCACGTACACGTCGGGCGAGTTGGGGATGTCGTAGTTCACGACGTGCGTGACGCCGGAGATGTCGAGCCCGCGGGCGGCGACGTCGGTGGCCACGAGCAGGCGGTCGCGGCCGCCCTTGAAGGCGAGCATCACGCCGTCGCGCGAGCCCTGCGACATGTCGCCGTGGAGCGCCTTCACGCGCACGCCACGGTCGTTCAGCGAGCGCGCCAGACGGTCGGCGCCGATCTTGGTGCGCACGAACACGATCGCCTGATCGGGGCGCTCGCTCTTCAGGACCTCCGCGAGCTTGTCGGCCTTGTCCCGGTCCGGGACCTCGAGGTAGAACTGCTCGACCGTGTCGATCGTGAGCTGCGCCGCGCGCACCTTGATCGTGATCGGCTCGAACATGCGCTTCTCGGCGAGCTTCTTGATCGGCGGCGGGATCGTCGCCGAGAACAGGGCGGTCTGGCGGCCGGAGGGCGCTCGGGAGAGGATCGTCTCGACATCCTCGAAGAAGCCGAGGTCGAGCATCTCGTCGGCCTCGTCGAGCACCACGTAGCGCGTGTCGTTGAGCACCAGCTCGTGACGGTTCATCAGGTCCATCACGCGCCCGACGGTCCCGACGGCCACGTGCGCGCCCTTGAGCTGAGCCACCTGTCCGCGGATCGGCGCGCCGCCAAAGATCGCCACCACCTTCACACCGTTGCGCTCGCCGTAGGCCCGCAGCGCCTGCGTCACCTGAATGCACAGCTCGCGCGTCGGGGTGAGCACGAGTGCCTGGATCTCCTCGAGCGAGGGATCCACGTACTCGATCAGCGGTAGGCCGAAGGCGGCGGTCTTGCCGGTGCCGGTCTGCGCCTGGCCGATCACGTCGTTGCCCGCGAGCAGCTCGGGGATCGCCTGCTCCTGGATTGGAGTCGGGCGCTCGTACCCCAGATGGACTAGCGACTCGAGGATCTGCTCGGACAGGCCGAGTTCGGCGAACGTGGTCATCGCCGAGGGAGGGTACTCAGCGCGGTCACGCGGACGGGTCGATCAGCAGCTTGCCGCTCGTGCGGCGCGCGTGCATGTCCTCGTGGGCACGGCGCACGTCGCCCAGCGGATAGGTCTCTCCGACGAGTGGCTTCAGCTCTCCACGGGCGGCCCGCTCGAACAGGTCGACGAGGGGCTCGCGCAGCATCTCCGGGCGGCGGAGGAGGTGAAAGAGCCAGAAGCCCACGACCGCCTGCGACTTGCGCATGAGCGTGCCGCTCGATACCTGGTTCGGCTCGCGGCTCGCGATGCCGTAGGTCACGAGGCGGCCGAAAGGCGCGAGCACGGAGAGGCTCTCGTCGAACACGCGCCCGCCCGCCATCTCGAACACCACGTCCACCTTCTCGCCGCCGTTGGCCTCGCGCAGGGCGTCGCCGAGGTCCTCCCGCGTCACGTCCACCGCGGCGTCCGCGCCCATGTCGAGCGCGGCCTGGCGCTTGTCCTCGGAGCTGGCGGTGGCGATCACGCGGCCTGCACCCATCGGCTTGCCGAGCTGCACCGCGAGGTTGCCCACCCCGCCCGCGGCGGCGTGGACGACCACCGTCTCGCCCGGCTGGAGCTTCGCCGAGGTTCGGTACAGGTGCCAGGCGGTGAGTCCCTGGATCAGGAGCGCCAGAGCCACGCCGTCCTCCACCCCGTCGGGAATCGGGAAGGTGCTGATCGGGTTGGCCACGGCGTACTCGGCGTAGGCGCCGGTGCCCGTCATCGCCACGACCCGCTGCCCCTCCGCGAACTGGCCGTTCCCGCGCTGCACTGTCCCCGCCACCTCGCCGCCCGGGATCAGGGGCAGCTCGAACTTGGCCAGGTAGGAGTTCTCGCGCTGGTGGGTGTCGGCGAAGTTGATGCCGGCGTGGTCCACCCTCACGAGCAGCTCGCCGTCATTCGGCTCGGGCGCCGGGATGTCGACGACCCGCATCACCTCGGGGCCGCCGAACTCCTCGATCTGGATCGCGCGCATGGCGGGCGGGAGCTTACGTGTACATACTGGGCGCGTGCCCCCCGACCTCCTGGAGCAGGCGCGCACGGGCTACGAGCTGTTCGAGCGCGGCGCCTACGACGAGGCCTTCGAGGTGTTCGACCCCGAGATCGAGTGGGTCGAATGGCAGGCGCTTCCCGGCGCCACGGTCCGGCATGGCCACGCCGAGGTGCGGGCGTATCTGGAGGAGATCCGCGAGTCGTTCGAGGAGATCCACTACGACCTCGAGGAGGCGGAGCTCGAGGAGCCGTTCGTGATCGCGCAGATACACGTGCACGGCGTGGGTCGCATCAGCCGGCTTCCTGTGAGTGCGCGAGTGGTGCACGTCTGGCGCGCCGGGCCGGACGGGCGCGCTGTGCAGCTGCGGGTGTTCGGCTCGATGGAGGAAGCCCGCGAGGCGATCGCAAGCTAGGGCTTCGGACGATCAGCGCACGGCTTGCCAGACATCGAGTGCGACCTCCGCGCAGAGGTCATCGCGGGCGCGCGTGCCGTCGAGCGGATGGACGCGGAGCAGCCGGCAGTGCTCGCGATAGAGCGCTGCCTTCGGCCCCGGCGAATCGATCAGGTACGCGCGGCGCGGCCGCGGGGTGAGCAGGTGCATCAGCGCGGTTTGCAGCCGGAACCGCCGTCGCTCGCCGAAGTGCGAGCGGACCAGGACCGAGGCGTCGAGCGTGTAGCGGTCGCACACCACAACCTCACCCGCGCGCAGGCCGGGAAGCACGGCGCGGCGGAGCACCCCCGCGTGTGTTAGCGCGGCCACGGCCGCCGAGGCGTGCGCGAGCAGAGGGATGCTGCGGTGCGCGCGCGGGGAAGGGGTCCGCTCGAGCCTCGCGGGGATGTCGAGCGCTTCGAGCGCGCGGCGAAGCCCCTCCGCCTGTGCGCTCCGCTCTGCGCCGTCTGGGCCTGAGAAGCCGATCACCCGGCCGTGAAGCCAGGCGCGTCGGTAGGCCCTCACGGCGCGCAAACGCGCGCGCAGGCCGGGAACCGGGGCCGCGAGGGTCGATTGCAGCCGGTCGGCGGCAGCGGTCTCTGCCAGGTCGAAACCGGCCCGGAGGCGGGCGAGCCGCTGCGTCGAGCTCCATGCCGGGGCAAGCTCTCGGGTCCGCTCCCACGCGTCCGGCTCCTCCTCGAGCGCGCGCCGCACTCGCGCGCGGCGACCGCTTGCCAGCGGTCGGCCGGCATCGCCGGGGTCGAGCAGATTGTGGGCGAGGATGAGCAGCACATGATGGGGGGCGGGCCGCACCAGGCGAGCGAACCCCGGGATCGACCGCGCCTCGGCGAAGAGCCTTTCCTCCTCCTGCCGGGGCAGCTCGAGGTTGCCGATCGGGATCTCGTCGACCGCGTCGGCATCGCACCCGGAGAAACGCGCCCAGATGCGGAAGCCCTCGTCGTACCCCCGGAACGGCGCCACCTCCTGGCGGGCGAACCCCGCGCCGGCGAGCATCGACCGCAGCGCGCGTTCCTGCTCAGGACGGACGAGCAGGTCGATGTCGTGCCCGTGCGGCGGCGGCGAGCCGATAACGAGCGCTGGCTCCTCCAGCAGCCCGTCGAGCAGCTCCGCCGCTCTTACCGACCTCCCGCTGGTGCTTCGCATGCTCAACTCCGCAAAACTATGATCGCCGGAGGCCATGGACGAGCCGATTGATCACCGCGGCGACGCACTGTTCGCGTTGCCGCAACTGCCGGCGACCGCGGCGGTGTTCGGTGACCCGCCGGGGTGGCGAAGCGATCTTCCCGTGCGCGGAATCGAACTCGTCGGCGGGCGAGCCCCCGAGCTGGCCGTGGCCGGCCCGGAGCATGTCCGCGAAGCGATTGCGTCCGGGGCGCGGGCGCTGATCGTCGACGCGTCGCGGACGGCGCCGGGGGCGCTCCGGCGGGCAGGGCTGCGCGTGCGCAGGCTGCTCCCGATTCCAATCCACGGGTCGCCCGTGCTGTACCTGAACCTCGACCAGCGCGTCGCCGCTCGGTATGGGATCGTCACCCGGGGGACGACCACAGGGCGGTTGCGCATCATTCGGGACCATGTAGCGGCAGCCGCGGCGCGCTCCGGCGCGCTCGCGCGTGCGGTACCCGGCGTCGCGGTCGCAGCACGGAGCGACGGCGCGCCGGCGCTCCTGCGAGCGGCACACGAGATCGGCCTGCCCGAAGGAGCCGCCTGGAACATGGTCGTCTCACCCGGGAGCGCGATACGGCGAAACGCGTTCCTGCTGTTCGCCCGCGGCTCGAGCGAGCCGGACTATGCGCTCAAGTTCTCACGGGTGCCGGATCTGACGGTGCAATTCGACCGCGAGGAGCGTGGCTTTGCGGTCGCGCGTGCGGCGGGGCCCAGCGTCGCCTCCGTCATGCCCACTCACATGGGCCGGGTGCAGGTGCGCGGCCACCATGCGTCGCTCGAGACGGCCGCTCGCGGTGTACGGCTCACGATGTTCCTGCGCGGCCCGCATGAGTTCGAGGCGAAGGTGCGCGCGCTCGAGCAGGTGGTCACCTGGCTCGAGCACGTGGCCCGCGACACGGCTTCGCCGTCTGCCACCCTGGCTGCCGAGCGGGCCCGGATCGCGCGCGAGGTGCTACCCGATTACGCCGAACGCGTCGCAAGCGACTTCGTGGACAAGGTTCCTCCGATCCCGTCGGTGTTCTGCCACAACGACCCCAGCGAGGAGAACATCGTCCTCGGCCCGGCCGGCCTCACGTTGCTCGACTGGGAATGGGCCCAGCAGCACGGGCTGCCCCTGGCCGACCTCGTCTACTTCGGCACCGGCGTGCTCCGGATCCTCGACGGCGCCGAACGCGAGGAGGACCGAGTCCCGCATTTCGTCGAGCTGATGCAGGGACGGGCTTCGAGTTCGCAACGGATGTTCCGCTGGATCGCGCGGCTGTCGGGCGCGGTGGAGGTGCCGGCGACGGCGGTCGGACAGGTGGTCACGCTCAGCATCCTCGAACACGGCAACGCGAGCCGGCGCGAGCGCCGCCGCTTCGAGCAGGCAACTGGGACCAGTTTCGCTCCGGCGCTCGCGGAGCGTGTGGCGGACGCGTGGCTCACAGCGCCGGGCCTCGGTCCGGCCTGGGACGCGTGGCGCTGATTCGTCGCGATCGCGAGCCGCTAGGGTTCCGCACCGCCATGAGCCTCACCGTCGTCGGATCCATCGCCTTCGATACCGTGAAGACCCCGTTCGGGCAGCGCGAGCGCATGCTTGGCGGCTCCGCAGTGCACTTCTCGCTCGCCGCGTCCTTCTTCACGGATGTGCGCGTGGTAGGCCCCGTGGGCGACGACTTCGGCGACGCCGAGTACGAGGTGCTGCGCGAGCGCGGCGTGAACGTGGACGACGTGGAGCGCGTGGAGGGCGGCAAGACCTTCTTCTGGGCCGGCGAGTACGGCTGGGACCTCAACACGCGCGAGACGCTCGCCACCGAGCTCGGAGTGTTCGGCGAGTTCTCGCCGAAGCTGTCCACGGAGGCGCGCGCGGCCGAGACGCTCTTCCTCGCCAACATCCAGCCCGACCTCCAGCGCGAGGTGCGGCGGATCTGCGAGGGCGCGCGGCTCGTGGGGCTCGATTCGATGAACCTCTGGATCGAGACCGCGCGCGACTCGCTCGTGGCCGCCATCGGCGAGGTGGACCTGCTGTTCATGAACGACTCCGAGCTGCGCCAGCTCACCGAACAGCCGAACCTGGTGCGCTCGGCGCGCGAGGTGATGGCGATGGGCCCGCGCGCGATCGTGGCCAAGCAGGGCGAGTTCGGCGCCGCGCTCTTCACCTCTGAGGGGTTCTTTGCGCTGCCGGCGTATCCGCTCGAGACCGTGGTGGATCCCACGGGAGCAGGCGACAGCTTCGCCGGCGGCTTCCTCGGCTACCTGGCATCGCAGGGCGAGGGGGCCGCAGAGGACGACAACGCGCTCCGGCGTGCGATGACCTACGGGTCGGTGATCGCGTCGTTCAACGTGGAGGAGTTCGGCACCGAGCGCGTGCAGCGGCTGACCCGTGACGAGATCGAAGAGCGCTTCGCCGAGTTCAAGGCGATGACTCACTTCGAGTCGGTGCCGGCTTAGCGATCGGCTCCGGAACAGCAGCATCCGGCGCTCAGGGCATCCCATGGTGCAGCGCGAAGCCGTAGCCGGACCGAAGCCCGGCGCCGCCTTAACAATGGCTTAGACGGGCCCCAGTACTCTTGTTTCCATGAGCGCGGGCGCGCCAGAAGCGCGCCTCCCTCCCGCGCCATGAAGCCACACGTCGACATCACGGACCCGCGAATCGCGAAGGCCCTCGCGCACCCTCTGAGGTTGCAGATCCTCGAGATCCTGCAGGAGCGCGACGCGAGCCCCAGTGAGATCGCCGAGGAGATCGACGCCCCACTCGGGAACGTGAGCTACCACGTGCGTCAGCTCGCTTCGTTCGGGCTTGTGAAGCTCGTGCGCGAGACGCCGCGGCGCGGAGCCGTGGAGCACCACTACCGCGCCGAGGCCCGGCCCCGGATCACAGACGGCGTGTGGGAGGCGATGCCCGACATCGTCAAGCAGGCGACCGTCGCCGCCACGCTCGACAACATCGGGCGGGAGGTGCGCGAGGCGGCGGAGGACGGCGGCTTCGACGCGGCCGACACCCACATCTCGCGCTCGCCGATGGTGCTCGACGAGCAGGGACGCAAGCAAGTCGCCGAGCTCGGCCTCGAACTGCTCGACCGGGTCCAGAAGATCGAAGACGAGAGCGCGCAGCGGCTCGAGGCGGCGGATCATGAGGGTGAGCGCCCCTCGGAGCTCGTGCTGATGGTGTTCGACTCAGCGTCCTGAGTCAGGCACTTCCCTTTTCAGGGCTGGGTAACGCGGGTACGATCCAGATGCGGTGGTCTGGACCTTCGTATTCCTGTTCCTGATCCTGAAGATCCCCGTGGTCGCAGCCATCTGGCTGTGCTGGTGGGCCGGGAAGGATGCGCCGATCGAGCCTGGCGAGGACGACGGCGGCACTGGCGACCGCCCGCACCCGCGCGCGCCGCTTCCGAGCCTGCCGCGCCGCCGCGGTCCGCACGGCGATGGGCCACCGGCATCGCCCGCCCGTGTGCGCGTCGGCGATCACGAGGCCCCGTGCCGGGAGCCGCTCCGGCCGCTCTAGCGCCCAGCGGCGATGCCTGCCAGCGCCGCTTCGACCTCACGGGTGACCTGCTCCACCAGCTCGTCGACCGGTCGTGAGGCGTCAAGCCAGCGGGCTCCGAGGCGCTCCCTCTCACGTCTGTAGAGCACGTTCTCGCGCTGCCGCTCGTCGATCCCCAGCTCGTCCCACTTGCGTTCCGCAGCCACGGCAGCCGGGACGTCGAGGTGCCAGGCCAGCAGCGGCCGCGGGCTCAGGAGTTCCATCAGCCGCACCTGGGGACCGAGCGAATTCACCGTGTCGTAGCGGCGATGGAGCGCGACGGCCGCGTCGAGCGTGTAGCGGTCGCAGATCACGACCTTGCCGTCGCGCAGATGGGGCATCACGGCGTTGCGCTGGGCTTGGGCGTGCATGGCCGCCACCACGGAGGCCCACGCACGGGTGAGCAGGCGGCTCCGGCGCCTCAGCTGCGCCGCCGCGCTTCGCGGAGGCGCGGGCTGGAGCCACGCCGAGGATGGCTCGGCTGGGGCTGACTTTGCCGGCGCGGGCCGCCGGCGCGCAGGAAGCCAGTTGACGAGCGCCGCGATGCGCTCGAGCCGGCCGGAGGACTCCCACAGCGTCGTCCACTCGAGGCGAGTCCACACGACCTCGACTTGGTAGCCGTTTCTGCCGAGCCGCTCACGAAGCCCCTCCACCAGCGTGCTCTTGCCGGACCCGTCGATCCCGGACACCGCGATCAGCAGAGGACGGCGCGCGCGCAGTCGTTCCCACGTGATCACCGTGGCCTCCCACTTCGCGCGAGTAGACGCGCGTAACGAGCGACAACGTTCGGCGTCACGTTCACGAGCTCGCCGCTCGAACCGCCGCTCGCCGCGGCATGCGCGATCTCGTACAGGCGTGCGCCGTGCTCGAGCACTTCTCCGGACATCGCGAAGAGAGGCGAGTCGATCGTCGTGGCGAGCCATCCAGGCTCTCCAAGGCGACGAAGCCGGCGCTCGGCGCGGAGCAGTCCGTCGACGCTCCCAACGGTGTAGAACGGCGACCACCCATCCCACGACCCGGCGGTGAAGGGCAAGGCAACGAACTCGCCGTCCCGCCGGAGCGCGCGAGGCAGCCCGAAGCCTGCCTTCGTCCACATGTACTCGAAGCCCGCTGCCTTGACGGCCGACGCAACGCCGTCGTCGAGAACCCCGGGCCGCCAGCCGTCGAAGGGACGCCGCTCCTCGAGGAACGAGGTGAGGCCGGTCCGCCTGATCACCCTGCCGGCGAGCGCTCGCAGGTCGCGCCTGCGCGGCCGGGGTCGAGAAGGGCCGACCTCCGCCGGCGGAGGGTCGCCGCGAGGCTGGAAGCGTACGACGGGACGGCGCCCGCGACGACCAATCGGTACCTCGGTCCGGCGTACCAGACGGGCATCCAGCAGTGGCCACCATCCGCGGGGGCGAAGCGCCTGAGGGGCTCGCGTGTGGATGCCCGCCAGCGCGTTCGCGAGGTAGGCCGCGAGCCGATCGGCGCCGAGGTACGCCTCCGCCGCCACGCCATGGCCGGTGCTGCCGAGCAGCGGCTCGAGCCGTCCGAGCACGCCGCCGCGCGCGGCCGGTACGCCCAGAGGACCGAGGATGTGGGCTCCGCCGTGCGTATACGTCTCGGCCGTGAGTACGAGACCTGCGCGAAGCTCCGTCGCGGTCGCCAAATCGATCAGGCGTGGGATGCCGTCGAGTTCACGCAGCATCCCGCTCCAGAACAACAGCGTCACGAGGACGCGCCCCTCGTCCGCCCAGCGCTCGAGCTGAGCGTCGCCGGGCTCGAGCGCGGCCTGGTCTCCGGGAGGCTCCGGGATCGAGCCGGCGACGTCCGCCTCGGAGTCGAACGGCGGTCCCGGATCGACCACCTGAAGGCCGTGGCCCGCAGCCGCGAGCGCGAAGAAGTCGCGGTCGTCCCACTGGCGCCCGAGCACAGGCTCCCGCGCCTCGACGACGATGTCGTTGGCGGCCTCGATCACATCGGTCTGCGGCCGCCCGTGAAGCGGCAGCAACCGAAGGCGGCGCGCGCGGGGGAGCTGCGCAGCGACGAGCACGGGATCGCCAAGCAGCACACCGCCGCCCCATGCGCGATGCCTACGTGCCGCGGCCGCCGTGAACGCCGCCCAACCGTCATCGACCGGAAACGCCTCTCCGGGGTCGATGGGCCCCGGGAAGGCAAGCGCTCGCTCGCTCCCCACGCCGAGTGCTTCGAACCGCCGAGCGCCAAGTCGTTCGAGCCCAGCGCGGTGTTCCTCGAACGCGGACGCCTCGATACCCCAGGCGGGTGCGCCGGCAAGCAGAGCCGGATAGAGATACGGCGCGGTGACCACGCGCTGAGGCCCCTGCGGGTCTCCGTCCAGTACCAGGACGTTCTCGGGCACGTCCTGCACCAGCGCCGCGAGTGCCGCGACGTAGAGCTCGACGGGGTCCTCCGTCCGTGCGAGCGCCGCGCTCCCCGCCTCCTCGAGGACGGGCCACAGCGGCGAGTACGGATCGCCCAGGGCCGCCACCTCATACCCCACCGCGATGCGAAACGCTCTCTCGGCGTGCATCCCTCCGGCGAACAGCGAGCCCGCGGCGAGCTGCGCGCGGTCGCCGGAGGGCTCGCCACCTCCGTAGTGGCGGCCACTCCGCGGCTCGGCGTAGTAGCACTCGAACTGCCAGCCGGCTCGCTCGGCCGCAGCAGCGAGCGCCGGCCCCACCGCGAGCCGTTGTGGATCGTCCCCCCGAGCGAGGTAGAAGAGAAGCGGCGCCCTCGGGCGCGCGCTCACCTCGTCCCCTTGCGCGTGTGCCAGAGGTGCCACTTCGGGGTCCACGGCGGCCCGAACGTGTCGAGGTCGTCGATCCAAAGCCCGGCTTCGGTGATCGCGACGCGGACCTCATCGGCGCGGTGGTGGCGGACGATGTCGCTCCACTCCGGCAAGACCCCGCCCCGGCGCATGGTTGCAATCAGCCGGCGTGGCCTCCAGTTCACGTAGCTGGGATAGGCGAGCACCCACCATGGTTCGGCGTTCGACGTATCGAAAATCACGGGCCCGCCGCTACGCACCACGCGCGCGAGCTCGCTGACTCCGGCGCGGAGGTCGGGGAGGTGAGCGAGCAGATCGAGCGCGATGACCGCATCGAAGCTGTCGTCGCCGAAGGGCAGCTCGCGTGCGTCGGCGCGTACGAGTCGCACGTCGGATGGGCTGCGCCGTCGCGCCTCTTCGAGCATCTCGGCGGACACATCGCAGCCGGTCATCTCGTGATGCGCCGCCAGCGGCACGAGCGCGCGGCCGGGGCCGCACCCCACGTCGAGGACGCGCATCGGCGGCCTCGCACGGAGGCGCGTGAGCACGGCCTCCAGCTTCGCCTCGTAGATCCGCCGGAACGGGTTCGCGCTGTCCTCCGGCCGGAAGAACCGCCGGTAGCCGCCGGTGTAGATGGCCTGCGTGAAGTGCCCCGCGTTGCCTGCCCCCTCGATCGCGCGCTCGTACACACGCTCGAGCATCGGGGCGATCCGGGAAGCTTCGAAGTCGTCCGCTCGCAGGCGAGCGCCGCGCGATATCCGCTCGAGCTCGACCGCGTCGTTGATTCGCTCGACGAGCGCATCTGCGAGTGCAGTCGCGTCGCCCGGTGGCACGAGCCAGCCGCTTCGGCCGTGGCTGATGATCTCCGCGAAGCCGCTGCCGGAGCTCGCGACGACCGGCCTGCCAAGCGCCATTGCCTCCACCGCGACGAAGCCGAACGCCTCCCAGAGGGACGGCAGCACGACGAGCGTCGCTCGAGCCACGATGGGCAGAGCCTGCTCGCGCGGCAGCGCTCCAAGGCGGTGCACGCGACGGGGAAATAGCTCCGAGAGCTCGTCGAGCCGACAGCCGGCATCGCCACCAGCGGCGCCGGCGTCCCGGCCGAGGAACACGGCGTGCAGGTCCGGGTGCGCGGACAGCGCCTCAGGCAGTGCGGCGGCCAGGGTCTCCACGCCCTTGCGCCGCTCGATCCGCCCGATGAACAGCACGAAGCGCGCCGGCAACGGAACGACAGGTTCCGCGGCTCCGGCGGTGCGGATGGCCTCGCCGTCGACCGGGTTCGGAATCACCTCTATCCGCGCGCGGTCGAGTCGCCAGTCGGCGGCTACTCGGTCGGCGATCGACTCGCTCGGCGCGACGATCGCCTGGCTGCGGAGCGCCTGGTCGCGCTCCATCCGCCGCACGACGTGAGTGCTGTCACGTTGACGTCCAAGGTTCAGCCTGTCGACCAGGTACGTGGGGGTCGCAAGGCGCGTCACGAGAGGTGCGCCGCCCGTCCTCGCGAGCCACCAGGCCTCTGCCTCCCACTCCGCGGCCTGCACGATCTCCGCGCCGTCCCGGCGCGCCGCGCGCGCCACCCGGCGAGCGGTGAGCAGACGGCTCGCCGTGGGGGCGGGCAGCGAGCGGTGCTCGAGCGGTACGACATGGACGCCTCGCTCGAGGTGCGCCCCGCCTGTACCTTCGGTGACGACCTCCACCTCGTGTCCGCGTTCGGCCAGCGCCGGTGCCATCGTCATCGTGTAGGTCCCGATGCCGCCGCCGCTCGTGCGGGTGGGGTGCTCGCGGGAGATCAGGACGACTCGCATCGGCCTCACGCTCTCGACGCGGCAGCGAGCACTCGCCGCGCCACCTCCTCTGGCCGGCCCTGGAGATGCCGCTCCAGCACCTCGTCGAGCCACGGCCGGTCGCCGGAGGGCACGACGCGGAATGCGACTGCCAGCCCGCCGTAGAAGATCAGGCACGCGAGACAGCCGGCCAGCA
>JBJMLG010000180.1:0-55758 GCA_045805385.1 Thermoleophilaceae bacterium
ACGCCCAGGCCGGCGAGCTCGCGCCGCAGGTGCGGACCCGGGGCGTCCATCCGCAGCAGCGTGCCGAACGAGTCCAGCAGGACGGCCTTCACGCCACCCAGTGCCAGGTCGCGTAGTAGCCCGTGGCGACAACGAGTCCCGCGGTGAAGACGGCGAGCGTGGCTGCGGTGAGCGCGCGCCGCCCGCGCAGTGCGAGCGCGAGCCAGGCGAAGAGGGGGAACACCACAGCCGCGTAGCGCGGCAGCGACATCAGCGGCTGCGGACCGACCGGCGACGACAGCGGAAGCGCGATCGAGAGGAGCGCCCAGGCGCTCCAAGCCGGCGGCAGCCTCCGGAGCGCGCCCACCAGCATCGCGAGAACCGCGAGCAGGGACCCGAACAGGAGCACGTTCTGCCCGGCCACGATCAGCGGATCGCCGCCCGCGCGCGTGAAGTAGACGTGCGAGCGGGAGCCCGAGGCGAGCTGGCGCACGCCGTCGACCGCCGCCACCGTGCCGTCCTTCACACCGGTCCACGGGCCGGTGAGGCCGCGGAACCAGAACGCCTGCGCGCTGTTGAACGCCAGCGGGTTGCCGAATCGGCTGCCGAGATACGCGGCGTAGGCCGCTATGCCCGCGGGCGCGAGCGCGAGCCACGCAAGATCGCGGCGCGAGCGCGCGTGGCGCCACAGGATCAACGCGAGCGGCACGGCGAGCAGCGCGCCCACCGGCCTGGTGCCGGACGCGAGCGCGACGAGCAGCCCGGCCCAGGCGGCGTGGCCCGTCCGCGCGGCATAGAACGCCCCCACCGTCAGGAGCAGGAACAGGCTCTCGGTGTACGGAGCTCCGAAGTAGAGCGCCGCCGGCCAGAGGGAGATCAAAAGGAGGGTGAGGCGAGCGGTGTCGCGGCCGAACTCGAGCGACACCAGCCGGTCGAGCAGCACGAGTGCGCCGGCGAAGCAGGCGAGCGACACCACGTACGCGGACACGAGCAGCGCGCCCGGTGTCGGCACGACCGCAACGAGACGCACCACGAGCGGGTAGAGCGGGAAGAAGGCGGCGTCGGGCCCGGCTCCTCCCCCGGGCGCGTGCGTGTAGCCGTGATCGGCGATCCCGAGATACCAGACGGCGTCCCAGTGCGCGAGCGGCGACAGGAGCGCCCTGCCGAAGCCGCCGAGCGGCTCGGTGAGGCGCGGCACGTCGAACAGCGCTCGTCGCGGCGAGTCGGAGAGCAGCGCGGCCGA
This sequence comes from Thermoleophilaceae bacterium, assembly GCA_045805385.1. Taxonomy (GTDB): domain Bacteria; phylum Actinomycetota; class Thermoleophilia; order Solirubrobacterales; family Thermoleophilaceae; genus JADGHQ01. Next base: position 1,223 of record JBJMLG010000180.1, read on the forward strand.
CGCGACCGCGACCAGGAACACGATCAGCCGCGAGCCCGCGAACACCTGCAGCGGAAGGCGGGCGCCGACCCTGCCGCGGGTCGCGTCAGGGGCCCCGGCCCGAGAGATAGCCTGCTGCGCCATGCGTCTTCCCGATCTTCCCATCGCGAGCGAGTTCTGGAACAACAACCGCCAATGGCTCACCGCCCTGATCACCTTTGCAGTTGCCGTCGTGATCTCACAGGTGGTGGACCGCATGCTCCAGCGGCGCGGGAAGTCGATCGCCACCGCCGTCACGCGCGGCGAGCTCTCACCCGTGGCCGACACGCGGCTGCGCATGGTGCGACGGCTGATAAGCGTCGGCATCCTGCTGATCGGGCTGGCGCTCGCGCTGAACCAGTTCAGCGACCTGAAGAGGGTAGCCACCGGCATCCTGGCCTCGTCGGCGGTGATCGGCATCGTCGTTGGCTTCGCGGCGCGGCAGACCTTCGCCAACGGCATCGCCGGCATCCTGCTCGCGATCACCCAGCCCATCCGGATCGGCGACCTCGTCACGTTCGCCGACCAGACCGGCACGGTCGAGGACGTGCGCCTCACCTACACGTACATGCGGGCGGGCGACGGGCGCCGGATCATCATCCCGAACGAGCTGCTCGCGCAGGGCACGATCGTGAACCACACGATCTTCGACCCGCGCGTGCGCGTCGAGGTTTCCGTGTGGATACCGATCGACGCGGACCCCGCCGCGGCGATGACGGCGCTCTCCGAGGAGCCCGGCGTGGACGTGGCGCTGGCCGAGACCGACAAGGATGGGCTGCGTCTCAGCGTGGTCACGTGGGCCGAGAGCGCCGCGGACCGAGACAGCCTCGCGGCAGGACTTCGCCTCAAGTGCATCGAACGATTGAGGGAAGCCTCTATCCTCGGGACCTGATCGCGCGCCCGCCAAGGGCAACGACCCGGTTCCCCGGGGCCGGGGCGCGTAGCTGAACCCCAGGCGGTCGGCCTCATGACCCATCGACAGCGACAGCAGCGACGGCGGCGCCATCGCGGACGCCCCCGTAACTGGGTGCTCCTCGGCGTTGGAATCGCCGGCGCCGGCGCGGTGATCGGCGTCCTGTCGGTGGTCGGCTACATCCTCGCGATCGCGGGGACCGCGCCCGATCTCTCCCAGCTGAAGCCGATCGACAAGGGCTCGCTCACGAAGGTGTACGCGGCCAACGGCCAGGTGCTCGGCTACGTGCAATCCGAGCAGCTGCGCACGCCGATCGCCTGGCGCGACATGCCGAAGAACCTGCGCAACGCCACCGTCGCGATCGAGGACCAGCGCTTCTACAAGCACGGCGGCGTGGACTACGAGTCGATCGTGCGCGCGGCGTTCCGCAACCTCAAGTCCGGCAAGACGGTGCAGGGCGGCTCGACGATCACCCAGCAGCTCGTCCGCAACCTCTACATCAAGAGCCCGAAGCGCGACTTCGCGCGCAAGATCCGCGAGGCCATGCTGGCGTCCGAGCTCGAGAAGAAGTACTCGAAGCAGTGGGTGCTCGAGAACTACCTCAACGACATCCCGTACGGGACCGTGAACAGCCGCACCGCGATCGGCGTCGAGGCGGCGGCCGAGACCTACTTCTCGAAGCACGCCAAGGACCTCACTCTCGCGCAGGCGGCGATGATCGCCGGCCTGCCGCAGGCGCCCTCCGAATACAACCCCTTCCGCAATCCGTCGGCCGCGCTCGGACGCCGAAATCAGGTGCTCCACAAGATGGCCCAGATGCACTACATCACCCAGGACCAGGCGCAGCGGGCGATGCGGCACTCCCTCGCGCTGAAGCAGGGGACCCTCTACACGAAGCGGCGCGAGCCCTACTTCTTCGACTTCGTGCAGGAGCAGCTGATCGAGCGCTACGGCGTGAACGTGCTGCGCCAGGGCGGGCTGAAGGTGCACACGACGATCTACCCGAGCCTCCAGGTGGCCGCGCGCAACGCGATTCAGAACCGGCTCTACCTGCCGACCGATCCGGCCTCGGCCATCGTCGCGATCGACCCCTCGAACGGCTACATCCGCGCGATGGCATCGAGCCGCGCCTACAAGTCCGGCACGTTCAACCTGGCGTCGCAGGGCCACCGCCAGCCGGGCTCGTCGTTCAAGACCTTCGTGCTCACCACCGCCATCAAGCGCGGCGTGAACCCGAACAGCACCAGCTACACCTCCAAGCCGCTCGACCTCACCACGCCCTACGGCCCGTGGAAGGTGAAGACCTACAGCGGCAGCTACCTCGGGCGCGTGAACCTCGTGCGCGCGACGCTCGCGTCCGACAACTCGGTGTACGCCCAGCTCGACCTCGACCTCGGTCCGAAGTCGGTGGCGGAGACCGCGAAGTCGATGGGCATCACCACCAAGCTCGACGGCCTGCCGGCGGAGGGGCTCGGGGGCCTGCGGCTCGGCGTGTCGCCGCTCGAGATGGCCGACGCGTACGCGACGCTCGCCTCCGGCGGCGTTCGCCACAGGCCGCTCGCGATCACGAAGGTCGAGTTCCCCGACGGCAAGTCGGACGACTTCGCAAAGCCCAAGGGCAAGCAGGTGCTCACCGACGGCCAGGCGTACGAGGTCACGAAGATCCTCCACCAGAACGTGCTTGGGGGCACGGGCAAAGCGGCGAATATCGGCTGCCCCGCGGCGGGCAAGACCGGCACGACCGACAACTTCAACGACGCCTGGTTCGTGGGCTACACGCCGCATCTCGCGGCGTCCGTGTGGGTGGGCTATCCGAACGCGCTGGTGCAGATGCGCAGCGTGCACGGGATCAGCGTGGCCGGCGGCACGTTCCCCGCGCAGATCTGGCACGACTTCATGAACATCGCGAAGGGCCCCAACTGCGACGACTTCAAGCAGCCCACCACCCCCGTGCAGTGGGCACCGTTCTACGGCAAGTACTCGTCCACAGGCGGCGGCTCCGGCAAGACCGGCCCGAACTCGTCGCCGGGCACAGGCGCCCCGCCCACCAACGGCGGCACGACGGCGCCGAACAACGGCGGCGGGAACAACAACTACTACGACCCGCGTCTCTACCAGACGCCGCCGCAGACGGCCCCGCCCGGCAAGAAGCCCAAGTCGAACGGCAAGGGCAACGGTGGCGGTCAGGGCGGCGCGACAGCCGGCCCTGGCAAGTAGGGCCCAGGCGGGCTCTACCAGAGCCGGCCTGCTCGCGCTCGGTGGCCTGTGCCTGGTCTACGCGGCGCTCGCCACGCTGTGGGCGGCGCCCGGCTCGAACCTCGTGCTCGCCACCGCGGGCGGCTCCCCCGGATGGCTGCTCGGCCCGCTGCGCTTCGCGGGCATCGAATCCCTGGCGAACGGGAGCCTGGGCGGGCCGCTCTTCTACGCGGGCCTGTGGCTCGCGCTGATCCTCTATGTGGTCGTGCTGCTGCGCCGGCGCGACCTCGGCGCGCGCACGGTGCTGTGGACGATCGCCGGGCTGCACCTGCTGTTTCTGCTGGCGCCGCCGCTGCTCTCGCAGGACGTGTTCTCCTACATCGCCTACGCCCGCCTCGGCGTCGAGCACTCGCTGAACCCCTACACGCACTCGCCGAGCGACATCCCGCTCGACGCGGTCTATCCCTTCGCCGGCTCGAAGGACGCGAGCTCGGTCTACGGGCCGGTGTTCACGCTGCTCACGTATCCGCTCGCACCGCTGGGCGTGCCCGCGGCGTTCTGGGTGCTGAAGGTGGTGGCAGCCGCAGCCTCGTTCGGCGTGGTGCTGCTCGTGTGGCGCACCGCCGAACTGCTCGGGCGCGACCCCGTGCTGCCGGCGATGATCGTCGGGCTGAACCCGCACGTGGTGGTGCACGTGACGGGAGGCGCGCACAACGAGGCGCTGATGATGTTCATAGCCATGCTCGGCGTGCTCGCGTGGGTCGCCGGCCGCCGTGCGCTCGGCCCGGCGCTCACCGCCGCCGGCGCCGGCGTGAAGGCCACCTCGCTGCTGTTCACCCCCTACTTCGCGCTGTCGCAGGACGGGCGGCCCCGGCCCGAGGCGCGCGGTGCGGTATTGCGCGCGGTGCTGGCGTCGGCGCTCGCACTCGGGCTGATCGCGCTGGTGGGCCTGATCGGCTTCGGCTCGCACGCGCTCGACGCGGTGAACGTGCTGTCGAACAACCAGGGGCGGACGTCGCGCTGGAGCCTCCCCTACAAGACCGCCCAGCTGCTCGGCGCAGTGCTCCCGGGCGACCGGCTCGACTACCGCGACGCGGTAAGGAGCGCCTACGCCGCCGTCTTCGCCGGCGTGGCCCTGTGGCTGATGTGGCGCACCTGGCGCGGCGCCGACCCGATCCGCATGGCCGGCTGGGCCACGTTCGCCATCCTCGTCGCCTCGGCCTGGCTCGTGCCGTGGTACCTGCTGTGGCTGCTGCCGCTGGCAGCCCTCGCGCGCGACCGGCGGCTCCTGATCGCCTCCATAGCGCTGTCGGCATGGGCGCTCGTGATCGCGGTACCGCTCGGCACCTTCGGCTATGGGTGAGCTCGAGCTGATAGCCGCCATCGAGCGGGCGCTCGCCGAGCGCGGTGGCACTGTGCTGCGCGGGCCCGGTGACGACGCCTCGGTGGCGCGCGTGCCGGGAGCCGTGTCGGTGACCTCGGTGGACGCTGTCGTGGAGGGCGTCCACTTCCGCCGCGACACGCATTCGCCCGCCGACGTGGGTCACAAGGCGCTGGCCGTGGCGCTCTCCGACCTCGCCGCGATGGGCGCCGACGGCGCCCACGCCTACGTGGCGCTGGCCGTTCCCGCTTGGCTCGGCGAGCCGGACGCGCTCGAGCTCGTGGGGGCGATGGAGCAGCTCGCCGAGACCACCGGGACCACGATCGCGGGCGGTGACGTGGTGTCTGGTCCGGCGCTGTTCGCCGGCGTGACCGTGACCGGCTGGGCGGAGGGCGAGCAAGCGCTCGTGTACCGCGACGGCGCCCGGCCCGGCGACCTCGTCGGCGTGACGGGAGAGCTCGGGGGCTCCGGCGCCGGGCTGCTGCTGCTGAGCGGAGTTGACGCGGACGTCGGCGAAGCCGCCCGCGAATCGCTCTCGCGGCGCCACCGGCGCCCTACACCGCGGCTCGCCGAGGGACGCGCGCTCGCCGCCGCGGGCGCCACCGCGATGATCGACGTGAGCGACGGGATCGCGACCGACGCTCGCCATCTGGCCGAGCGCAGCGGCGTCGCGATCGAGATCGAGCTCTCGCGCCTCCCGCTGGCGGAGGGCGTGGCCGCGGTGGCCGCCGCAGCGGGACGCGATCCGGCCGAGCTCGCCGCCTCGGCGGGCGAGGACTTCGAACTGCTCTTCACCGCCCCGCCTGACCAGCGTGCGGCGTTCGAGGCGGCCGCGCCGGTGAGCTGGGTCGGCGCAGTGCGCGAGGGGAGCGGGCTACGGCTTCTGGACGCGGGTGGGCGGGAAGCGCAGCTCAGCGGCTACGAGCATCTGTGTGAGCCTGACTGAGTCGCGCGCGCGGTCCGACCAGCGCAGGATCGCCTCTGCCACTGCCTGCGGGTCGACGACGTATTCGCCGCGCTCCAGCCTCTCGGCGAGATCGGTGTTGCCGGTGTTCACGAGTCTTCCTTGACCTGAGCGAGCGTTCACGCGTGTTCGGGCAGGCTCAGGACAGCCGTCTGGACATGCCCTGCCGGAACTGCCCTCTTTCGGTGCCTCCGTGCCCCTTATCGGCGACATCTCACCGAGGTTTTCGCGCGCGTGCCGATCGCTAGGACGCTCGTCCACGGCTACCTCCGGATCGCGGACCGGGTGCCGCCCAGCGAGCCGGGCCCCGCGTGGCCGCCGGGCCCGCGAATCGGCGGGTGCGCCGGCAGCGCCTCCGGCAGCCCGCGCCGCGCGCGAGCCACGAGCGTGGAGAGGTCCGAGCCGAACACGCCGAGCACCAGGCAGCCGATCACCGCGCTGGCGAAGCCGATGTGGTGGCCGGCCACGAGCTGGTACAGGTACCAGAGCGAGTCGAGCGGGCCGAGCTGGAGCCTCACCATGTAATAGAGCGCCACGAGCCCAATCGGGAGGAAGCCGAGCGCCATCAGCACGAACGGTGCCGCGGCGCGGCGGTCCACCGGTCCGAGGGTCGCGAGCATCCACACGTGCAGCGGCAGCAGCAGGAACAGCGCTGCGAAGGGGTTGATCAGCCACACCACGAGAGCGAGCCCGCTCATGAGCAGAGCGGCCGCGCACGGAGCGCCGGCCGAGGCCGGGTCGCCCGACGCCCCGACGCGCCTGATCAGCGGCACCCGCACGAACGCCCAGGAGGCCGCGATCGCCGCGGTCACGGCGGCGAGCTGCGCCCAGGCGCCGCCGGCGAGCGGGTTCACATCGGGCGGCACCGGCGAGGACGACACGTCGGGCGCCGCGCCGAACACGCCGAGAAACTCCGCGAGCACCAGGCCGAGCAGGAACGGGACGGCGCCCGCGAGCACCCATCGCCACCAGCGCCCGACGGGCTCGTGCCGCCGCCTGGCGCGCGCGAACGCGTCGATCGAGGCGACCAGCGCGGGCAGGATCAGCGTGAATCCGAGCATCGCGAGCGACCAGCCTGGCAGGACCTTGCGGCCCACGACCACGTAGGCGCGCGGGCCGTCGCGCAGCTTCGGGCCCGCGTCGAGAGAGGCGACGGCGCGCAGCACGCCACGGCCGAGCGAGCCGATGCGGTTCGGGTCGATGTCGCTCACGGCACGCTCGGAGTCGGGCGGCGGAAGCTCGCCGCTCCCGGACACGCGTACGGCGTCGAGACCACCGGACAGCAGCGGGCCCTGGTCCCCGATTCCGAGCGGGAAGGCCTCGCGCACGAGCTGGCCGAAGGCGTGCTCGTCACCCGGCACGCTGTCGAGCTCCTGAACGAGCGCCTCGGAGAGGGTGCGTTTGAGCGAGACGCCGGTGCGGGTGGCGTCGTTGCCCCAGGACTCGAGCAGCGGCCCGCGCGAGCGGTCGGCGGCGAGGTTCGAGAGCACGATCACGCCGTCCACCAGGCCGCGGTCGGAGTCGCGCTCGAGGAAGTGGCGGGCGCCGACGCTGCCGAGGGTGGAGCCGTCCACCGACGCCAGCACGAGCGTCTTCCGGGTGGCCCTGCCCTCGAGCACGCGGGCCATCTCGAGCAGCGCCGCCGTGTCGGCCGCGCTGCCTGTGGCGTCGGGCACCGTGGCGGCGTCGCGCGCGGCCAGCACCACGATCTGCCTGCGAGTGGCCCCCACTCGCGTGCCCACCACGTTCGCGAGGCTCTTGCCTGAGTCCGAGAAGTGGCTGATGCGGGTGTCGAAGCCAGACTGCGAGAAGCTCGCCGCCACCGAGCGGGCCGACGACAGGTCGCCGGTCGTGCCGGGTCGCCGGTTCGGGAAGCTCGTGACGAGCGCACGGGTGCCCGTGACCGCCATGCGGCCCTCGAAGAGGACGTCGGCCGCCAGGCCCTGCGGCAGCGGGGCGGGCCTGTTCTCGAGGGAGAACATCCCGATCACGATCGCCAGCAGGGCCGGTAGGAACGCGGCGCGGTAGATGCGCGGCTCGATCACGCTTCAGGCCTTGCGATCACCTCAACCTACAATCTGCCTGGGTCGACACAAGCCTGACATGAGCACCCATCCCGCACGCATCCTCCTGGTCGACGACGAGCAGTCGGTTCAGACCCTGCTCTCGTATCCCCTCCGCAAGGAGGGCTACGAGGTCGTGCCCGCGCTCGACGGCGAAGAGGCGCTCGACCGCGCCCGCGACCAGACCTTCGACCTGATCGTGCTCGACGTGATGCTGCCCAAGATGGACGGCTTCGAGGTCTGCCGCAAGCTCCGCGCCGACAGCACCGTGCCGATCATCATGCTCACCGCCAAGGCGGAGGAGTTCGACAAGGTGCTCGGCCTGGAGCTCGGCGCCGACGACTACATCACCAAGCCGTTCTCGATGCGCGAGTTCCGCAGCCGCGTGAAGGCCGTGCTGCGGCGAGCCGAGCGCGCCCGCGACGAGCAGCGCGAGGAGGAGCCGCTCGAGGACGGCGAGCTGCAGCTCGACTTCGCCAAGCGCACCGTGCACGTGCGCGGCGAGCCCGTGCGCCTCACCTACGTGGAGTTCGAGATCCTCTCGATCCTCGCCCGCGACCCCGGGCGCGTGTTCTCGCGGACCGCGCTGCTCGACCGCATCTGGGGCGATTCCGCATATCGCGACCCGCGCACGATCGACGTCCACATCCGCCACCTGCGGGAGAAGCTCGAGCGCGACGCCAAGGAGCCCGAGCTGATCTTCACCGTGCGCGGCGTGGGCTATCACTTCCGCGACCGCTGACCATGCTCAGGGCCCGCTCGCTGATCCACAAGATCGCTCTCGTGATCTTCGCGATCACGGCGATGGTTGTCGGCCTCATCTTCCTGATCGTTGTGCCGCAGCTCACCTCGAGCCTCGAGAACCAGCGGCTCCAGGACCTCGACCGCGTGGCCACCGCGTCCTCACGCGCGTTCGAGTCGGTGATCAGCCTCGAGATCTCGTCCGGCGACCTGAACGACCTCGTGCGCTCGGTGTCCGACGGCGCCGAGGCCGAGGTGACGCTGCTCGACACCAACCCGAAGTCGGCGAACGGCAAGCAGAGCGTGTTCCCGCTCTCGAACTCGCGCGCCTCGCGCAACTTCGCCTACAACCAGCCGCTCGCTCTGCGCGCCCTCAAGGGCAACGACATCGAGAGCGAGATCTCCCAGGTGCAGGGCCAGCGCACCGCGCAGGTGGCCGTGCCCCTTCACGTGGGGGGCGACAAGCGCCCCGACTGGGTGGTGCTCTACTCGCGCTCGCTCGGCGACGTGCGCGACACGGTCAGCCTGATCCGCGACCGCGTGCTTATCGCCTCCGTGATCGCGCTGCTCGTGGCGCTCGCGGTCGGCTACGCGGTCGCCTCCGCGATGGCGCGGCGCGTGAAGCGGCTCGAAGCGGCCGCCAACAAGCTCGCCGCGGGAGAGCACGTGGATCCGCTTCCGGTCGACTCCGACGACGAGCTCGGCCAGCTCACGCGCAGCTTCAACGAGATGCAGGCGCAGCTCGCGAAGGTGGAGCGGGCGCGGCGCGAGTTCATCGCCACCGCGTCGCACGAGCTCCGCACGCCGATCTTCTCGCTTGGAGGGTTCGTCGAGCTGCTGCAGGACGAGGACCTCGACCCCGAGACGCGCGAGGAGTTCCTGGCGACGATGGCCGAGCAGGTGGCGCGGCTTCAGAAGCTGGCGGTGGACCTGCTCGACCTGTCGCGGATCGACGCCGGCTCGCTCGAGCTGAATCCCGAGGACGTGAACCTGGGGGAGCTCGCCCGCACGATCGTGGGAGAGTTCACCCCCGCCGTCACCCAGCACCGCTCCGATCTCGAGCTCGCCCTCGAGGGCGGCGAGGTTCAAGCGTGGTGCGACCGGGAACGGGTGGCCCAGATCATGCGGATCCTGCTCGACAACGCCGTACGCCACACGCCCGAAGGCACTCGGATCCGGGTGTCCGCCGCGCGTGAGAACGGCGCCGCGGAGCTGAGCGTGTCCGACGCGGGCCCCGGAATCCGCGACTCCGGGCAGGTGTTCGAGCGCTTCTACACGGCGGACGCGGTGCGCGGCTCCGGCCTCGGGCTGGCGATCGCGCAGGAGCTCGCCGAGCGCATGAGGGGCCACGTGACGGTGCAATCTGCCCCCGGCAGGACGATCTTCACGCTCGAGCTCCCCGCCGGCAAGAACGGCGGCCTGGCGTGACGCGCGGCCGGCTGGTCGCGGCGGCGTGTGCCGCCGCGCTCGCATCGCTGCCGGTGGCCGGCTGCGGCGGCGGTGGTGGCTCCTCGGGGCAGAACGGCCCGACGACGGTCAAGAACACCGACGTGAAGGTGGTCGCGAACGGCGGCAAGGGCAGCGGCCTCGACGCACAGACTCTCTACAAGCAGCTCTCACCCGGCGTCGTGACCGTGATCTCGATGTTCTCGGGCGGATCCGGCTCGCTCGGCGACGGCTCGGGCGGCAACGCCGGGCTCGGCTCCGGCTTCGTGCTCGACGGCAACGGCTACGTGGCCACGAACGCACACGTGGTAACGAGCGGCGACAAGCCGCCGCTCAAGCGCGCGAGCCAGGTGTTCGTGGAGTTCGCCGACGGCAACCGCGTGGGCGCGAAGATCGTGGGCACCGACCCCGACGCGGACGTGGCGCTGCTGAAGATCAACCCGACCGGGCTCACGCTCACGCCACTGAAGTTCGACGACTCCTCGAAGCTCGTGGTGGGGCAGCCGGTGGCCGCCATCGGCAGCCCGTTCGGCGAGGAGCAGTCGCTCTCCGTCGGCGTGATCTCCGCGCTCGACCGCTCGATCGCCTCGCTCACCGAGTTCCAGATCGGCAACGCGATCCAGACCGACGCCGCCATCAACCACGGCAACTCGGGCGGCCCGCTGCTCGACGCGTCCGGGCGCGTGATCGGCATCAACTCCCAGATCAAGTCGTCGAGCGGTGGCGGCGAGGGCGTCGGGTTCGCGATCCCCGCGAACACCGTGAAGCGGTCGCTCACGCAGCTCCGCGCCAGCGGCAAGGTGCGTTACGGATTCCTCGGCGTGAGCTCGCAACCGCTGTACCCCCAGCTCGCCCAGCACCTCGGGCTCAAGACCAAGCGCGGAGCGCTGGTGTCGAAGGTGCAAGCTGCGCCCGCGCGACGGGCCGGCCTCAAGGGCGCCACCGGCACCGAGACCTTCCAGGGACAGGATGTCGACACGGGCGGCGATCTGATCGTGTCGCTCGACGGGCAGGCCATCCGCAGTCCGGGCGATCTGGGTGACGCGATCGCTCTCCGCAATCCTGGCGACAAGGTGAAGCTCGGCATCATCCGCAAGGGCAAGCCGCGGACGCTCACCGTGACCCTCGGAGAGCGCCCGAGCGGTTCCGCGGGTGGCTGAGCCGCAGGGGCTCCGCGAGCTCGTTCGCGAGCTCGCCCTGGCGCTTCGGGAGCAGGTGAGGCCACAGCTTGGATCGCACGCGGCACGCGCGCACGGTGAGCTCGCCGACGGCGGCGACATCACGTTCGCGATCGACGCGGACGCCGAGGAGATCGTGCACGAGTTCCTCATCCGCGACCGTCGCGGCGTCGCCTACTTCTCCGAGGACAAGGGGCTGGTGCTTCCGGACGGCGACGCCGACACGGTGCTCGTGGTGGACCCGATCGACGGCACCCGGCCGGCCCTCGCGGGGCTCGAGTCATGCTGCGTGTCGGTGGCAGCAGCGCCGCTTCGCGAGGACGTGACGATGGGAGAGGTGAGCCACGCCTGCGTGGTCGAGATCCCGAGCGGCGTGGTGTTCGTCGCGGAGCGCGGAGCGGGGCTCGTCGAGGGGCCACCCGTGCGCCTGTCGGCGAACGAGAGCCTCGACCGGATGTTCTGGTCCTACGGCTTCCGCGGCCGGCCGGCGCGCCCGATGGCGGAGGTGCTGGGCGACCTGATCGACCTCTCGTCGGTGGGGGGCGGCACGTTCGAGCTGGGATCCGCGTGCTTCGACATGACACGCGTCGCCACGGGGCAGCTCGACGCGTACGTGGAGCCGGGGCCGCGCCTCGTCGAGGAGGTCCCCGGAATGCGAGAGGAGTTCGAGCGCGTGGGCGGCGGGGCGGTTCTCAACAACACCCCGTACGATCTCGCGGCGGCCGCGCTCTGCCTCGAGGAGGCCGGCGCGATCGTGACCGACGCGGCGGGCAGTCCGCTGTCGGACCGTCCGCTCCTGGGTTCGGGCGCGGACTTCCAGATGTCGGTGCTCGTCTCGGCCAACGAGGCGCTGCATGCGCAGATACTGGAACATCTCGACGCCGGCCTGGATCGGCTTCGGTTTACAAAGGCCCAAGTGGAGGAAACGGAGATCTGATGACAGTCGAGAGCGGCACGAGCACCGTGAGGCTCACGGTGCCGGCGAAGCCCGAGTACGTCGTGCTCACTCGACTCGCCCTCTCCGCGGTCTGCCGGCTCACGCCGCTCCAGCCCGAGGACGTGGCGGACCTCAAGCTTGCGATCACCGAAGCCGCGACGGGCCTGGTTCACGATGGCTCCGACGCCCAGCTCGACTGCGGCTTCGAGCTCCAGGACGACCGCCTCGTGCTCGAGGTGGCGGGACCTGCTCAGGCCACCGTGTCGGCCGAGGAACAGGAGCTCGGGCGGGCGATAATCGAAGCGACTGTGGACGAGTTCGAGTACGGAGTCGACTCAGTCAGGCTCGTCAAACACTTGAGCCCGCGCGAACAGTAGGCTCCGCGAGTCCTTCGTCCAGGTAGGAGAAAAGCTTGCTTCAGCCCGTCGGGGTAGGTCACAAGTCGCTCGCGGATTACACCCACCTCGTGGGCCGGCCGCTCGTCGCGGAGATCAAGGAGCTCGCCGAGCAGCTCCAGGGGCTGAAGGTGCTGCACCTCTCCGCGACCGCCTTCGGCGGCGGCGTGTCGGAGATCCTCTACACGCTGGTCCCGCTCATGCGCGATGTCGGCATCGAGGCCGAGTGGGAGATCATGATCGGGCGCGAGGAGTTCTACAACGTCACGAAACTGATGCACAACTCGCTCCAGGGCGCCGATCAGGAGATCGACGAGGCGGGGTGGCGCATCTTCGAGCAGTACAACCGCATGAACGCGGACGAGCTCTCGGGCGGCTGGGACGTGATCATCGTGCACGACCCGCAGCCTGCCGCCGTGCGCCAGCACGTCCCGGAGAAGGCGCGCACCTGGATCTGGCGCTGCCACATCGACCTCTCCACCCCCAACCCGCAAACGATCGATCGGCTGGTCCCGTTCATCCGCGACTACGACGGCTCGGTATTCCACCTCCAGCAGTACGTGCCCGCGGCTCTGAACGGTGCGTCCGGCAAGGTGCACATCTGCCCGCCGGCGATCGACCCGCTGTCGCCGAAGAACATGGCCCTCTCGCCCGAAGACGCGGCGTTCGTGTGCGACCAGTTCGGCATCGACGTCGACCGGCCGCTGATGTGCCAGGTGTCGCGTTTCGACCCCTGGAAGGATCCGTTGGGCGTGATCGACGCGTACAGGTCTGTGACGGCGGAGCTGCCCGAGGTGCAGCTGGCGCTCGTGGGCTCCATGGCCACCGACGACCCGGAGGGCTGGGAGTTCTTCAACTCGACTCTCGAGTACGCGCAGGGTGACCCGGACATCAAGATCCTCAACAACCTGAACAATGTCGGTGCCATCGAGGTGAACGCGTTCCAGTCACAGGCTGACGTCGTGATCCAGAAGTCCACGCGCGAGGGCTTCGGCCTGACCGTGTCCGAGGCGCTCTGGAAGGCGCGCCCGTTCATCGGCGGCGACGTGGGCGGCATACCGCTCCAGGTGCAGGACGGGGAGACCGGCTTCCTGGTGCGCACGCCGGAGGAGTGCGCCCAGCGTTCGCTCGAGATCCTCCGCGAGCCCGACCTCGGCAAGAAGCTGGGGCGCGCGGGCAAGGAGCACGTGCGCAAGCACTTCCTCACGCCGCGCCTGCTGCGCGACTGGCTGCGCATATTCGCCGAATCGCAATGAGCCGCGAGACGCCGATCGTCCTCGTCTCGAACCGCGGCCCGGCCACGTTCCAGAAAGACGAGAACGGTCAGCTCGTCGCCGCCCGCGGCGGCGGCGGCCTCGTGACCGCGCTCACCGGGCTCGTGAATCACCGCGACGCGCTCTGGGTGGCCTCCGCGATGAGCGACGAGGACGCCGAGGCGAGCCGCTCGCACGGCGGCCGCAGCTTCCCCTGCGAGGTCGACGGCACCGCGTACAACGTCCGCCTGGTGGAGTCCGATCCGGAGGCGTACGACCGCTTCTACAACGTGATCGCGAACCCGATCCTGTGGTTCATCCAGCACTACCTCTGGGACCTGTCGAACGCGCCGGACATCCGCCAGAGCGAGGTCGACGCCTACGACGAGGGCTACTGCGTCGTGAACAACGACCTGGCCGACGCGGTGCTCGACGAGATCGAGGGACACGACGCCGTCGTGATGCTCCACGACTACCACCTGTACGCAGCCCCACGGCACATCCGCCAGGCGCGCCCGGACGTGTTCCTCCACCACTTCGTGCACATCCCCTGGACGCAACCGGATGCCTGGCGGGTGCTGCCGCGCGACATGCGCGAGGACATCTACGAGGGGATCCTCTCGAACGACATCATCGGGCTGCACACGCGCTCGTACAAGCGCAACTTCCTGCTCTGCTGCCGGGAGCTGTTCGGCCTCGACGTCGACGAGGAGGCGGGCATCGTGAAGTTCGAGGGGCGCGAGGTGTGGGTGCGCGCGTATCCGCTCCCGATCTCGGCCGAGAGCTTCCACCGGACGGCTGCCCGCGCCGAGGTGCACGAGTTCGAGCAGGAGCTCCTGCGCCGCAGGCGCGAGCACCTGATCCTGCGCGTGGACCGGGCTGACCTCTCGAAGAACGTGCTGCGCGGGTTCACCGCGTTCGACATGTTCCTCACCCAGCACCCCGAGTTCCGCGAGAACGTCACGTTCATCGCCCAGCTCATGCCGTCGCGGCAGGACGTGCCCGAGTACGTGGAGTACCTCGAGAAGATCGAGGCGCTCGTGGCCGTCGTGAACCACCGCCACGGCACGACCGACTGGATGCCGATCGACCTCAAGCTGCGCGAAAACCTCGACGAGGCGATCGCGGCCTACAAGCACTACGACCTGTTGATCGTGAACGCGATGTTCGACGGCATGAACCTCGTCGCCAAGGAGGGCCCGCTCGTGAACGAGCACGCGGGCGTGTCGCTGCTCTCCGAGAACACCGGCGCGCACGAAGAGCTAGGCGAGTTTGCGCTGTCGGTGAATCCGTTCGACGTGCAGGAGCAGGCGGACGCGATGCACCGCGCGCTCACCATGTCGGCCGACGAGCGCCAGTGGCGGGCGGACGGGCTCAAGAAGATCGTGACGGCGCGGAACCCAGGCGACTGGGTCGACGAGCAGCTGCGCGACATCGAGGCGAAACGCAACGGCGAGCGGCCGCCGCCGCTCGAGCACGAGCTCTCCACCGAGCGGACCTAGGGTCCGAACTCGCCGCCCACCGCCGGGGCGGGCGCCGGAGCCGGCTGCACAGGCGCGCGCGCAGGCGGGACAGGCTGGGCCGCGCGCACGACAGGCGGCGGGGCCGGGGCGGCGGCACGGGCAGGCCGGTGCCGGCGTACTGGTCGCCGGCGAGGGGCGCGTCGAGGCCTGGTGCCGCGTGCGGCCCGAGGCTCGGCGGCCGGCGGCAGCGGACCCGGAGCAGCCACGACCGGCGGCTCGGCCGACGACGGTCCGCAGCCCCTGGGCGGCCCCACGAGAATGAGCAGGCCGGCGGCGAGCAGAGCGGCCAGCCGCCCTACGTTCGCCCATCGCACCCGGCCCATGAGGCCGGGAGCCGCTCCAGCTCGCCGCCGTGCCATGTCCCGATAAGCCGCGGCGGAGCGGTTCTCGCCCCCGCGCCGCTGCTAACCTCCCGCGCCGAATGCCGCTCTACGACTTGATGCTGCTGCTCGACCCGAACGCTCCCGACGAGCGCCGTGAGGAGATCGTCTCCAGCGCGCGCTCGACGATCGAGGCGGACGGGCAGCTAGTCGGCCTGCACGACTGGGGCATGCGGCGCCTCGCCTACGAGATCGATCACCGCGGCGAGGCGGACTACCGCCTGTTCCAGCTCGAGGCCTCGCCCGAGCTGATCGAGAGGCTGTCGCACACGCTGAAGATCACAGACGGCGTGCTCCGCTTCCGCGTGATCCGGCTCAAGCCCGGGGCGCCTCCGCCGCCCGAACCGCGCTCCCAGCCCTCCCGCGCAGAGGCGCGCGACGAAGAGGGCACGGCCCAGGTGGCCGCCCGCTCCGCCGCCGACGCTCCGGCGCGCGCGAGCTAACCCGCCCCTCTAGGCACCCGCGGGCGCCGAGTCGGCTGAGCCGCTGCCGGCGGCGACCCGAGCCGGCTGGAAGCGGAAGGCGATCAGGGCGATGTCGTCGCGCGTGCGCCCGCCCGCCGCCTCCACCGCGGTGCGCTCGACCTCGGTCACGATCTCCTCCGGGGAGCGGCCGCGCAACCCGGCCAGCACGTCGATCAGGCCCTGCTCGCCGAGCTGGTCCTCGAGCGGGCCCGTCTCGATCACGCCGTCGGTGTAGAGCACGAGGGTGTCGCCCGGGAGCATCTCCCCGCGCACGTCGGTGTAGCGGGCGTTCTCGGCCGCGCCCACGATGGTCCCGAACTCGCCCACCGGCTCGACCGTGCCGTCCACTCGCAGCAGCAGTCCCGGTGGGTGGCCCCCGAGCGCGATGACGATGCCGCAGCGGTCCGATGCGCACGTCACGTTCGCGACGCAGACCGTGCAGAGGTCGGAGGCCTCCGCCTGCATCGCCGAGTTGAGCGCGTGGAGCGAATCGGATGGCGGTCCCGGCCGCATCGCGGACGCGCGCAGGGTGTAGCGGGCGAACGCGGTTGCGGCGGCAGCCTCCGGGCCCTTGCCGACCACGTCGCCGATCACGAACTCCCAGCCGCCGTTTCGCTCGAACACGTCGTAGAAGTCGCCGCCCACCTCCTGCAGCTCGCCCGCGGCGCGGTAGCGCACCGCCAGCTCGCCGACCGGAATGTCCGGCAGGCGGCCCGGAAGCAGCCGTGCCTGGAGCGTGTGCGCGATGCGGCTGCGCTCCGTGTAGAGGCGCGCGTTCTCCACGGCCACACCGGCGCGGCGGGCCACATCCTCGGCTAGGCGCACGTCGTCTTGCCCGAACACGCGCGCCGACTCCGCCGTCACGAAGCTGATCACGCCGAGCGTCCTGCCGCGCGCCTGAAGCGGGGCGGTGATGGCCGAGGTGAGGCCGAGATCGCGGATGATCCGCAGGAGCTCGGGGTCGGGGATCACCTCCTCGAGCAGCTCGTCGGGTATCTCGGGCACCCACTCGGTCTCGCCGGTCCTGATCACGTTCGGCGCGCCGGTCCGGGCGTCGGGGTCGGGCGGGAAGCGCTCGTTCAGTTCCCAGGCGAAGCGCTCGCGCTCGGGATCCGAGTGCGCCACGGCGACCTGGCGGATCATCCCGCGCTCGTCCACGAGCTGGATCGCGCACCAGTCGGCGATGGCGGGGACCGCTATGCGCGTCACGTTCGTGAGCGTCTCCTCGTAGTCGAGCGAGGAGTCGAGGATCTCCCCGGCCTGCGCCAGGAATGCGGCACGGCGGCGCGCGGCGCGTTCGGCGTCGAGCAGCCGGCGCCGCTCGGTCACGTCGGTCACCACCACCGTGATCCCGATCACCTCGCCGTCGAAGCCGCGCACCGGCATGTACGACGTGAGCCAGGTTCGCACCTCACCGGGCCGCGCACGCGTCTCGCCCATGTGCTCCACGTCGAGTAGCGGCTCGCCGGAGGCGATCACCCTGCGGTACTGCTCCGCGACCTCGGGCCCGATCTCCGGGCCGAGCAGCTCCTCTACCGTCTTCCCGACGTGATCCTCTGGTGGCATGCCGTTCATCTCGGCGAGCGCCTGGTTCACGCGCAGGCAGCGCAGGTCGAGGTCGTAGAGCGCGAGACCGACAGGGATGGAGGCGAAGATCGTGTCGAGCTGGGCGCGGGCGCCCTCGGCCTCGTCGTAGAGCCGCGAGTTGTCCACGGCGAGGGCGAAGCGGCGGGCGAGATGCTCGGCGAAGTCGAGGTCGGCCTCGGTGTACTGCCGCCCCGGGCTGAGCGATAGGAACGTGAGCGCGCCGATCGTGCGGCCCCGGGCGCTCATCGGAACGATCATGTAGGAGCTTGCGGCGAGCTCGCGGTAGAGCGGCTCCTCGTCGGGTCCCTTCAGCAGGCCGGCGTCCGCGTCCGGCGGCACGACCGAGACCAGCTCCGACTCACCGGTCGCGATCGCGTGCGCGACCCCTTCGCTGGCGCCCTTCTGCTCGCGGTAGCGGCGGCGGAGCTCCATCAGGAACTCCTCCTTGACGGCGTCCGGGTGGCGGCTGGTGATGCCACGCAGGCTTCCGTCCGGCTGCACGACGTCCACCGAGCACCAGTCGGCGAAGTCAGGGACGGCGAGCGAGGCGACCTCGGCGAGGGTGCGCTCGTACTCGAGCGAGCCCGCCAGGACAGCGCTCGCCTCCGCCAGGAAGCTCAGCGCGGATCGGGCATCCATGACGGCTGGTTGCTGCGGTGCTTGCTCGGTCACGCCCCCTGCGCGCCCTCGCTGATTGCGGCACGCCGAACGGAGGCTACAAGGATTGCCGCGTGTGCGGGCATCTTTTCAGCCACTGCGCAGTGCGAATTCGAACAGTCCCGCACGTGCCTGGGCGCACGCATCGCAGCCGTCGAGATGGCGCGCGAGGAGCGGCAACGCGCCGTCCGGATCCCCACCTACGAGCTCGATCTCCACGTGCTCGTCGAGGCGGTCGAGGCATTCGTCGCATGCCGGCCCCCGGGCTCCGGAGCGCCTCGCCAGCTCTGCCACCGGGAAGCGCGCCGCCCATAGCGTGAAGCGGCTCGTGCCCGAGTAGTCGGCCAGGCTTTCGAGGAGCCGTCCGCCCGCCTGCTCCACCGCCTCGTCGGCGAGCTCGGCGGCGTCCGCGTCTCCGCGCCGCTTCAGCTCACGGCGCGCCGCCCGTGCCACCAGCCGCTGAAGGCGTCCCTGGGCGCGAAGCCGCTCGCGCTCGTCGTCGCCGGTGAGCGACTCGATCCATGCGCGCGAATCCGGGTCCGGAGCCTGCATCTCGTGGAGAATGGACGATCCGGGCGATGTCGACCACGGCGGAACCGTTACAGGACCGCAAAACACTCCTAAGTTCCTGCAACTTCCTGGGCGCCGGGGCCCGTAGCGTCGGTGAGCCCTTGTACCCTCGCCTGACGAGCCCAAGACCGCCCGATCAGATCTGAAGGAGCATCACCTCATGGCAGCAACCAACATCAACCGCGTCGTGCTGACGGGCAATCTCACCCGGGATCCCGAGCTGCGCAGCACGAGCGGCGGCACCTCCGTCTGCAGCCTGCGCATCGCGAGCAACACCCGCCGCCGGAACGCCTCGGGCGAGTGGGAGGACAAGCCCAACTTCTTCGACGTCACGGTGTGGGGAGCGCAGGGTGAGAATTGCGCCACCTACCTGCAGAAGGGCCGCCCCGTAGCGGTCGACGGGCGCCTCGAATGGCGCGAGTGGCAGGACAAGGACGGCAACAAGCGCCAGTCGGTCGATATCATTGCCGATTCGGTCCAGTTCCTCGGATCGCGGGACGGCGGCGAGAACGGTGGTCGTTTCACGCCGCAGAGCGATGTGCCGGCCGATACCGGCGACTTCTCTCCTGCGCCCGCGGGACCCGGGAACTCGGACGACGACATCCCGTTCTAAGGAGTTCGTTCAAGTTGGCAAAAGCACGCGGAGGCAGCCGGCAGCAGACCCGGCGCCGCGATAGGAAGGGCGGCCCCGGCAGTGGTCGGCGGAAGCCTTGCGCTTTCTGCCGCGACAAGGTCGACGTCGTCGACTACAAGGACTTCGGCACCCTGCGCCGCGCCATGAGCGAGAAGGGCAAGATCCGCTCCGCTCGCATCACGGGCGCGTGCCGCAGGCATCAGCGTCAGCTCGCAATCGCCATCAAGCGCGGGCGAGAGCTGGGGCTCCTGCCGTACGTCGCGGACCGGTAGGCATGGCTCAGGCGATCCTGCTGCAGCCGGTGGAGACGCTCGGAGACCGCGGCGACGTGGTCGACGTCTCCGCCGGCTATCTGCGGAACTTCCTCGTCCCGCGCAAGCTCGCCCAGCCCGCAACGCCCGGCGCGATAGCCGAGGCGCGGCGGCGCATCGAGGCGGCGAAGCGTGCGGAGGAGGAGCAGACCGAGCGGGCGTCGGAGAACGCCGCCCTGCTCACGAAGACGGTGCTCACGATTCGCCAGCAGGCGGGCGACGACGGCCGTCTGTTCGGGTCGGTCACGGCCCAGGACATCGTCGACGCGATCAAGAACGCGCGCGGTCTGAAGCTCGACCGCCGCAAGGTTCAGCTGGAGCACCCGATCAAGACGACGGGCACGCACATGGTGACCGTGGAGGTCAGCGAAGGCGTTACCGCCGACGTCAAGACCATCGTGACCTCCGAGTGAATTCTGGTGGCTGCAAACCTGCGCCGGACGGCGTCCTCGGGGCTCGCAATATCGACATATTGCTTCGCCCCTGCGTCCTTGCCCGGCTTGGTTTTCGCAACCAGAATTCACTCGGAACGTCGCGTGATTCCCTGATGCTCGCGGCCGCTCCTATCCCCGACCGCCTCGCCGTTTGACGTCGCGTGGCGGTTTCTGTCGCTCCTGACCAGGGCGCGGGCAAGCTACCTCCGCAGAATCTCGAGGCGGAGACCTCGGTCCTCGGCGCCATCCTGCTCGCGGAGCAGGCGCTCGACGGCGTTCTGATCGACGTCCGGCTGAAGCCGGACGACTTCTACCGCCCGCGCCACCAGCTCATCTTCCGGGCAATGATCCGCCTGAAGGAGAAGGCGGATCCCGAGGCGGTCGACGCCGTCACCGTGTCCGAGGAGCTGGCGCGAGCCGGCGAGCTGGAGGAGGCCGGCGGCACGGCGTACATCCATTCGCTGCCGAACACCGTGCCGGCGGCGGCGAACGCGCGGCACTACGCCCGCATCGTCAAGCAGCACGCGCTCATGCGCAGGCTGCTCGACGCGTCGCGAAACATCGCCGACGAGGTCTACTCGTTCTCCGGCGACGCGCATGAGCTGGTCGAGCGGGCCGAGGCCACCTTCTTCCGGATCGGGCACGAGGACCGCACCGGCGAGCTGCGGGCGATCGAGGACGTGCTCCACGACGAGCTCGACAAGCTCGAAATGGTCTCGCGCGAGGGCGTCGCGCTCACCGGCACGCCGTCCGGGTTCAAGGACCTCGACGAGCTCACGGGCGGCTTCCAGCCCGGCAATCTGATCGTGCTGGCCGCGCGCCCGTCGATGGGCAAGTCCGCGCTCGTGGTGAACATCGCGGAGAACGCCGCGGTCGAGCACGACCGCCCGGTCGCGCTCTTCTCGCTCGAGATGTCCGAGACCGAGCTCGCACAGCGCTTCATCGCCTCTCAGGCGAAGCTGAACGGCGACGACCTCCGCAAGGGCCGTGTGAAGCCCGACCGCTGGCCCAAGGTCGTGAAGGCCACCGAGCGGCTCGCCCGCGCGCCGCTTTACGTGGATGACTCGAGCGATATCGGCATCCTCGAGCTGCGCGCCAAGGCGCGCCGTCTCCACTCCCGCAAGGAGCTCGGCCTGCTGGTCGTGGACTACCTGCAGCTGATGCGGCCCGAGGACAGCTCGGCCAGCCGCGTCGAGCAGATCGGCCAGATCAGCCGCGGCCTGAAGATCCTCGCGCGCGAGCTGAAGATCCCGGTGATCGCGGTCTCGCAGCTCTCGCGCGCGGTGGAGTCGCGTCCGGACAAGCGGCCACTCTTGTCCGACCTCCGCGAGTCCGGCCAGATCGAGCAGGACGCGGACCTCGTGATGTTCATCTACCGCGACGAGTACTACAACCGCGACTCCGACCGCCCGGGCGAGGCCGACGTGATCGTTTCCAAGCACCGCAACGGCCCGGTCGGGGACGTCGTGCTCACGTTCCTGTCCCGCTATCCGAAGTTCGCGAACCTCTACCGCGAGCGTCCCGGCGAGCCCGCCATCGCGGGCGTGCCCGAAGAGGGACTGTGACCCAGCCGGCCGGGGACGCGACGTTCGGCCACGAGCCCGAGGACCGCGGCTCCGCCGACGTGTCGCGCATCGGCATAGACCCGGCCGACGGCTTCTGCCCCGAGCACCTCTGCGACGGCAGCGGCTGGATCCTCGGCGACGACAACGCCGCGCGCCCCTGCTCTTGTCGAGAGCGCCGCATCAACCGCGCGCACAGCCGGCGCATGGGCACCGGCGTGCCGAAGCGTTTCCGCGGCGTCTCCTTCGAGCGCAAGCCGATCGCCGACATGGACCCGTTCGTGCTCCGCAGCGTCCGCGAGTTCACCGAGCGGATCGCCGAGCGCCTCGACCAAGGGCGGGGTCTGTGGTTCTACGGCGACGTCGGCACCGGCAAGACGTCGCTCGCGATGCTCGTCTCGAAGGCGGCGCTCGAGGCCGGGCGCTCCGTCGCAATCTACTCGGTGCCGCGCCTGCTCGCCGACATCAAGGAGACCTACGAGCGCGATTCCGGCGACTCCTACCTGGGCTTCTTCCGGCGTCTGTGCGACGTTGATCTGCTGCATCTCGACGACCTGGGAGCGGAGAAGCGCACCGAGTGGGTGCTCGAGCAGCTCTACTCGATCGTGAACGAGCGCTGGCAGGAGGAGTCCTCGATCGTGGTCACCACGAACCTCATGGATCTCGACGAGCTGCGCGAGCAGGTGGGCGCGCGCACCGTGTCGCGGCTCGCGGAGATCTGCGGCGACCCGATCCCGATCATGGGCCGCGACCTGCGTATGGCGTCCGCGCCCTAGACTCGATTCGCTATGCCAGGACTAGTCGTGGTCGGCGCCCAGTGGGGCGACGAGGGAAAGGGCAAGGTCACGGACCTGATCGCCGAGCAGGCGGACGTGGTCGTGCGCTTCCAGGGCGGGAACAACGCCGGCCACACCATCGTGCGCGGCGACGAGGTCTACAAGTTCCATCTCGTCCCCTCGGGCATCCTCTATCCGCGCAAGCTCTGCCTGATCGGCAACGGGGTGGTGGTCGACCCGAAGGTGATCATCTCCGAGCTGGACGAGCTGCGGCAGCGCGGCGTCGACGCCAGCGGGCTGCGCATCTCCGCCAACGCGCACCTGATCATGCCGTACCACATGCTCCTCGACCATGAGGGCGAGACGAAGCTCGGCAAGCTGCAGATCGGCACCACGCGCCGCGGCATCGGCCCGGCGTACGCGGACAAGGCGGCGCGGCTCGGCATCCGCGTGCAGGACCTGCTCGACGAGAAGATCCTCAAGCAGAAGATCGCAACGGCGCTCGAGCCCAAGCGCCAGTCGCTTCGCCCGTACGCGAAGGACCCCTCGCTCGACCTCCACACGATGACCGAGCAGTACCTCGCGTACGGCCACCGCATCGAGGCGCACATCGCGGACACGCAGCGCATCGTGTGGGACGCGCTCGACGAGGACGGGCTCGTCGTGTTCGAGGGAGCGCAGGGCACGCTGCTCGACATCGACCACGGCACCTATCCGTTCGTCACCTCGTCGAACCCGATCGCCGGCGCCGCCTGCGTTGGCGCCGGGGTAGGGCCGCGCGACATCGACGACGTGTGGGGCATCGCCAAGGCGTACGTCACGCGCGTGGGCGCCGGGCCGTTCCCCACAGAGCTCGAGGACGAGACCGGCGCGCGACTGCGCGAGGTCGGGGCCGAGTTCGGCACCACCACGGGCCGTGCCCGACGGACCGGCTGGCTGGACCTGGTGGGGCTGCGCTATGCCGCCAGGCTGAACGGACTCACGGGGCTCGTGATCACCAAGCTCGACGTGCTCACAGGGATCGACCCGCTGTACGTCGCAACCCGCTACCTCGGCCCCGAGGGCTCGCGCTTCGACGAGTTCCCCTACCACCAGTCGATCGTGCACAAGGTTCGCGGCGACTACGTCGAGCTGCCCGGCTGGACGGAGGACATCACCGCCGCGCGCTCGATCGAGGATCTGCCGCAGGCGGCCCGTGACTACCTCGACTTCATCGCGGACCACACCGGCGTGCCGGTCGTGATGGTCAGCGTCGGGCCGGAGCGCGACCAGATGATCTGGACCGAGGCCGCGCGCCGGCTGCAGAAGGTCGCCTGAGTCAGCCCTCGGGCAGCACGGCCGCCTCGCCGCGGCGGAGGAGCCTCAGCGCCAGCACGAGCGAGGCGAGCATGGCGGTCACCGACAGCGTGATCTGCACGCTCACCACGCCCTCCCGGCGCCAGTAGACGTCGTCGAGCTCGAGCAGCAGCGCCGACTCGTCGAGCGTCAGCCCCATGCCGGTGCCGAACGCGAGCGCCAGCTTCGGCTTCAGGCGCTCGCTGCCGGAGGCGATCGCCGCGGAGCCCGCCGCGAAGGTGAGCAAGATCCCCGGCACGAAGTGGTGGATGTGGCGGCGGCCCAGGAAGACATCCCGAAAGGGGCCCAGGCGGCCGCGGCCGCGCAGCAGGTGGGCGATGCCGCGGGCCGAGAGAAACGTGATCACGAACGAGCCGAACAGGTTGAGGAGCGCGTTCTCGCGCTCGGACGCGTGCTGGTAGCCCGCGACCGCCACGGTGACGGTCTCGGCCACGGCCTCCTCGGCCGCGCCGAGCACATGCGGCGTCTCGGTCGGCAGCGGAGCCGAACCGCGGCGCCACACGCGGGCTACCTCGTTGCCGATCACGGCCAGGCTTGCGATGCCGGCGACGATCGCCAGGCCCGCCGTGCCGCGCCCGTAGAGCGGCCGGCGCCGGCGCCTCAGCGCCACCGCTCGATCAGCTCCTCGTCCCCCACCTCGCCCATCGGACGAGCCGGTACCCCCATAACCAGGGTTCTAGGCGGCACGTCGCGCGTGACGACCGCGCCGGCGGCCACGAACGCCTCCTCGCCGACCTCCACGCCGGGGAGCAGCACCGCCCGGCCGCCCACGCGGCAAGCCCGGCGGAGGATCGCCCCCACGATCGAATAGTCGCCGTCGTGGCGGCCTGCCGTGTTGTCGTTCGTGGTCACCACGCCTGGCGCGACGAACACCTCGTCCTCGACCACGCTGTTTGCGGTGATGTAGCAGCCAGTCTGGATCCGGACGCCGGATCCGACCCGGACGTCGTTGTCGATCGCCGAGCCGCGGCCCACCACCGAGCCCGCGCCGACGGAGGCGCGCTCGCGCACGTGCGCCTGGTCGCCGACCACGGCGCCCTCCCCGATCCGGGCGCCGGCGAGCACCACCGCAGCGGCGCAGATGGTGGCGTGCGGCTCGATCACCAGCGGTGACGGCGTCTCGCGCGACGCGCGGGAGCGCGGGCCGAGCGCGACGGGCTTTCCGAGGATCACACCGTCCTGGATGCGCACGCCCTCGCCCACGACTGTGCCGGCGTGGATCACCACGTGGCCGCCGATCTCAACGCTGTCCGAAAGCTCGACGCCCTCGCCGAGCAGCAGTCCCGGGGCGCGGTCAGACGGCTGCAGCACGCGAGCTCCGGTCGAGCGAGCGTTGCAGCGCCTCGAGCACCCGCACCACGCGCAGGCCACTCTCGCCGCCGGAGCGCGGCTCGGCGCCGTCGC
Organism: Thermoleophilaceae bacterium; assembly: GCA_045805385.1. Classification (GTDB taxonomy): domain Bacteria; phylum Actinomycetota; class Thermoleophilia; order Solirubrobacterales; family Thermoleophilaceae; genus JADGHQ01. Next base: position 26,366 of record JBJMLG010000180.1, read on the forward strand.
GGACGCGCTCGATGAAGTGCGTGCACTCGATGCGCAGCGGCTCCTCGTTGGAGATGTGCGGGCTGTAGACGTCACCCGAGCGCGTGATGTACTCGCCGTACGACGTGGACGGCTGGTCGAAGCCCTTGTCGTACACCTTCAGCTTCTGCTCGATCTCCATGTCGTCGAACGTGGCCATCTTCTTGGAGCCGACCACGGTCACGCGGCGCTCCTTGTGCGGGTCGAGCCACGAGAGATGCAGGTGCGCCGCAATTCCGGACGGGAAGCGCAGATAGCTGAAGGCGACGTCCTCGATGCCCGGCTGCATGTAGCTCTCGCCGAAGGCGTGGCATTCCGCCGGTTCCTCGTCCACCAGGTACAGCAGCACCGACACATCGTGCGCGCCGAGCGACCAGAGCGCGTTCTCGTTCGGGCGCAGCTTGCCGAGGTTCAGCCGGTTCGAGTAGACGTAGAGGATGTCGCCGAGGTCGCCGGAGTCGGCGATCTCCTTGAGCTTCTGCACGCCTGGGTGGTACTCGAGCAGGTGCCCCACCATCAGCGTGCGGTCCGCGTCACGCGCAGCCGTCAGGACGCTCTCGGCCTCCGCCACGGACTGCGCCAGCGGCTTCTCCACGAAGCAGTGTTTCCCGGCCGCGAGCACGCGCTGCGCCGTCTCCGCGTGCGCGGGCACCGGAGTGGCCACGGCCACCGCCTCGAGCTCGGGATCGGCAAGCATCTCCGCGAGGTCGGTCGTGGTCCGTGCGCGAGGGAACTCGGGCGACCAGCGCGCCACCGCATCCTCCGACGCGTCGCAGATCCAGCGCAGGTCCGAGTCCGGCAGGCGGTCGAAGTTGCGGGCGAGGTTCGGCCCCCAGTAGCCGAGGCCGACCACGCCCAGCTGGACGGGGCGGCTCACAGGCGCACGAGGTTCTTCGCCTCTATCCCGCGCGTGACGCCGCGGAAGTCCACCACCAGCGGAGCCGTGTCGACGATGGCCTGCACGTCGAGGTCGGGGTGCGCGGTCACGATCACCGCGGCGTCGGCGCCGGACAGCGCCTCGCCGAGCGGCACGCTCGAAAGGCCCTGATCGGGCAGCTCCGGCACGTAGTCGTCGTGATACACGAGCTGCGCGCCGGAGTGGCCCAGCAGCTTCATGATCTTCAGGGCCGGCGACTCGCGCAGGTCGCCGACGCCCGGCTTGTACGACACGCCGACGATCGCTATGCGCGATCCGCGCACGGGCTTGGCGTGGTCGTTCAGCGCGTGGGAGACCTTTTCGACGCAGAAGTACGGCATCGTCTGGTTCACCTCGCCGGCGAGCTCTACGAACTCGGTCTGGACGTCGAACTCGCGCGCCCGCCAGGCCAGGTAGAACGGATCGACCGGCAGGCAGTGACCGCCCATCCCGGGACCCGGATCGAAGCGCATGAAGCCGTATGGCTTGGTAGCCGCCGCCTCCACGACCTCCCAGATATCGAGCCCCATGCGGTCGGCCACGATCGCCAGCTCGTTCACGAGCGCGATGTTCACCGAGCGGAAGATGTTCTCGAGCAGCTTCGTCATCTCGGCCGTGTCCGGCCCGGAGACCGGAATCACGTGGTCGCACACTTCGCTGTACATCGCAACCGCGCGTTCGAGGCACGCCGGCGTGAGGCCGCCGACGACCTTGGGTGTGTTCTTCATCGTGTAGTCGGTGCGCCCGGGATCCACGCGCTCGGGCGAGAACGCCACGTGCAGGTCGCGACCGGCCGCGAGGCCCGACTCCTCGAGCAGCGGCACGAGTCGCTCGCGCGTGGTGCCGGGATAGGTGGTCGACTCGAGCACCACGAGCTGTCCCTCGCGCACAACGCCCGCCAGCGAGGTGCCCGCCGAGATCAGCGGCCCGAGGTCCGGCTCGCGGTTGCGCGTGAGCGGCGTGGGCACGGCGATGATCACCGCGTCCGCCGGCGTGAGCTCCTCGTAGCGGGTGGTGGCGGAGAACAGATCCCCCACGGCGCGCACGCGCTCGCTGGAGATGTCCTCCACGTAGCTCTCGCCGGACGCGATCATCGACACTCGCCGAGAGTCGATGTCGAGGCCGATCACTTCATGCCCTGCCTCACAGAAGGCCACGGCCAGTGGAAGCCCCACGTAGCCGAGGCCGACGATCCCGATCTTCATTGCCTACGAGTGTAAGCCGAGAGCACGTCGAAAATGCGCTCTCCGGCATGGCCCCCGCCGTAGAGCTCCGGACGCGGCCCGGGCGGCGGAGGCTGCTCCAGCGCGCGCAGGACGGCCTCGCGGTCGAGATCCACGAGCACGTTCCAGCCGGACTCGACCGTTTCCACCCACTCCGTCGTGTTCCGGAGCGTGATGCACTGCACACCGAGTAGATAGGCCTCCTTCTGGACGCCGCCGGAATCCGTGAGGATCGCGCGGGCGTGCCGCTCGAGCGTTATGAAGTCGAGGTAGCCGAGCGGCGGGGCGAGCTTCACGTTGGGCGCCTTCAGGAGTCGCCCGAGCATGCCGGTCGCCTCGAGGCGCGCGCGCGTGCGCGGGTGCACCGGGAAGACCGTGCGAAGCGGGAGCGCTTCGAGCACCTCCACGAGCATCGCGAGCCGCTGCGGGTCGTCCACGTTGCCGGCTCGGTGTGCGGTCACGAGCAGGTACTCACCCGGCTCCACCCCCTGCTCCTCCAGCGCATTCGAGCGCTCCTCCGCGACGTCGGCGAAGGCGAGCGACACGTCGGCCATCACGTCGCCCACCAGGTGCGCCTGCCCCAGGACGGCCTCGTGCTTCAGGTTGCGCACAGCCGTCTCGGTCGAGCAGAGCAGGAGGTCGCTCGCGTGGTCGGTGAGCACGCGGTTCAGCTCCTCGGGCATGCGGCGGTCGAACGAGCGCATGCCCGCCTCCACGTGGGCGAGGGGGATCTGCTCCTGCGCGGCCGCGACCGCGCCGGCGAGCGTGGAGGTGGTGTCGCCATAGACGAGGACGAGATCGGGCTCGTAGGCGCGCAGTTCGGGCTCGAGCGAGGCGAGCAGGCGCGAGGTCTGCTCGGTCGCCGTCCCCGGCCCGACGCCGAGCTGGCGGTCCGGCGCGGGCACCCCGAGCTCCTCGAAGAAGATCCGCGAGAGCTCGTCGTCGTAGTGCTGCCCGGTGTGGATGAGCAGCTCTTCGTGGCCCTCGCGCAGGCGGCGCGATACGGCTGCGGCCTTCACGAACTGCGGGCGGTTCCCGACGATGGTGGCTATTCGCATGGCCGCGCGGCCATCCTAGGCGAGCCGCTCGTCGTTCGCGGTGTGGCGGCGCGTCCTGCTCCAGTTGCGGCGAACGCGGCCGATTACCGGTCTAGTGCGGATCCGCATCAAGTTTCCGCAGTCCGACTGAGGCGGGCCTATCATGGATTCAGTGGTTCGGCGAAAGCTGATCGTTGGCGCAATCGAAGCCGTGGGCGTGGCTGCGGGCGTTGCGCGGCACGTGGCCTGGTACGTGAGCTATCAGATCGACGGCGCGGCGACACGACCTCAGCCGGAAGTGCCCGAGCGCAGGGTCCCGCGCCCGTCGTAGCTGTAATCGGCGCGTGAGCGCCCTCGACGTCGCAGCGGCCGTCGCGGTCATGGCCGGCGCGCTGATCCAGTCGGCCACCGGCTTCGGCTTCGCGCTGGTCGCCGCGCCGCTGCTGTTCGCGGCGACCTCACCGGAGCACGCTGTCGGTCTCTCGCTGGTGCTAGCCGCCGAGGTGAACCTGCTCACGCTGTTCGGCGAGGGCCGGGCGGCCGAGCCTCTCGTGCCGGAGTCTCGCGGCGCGCTCCTGTTCGCCGTTCCAGGCGCGGTGGCGGGCGTGGTCGTGCTGCGCTCGCTCAGCCCGACGGCGCTCCAGGTGGCCGTCACGGTAGGCGTGCTCGCGACCCTGGCCCTTCGCCGTGTCCAGCGCTACAGGCACTACAAGCCGGGCGGAGTGCACCTCGCGGCCGCCGGGCTCGCGGCCGGCGCCCTCACCACCTCCACCACCACGAACGGGCCTCCACTCGTGCTCTATCTGCTCGGGCGCAGCGCCCGCCCGAGCCAGGTGCGCGACACGCTGGTGCTCTGCTTCCTCGGGCTGTCGCTGATCGGCGCGCTCGCCCTCGTCGCCACGGGCACCTTCCACGCCGCCCCGAACCCGGCGGCGCTCGCGGCACTCGTGCCGCTCGTGCTCGCGGGCCACCTCGCCGGACGGCGTCTGTTCGCGAGCCTCTCGGATGCGCGCTACGAGACCGCACTCACCGCACTGCTGCTCGCCACCGCGCTGGCCGGCCTGCTGCTCGCCCTCCTCTAGATCAGCGAGCCACGGGACGGCCGAGCGCCTCTTCGAGGTGCGCGGCAAACGCGTCCGCCGCCTCGCGTGTGCGCGGGCCCGGCGACTCGAGCCGCGAGTCCTCGATGCGCGCGATCGGGTGCACCTGGCGCGTGGTGGAGGCGAGGAACGCCTCGGCGGCGCCCAGCAGCTCGTCGGCGGTGATCGGCCGTTCCTCGACCTCCACCAGCTCCATCAGGCGCTGTCGCGTGATCGACGCGAGGATGTGGTCCGCGAGCGGCGTGGTGCATAGACGGCCGTCGTCGCCCGCCCAGAAGATCGACGAGGTGGGCGCCTCCAGCACACGCCCGTGGGGCGTGACCAGCACGGCCTCGTCGAAGCCGCGCCCGCAGGCGATGCGGGTGGCGAGCATGTTCCCCGCATACGACAGCGACTTGACGCCGTCGAGAATGCGCGTGGGGGCGTATGTGACGAAGCAGACGCCGAGGTCGTGCGCCGGCTCCTTGAGCGGCTCGGTCATCACCAGCCGCCGGCCGCCGCGCGTGAGCACATAGCGAAGGCAGCCGTCGAACGAGTCGCCCCGGGCGGCGAGCAGCTCGCTCGTCTCGCGCTCCAGCTCGGCACGCGGCACCCGCTGCTCCAGGCGCAGGTTCGCCGCCGAGCGTTCCATGCGGTCGAAGTGCTCGGGGAGGGCGTACGGCGCGCCGGCGTAGACGCGCGCGACCTCGAACACCCCGTCGCCGCGGAGAAAGCCCTCGTCCGTGACCGGGATGGCGGTCTCCTCAGCCGCGGCGATGCGGCCGTCGAGGCACGCGAGCTCCTGATCCGCCATGCGGCGAGACATTACCCCACGCCTACGCCGCTCCTCTCGAGGGGCGGGAGGAGCGGCGCGCGAGGCGGGGGCTGAGGGGGAGGGGTCAGGCCGCGAGTGCCGGGGCGGGGCGAGCCTCGGCTTCGCGTGCGATCCGGGCGACGGCCGTGTTCAACATGCCGGCGCCCAGGAGCCCTTCGGTGGCGCCGGAGATGACGCGGCCGAGGAGCCCGCCGGCGCTGCGCACTGAGACGAGAGCGCGCAGTTCCGACGTTTCGTTGTGCTGCTCGACGTCGTACTCGACATCGAGGTCGACCGGGCCCGTCGCGCGCAGCGCGAGGCGGTTGCCCGCTGCCTCGATGATCTCGACGTCGAAGGAGAGCCGCCGGCCGGCCAGCTTGCCCGTCACGCGGGCCTGGCTGCCGGTGCGGAGGCGGTCGCCGTCGAACTCCTCGAGCTCGAAGGGGATCGGCGACCACACGGCGATCCGGTCGGGATCGGTGAGGACGTCGACCACGTGCTCCGGGTTCACGACGACGGTGGTGGTTGTTTGGAAGGTGGCCATTGCGAGTGCGAGTCGATGCAAGCTCTGCGGGCATCCTCCCTCCGCGGATCACCGCGTCCAATGCGGTCGCCTCGACACTTGGGGGTGGGGTTAGCCACACTCCGCACAAGAGTCGGCGAAGCGGCGCCGCGGGGGCGGCGCCGCGGAGGAGACTCAGGTCACCGCCGTCAGCGGTTGAAACAGATGCGACGCCAGTTGGTGTGGCACGCGGTTCGCTCGTTGGCGAGCATGCGCTCCTCGCACCCTTCGGCGAAGCGCTCCGACTCGCTCCGCGGGTCGCCCGTGACCGCGTTCGAGTCGGTTTGCAGATGGATGGCGGCGATCTCCTGAGTCGTTCCGTCCCAGCTGTCCCTGGTGGAGTTCTGCGATGCCATCACTGTTCGTGTGCCCAGTGCACATACGCAGAAACCCCCCTGCACCTAAGTGGTTTCGCGAGTTCCTACGCGCTGTACAAGGTCTTGCAGAGCGTTGGACGCGGTGTACCAGACCCGGCACGAGAAAGGCCCCCGCGCCGGCGGGGGCCTGGTTCATGAGATGTTGGCTGAACGGCTTTTCAGCCTCGTCCGGCCGGTCGCCGGCGAGCGACAAGCGCGACTCCCGCGAGCACAATGACTGCCAGCTGCGCGGCGGCCGCGGCCAACCCGGCAAGCAGCCCGCGCCACGAAGGTGTGTCGCAGATGTCGTCACAGCCTTCGTTAGAGAGCGACCCGCCGAGCCAAAATCCGATTATCGCTCCAGCCACCATGACAAGGATGCCAGCGACGAGCCAGCAGGCGGCGGGCCGCCAATGGGTCAGTCGTCCCAGCGCGACGGACAGAAGACCCGTCAGCGCAACACTTCCGAGTGCTGAGCCGAGCAGCAACACGATCATATGCTCCGCTCGACGACCAGCGGGTGGCAAACCGGGGCCGCTGGCGCTGAGATGACCGCGTTTTTACAACGGTCATGACAACACCTCTTCATGGGCCGTGCAGGAATCGAACCTGCAACCTTGGGATTAAGAGTCCCCTGCTCTGCCAATTGAGCTAACGGCCCGGGAACAGCAGGCAATTGTATTCGCAGCCCGATGCCGCGAAAAGGCGCGGCAAGCGAGCGATTCGGCTCTAGGCCGCGCCGCCCTGCTTGACCGCCGAAAGCGCCTCGTCGCGGGTGGCGTGGATCGGGAAGACCCGGTCGAGCCCCGTGATCTCGAAGATCTTGACGATGTTCTGGTCGCTGCAGACGAGCGCGAGCGTGCCGCCGGCCGGACGCAGGCGCTTCACCCCGCCCACCAGGACGCCGAGCGTGGTCGAGTCGATGAAGGTGGCCTTCGAGAGGTCGACGATCACCTGCTTCTTGCCGTCCTCGATCACCTGCACCATGCGCTCCTTGAACTCGGGCGCGGTGTAGAGGTCGATTTCGCCGCCCAGCTCGATGACGTGGGTATCGCCGTCGATGGACTCGTCGTTGATCTGGAAGTTCACCTGACTCCTCGTCTCTCGGTTGGCACTGCGATGTGCGCCGTCTCGCCCCTCGAGCCGGCGTATGCGCTAGCCACCCCCACCCGTGGTGCTCGTGGGCTGAGCGCTGGCCGTCTTGTACTGCTTCAGCAGGGCCTTAACGCTACTACGCTGGCTCTTGGGAGCGAGCGCGATCGCTTTCTGCCCCGCGAGCTCCGCCTTGCGCGTCTGGCCCGCCAGCGTCGCGTACTGCGCCAGCTGGAGGTAGGCGTTGGGATTCGGGCTGGCCTGCGCCACCACCTCGGCCGCCTGCGCGGCCGGCGCCGCCTTGTTCAGGCCACCCTGCCCGTAGACCTGGATCATGGTCTGCGCGAGCGACGGGTCCACCGTGTTCGGCGTGGTCCCGAGGTACTTCTGCCAGTAGAGCGCGGCCTGCTGGAGGTCGCCCTTGGCATCCTTCGTGAACTGGCTGGTGCTCGGATCCACGTTCGCCGCCGCGAGCTGGTAGTTGTCGCGCACGAGCGCCTTCAGCACGACCTCGTTCTGCGGGTTGAGCACGAGCTGCTTCTTCTCGTTGTCGATCCGCTTCTTCACCGCGGAGTCGCCGCTCGAGCCGCCGCCGCCCTTGAAGGCGTCGAGCAGGCCGCCGTTCAGAGAGCCGCCGCCGATCCCGAACAGCACCAGGCCGCCGCCCATCAGGACGGCGAGCAACAGATAGGTCGCCTGCACCGCGTGGCGGCGTCTGCCTTTCAGGTCGAAGAGCATGCTGTGAGAGTTCCCTGGCCTACGAGCCCTCGGGTTGAGCCAGCCGTTCCGATACGTCCGCGGAGGGGCGGCCGAAGGCGCTCGCGAGAAGGATACTCAGCTCGTAGAGGACGACCAGGGGCACCATCTCGATGATCATCGAGACCGGATCGACGCTCGGAAGCAGGGCCGCGACGACCGCGCAGACGAGGATCGCGTAGCGCCTGTTCTTGCGCAGCTGGGTGGGCGTCACGACGCCGAGGCGGTTCAGCGCCAGGATGCCGACGGGCACCTGGAACAGGATCCCGCAGGACACGAGCGTGAGCGACACGAAGCTGTAGTAGTCGCGCGCGCGGATCTGCACGTTGAAGTCGTGCTGGTTGAAGTTGAGCAGGAACTTCAGGGCCGGCGGCAGCACCACGAAGTAGCCGAAGACGACGCCGGCGATGAACAGGAACGGCACCATGAGCATGAGCGGCAGCGCCACCCGCTTCTCGGTCGGAGAGAAAGCCGGAAGCACGAAGGCGTAGATCTGGTAGATCAGCACCGGGAGCGCGATCACGATCGCCGCGTACGCCGCCAGGGTAACCGTGGTCATGAACGGCTCGGTCACCCCGAGGGTGATCGGCTCACGTCCGTGCAGCGGCTTGTTCACGATGTCGAGGATCGCGTGCCGCTGCCACATGCAGAGACCGAAGGCGGTGAGGAACGTGAGGACCGCGACGATGATGCGCGTGCGCAGCTCGTCGAGATGCTCGACGACCGTGAGGCGGTCCTCGTGGGAGACGGGTCTCAGTCGCCTGGCCACTTCACGCGGCCGCGGCCGCTAGCCGCGGGGCTCGCCGGTCTGGACCGGCTGCGCAGGATCCGTGTCGTCGGCGGGGACGGCCGGCGGCGTGGGCTGGCCGGCGCCTCCGGTCGGCGCCGCGGGCGGATCGGCGGGGACGCCGTGACCCTGGGTGGGAGCGACGCCCTGGTCGACGGCCGCGCGCGACAGCTCGGCCGGGCGATCGTCGTCGTCGTCCTTGTCGTTGCCGGTGACCGAGTCCTTGAACTCGCGCATGCCGCGCCCCATCGAGCGGCCGAGCTCCGGCAGCCGTTTCGGCCCGAAGATCACGAGCACGATGACGAGGACGATGATGATCTCAAGCGGGCCGATGTTCGGCATAGGCGATGCTCCTCCGGAAGGGTTCCCCGATACCTAAGGGTAGCGGCGAAAAGGGGACCTCAGGTGCCCTGCGACTCGCGCTCGAAGTTGAGGTAGAAGCGGCTGGGGGTGGGCTCGCCCTGGCCCTGGTACTTGCTTCCGGTCTCGTCCGAGCCGTAGGGGTGCTCCACCGGGCCGTCCATGCGCATGAACGAGATCTGCCCGATCGGCATGCCCGTGTAGATGGTGATGGGCAGGTTCGCCACGTTCGACAGCTCGAGCGTGAGGTTGCCGCTGAAGCCGGAGTCCACGAACCCCGCGGTGGAGTGGATCAGCAGCCCGAGCCGGCCGAGCGAGCTCTTGCCCTCGAGCCGCGCGACCAGGTCGTCCGGCAGGGTGACCCGCTCGAGCGTCTGCCCGAGAACGAACTCGCCGGGATGCAGGATGAAGGGGGCGTCGCCGTGCACTTCCACGAGCTCGGTGAGGTCGTCCATCGGCTGGCGCACGTCGATGTAGGGGTAGCGCGCGTTGTGGAACACCCGGAAGCGGCTGTCCACGCGGACGTCGACGCTCGACGGCTGGATCAACGCCGGGTCGTAGGGATCGATCACGATGCGGCCGGAATCGATCTCCTCGCGGATGCTGCGGTCGCTCAGAACCACGGGCGCGTGAGTGTATTGGCTCGCCCCGCCGGTAGAGCTCTCTGCGCAACTTCGAACCGGGTCTCAAGTTCCTCCGTAAGCGACCGATACCGGGCGTACAGGGAGCTTCCTCCCGAGCCGCAAATGAGCATGAGCCACTCCCAGCACAACGAAAGCGTGAAGCGGATCGTCCTTCCGAGCGGGAAGACGATCGAGGTGGTCTCGTTCAGCGAGGTCGCCCAGGAGCTGACCGCCCGCCCGGAGGCGCCCCGGATCGACGAGGCCCCCGCTCACGGGCTACACGTGTGCGCTGACTGCAACTCGCACCTGGTCTACCCCACCGAGTGGGAGGAGGCCGGCCGCGACGCTTGGCAAGTGTGGCTGCATTGCCCGAACTGCGACTGGGTGGCCGACGGCGTGTTCGAGCAGGATCTGCTCGACGAGTTCGACGAGGAGCTCGACCGCGGCATGGAGGAACTGGCCGCGGACCTCGCTCGCCTGACGCGCTCCAACATGTCGGAGGACATCGACCGCTTCGTGGGAGCCCTCGAAGCGGGCGCCATCCTCCCCATGGACTTCTAGGCGCGCGCACACTCCGACTTCGCCGTTCGGCGCTCGGAGACGCCGGGTAGCGGCGGGCCATGCGCAAATGGCCACCGATCGTCTGGACCGTGCTCGCGATCGCGAGCCTCTACATCCTCAGCGGCACCGGCAAGTGGCGCCACTGGGAGCTGATCGCTGGAGGCATCCTCGCCGCCATCGGGCTCGGGCTCGCCGTCTACGTGGCACTCGCGCCGTGGCCCGGCAGGCCGCGGCCGCGCTTCGTGACCTGGACGGTGGCGGGGACAGCCGTCTTCTACGTGCTGATGGGCGTGCTGGCCGGCCAGGCGGGGCCTGAGTACGCCGTCGCCGGGCTTGCGGCGGGTGTGTTCCCGCTGGCGGCCGCTGCCCTGCTCGTGGCCACCGCGCGCGCGAAGACCCTCGACAGGGACGGCCGGCTCGTGGACGCGTCGCGCGAGGCCGACCGCGATCCGTACCCGGGCATCGGGCTCGACGCGGAGACGCCTCTCGGCGACAACCCCGACCTCTCACCCGTGAACCAGGATCCGGAGTTCCACCCGGCCGGGCGCTTCCAGCTTCCGCGCAGGCGCGAGGGCGCCGCCCGCAGGCGCTAGGCGTAGCGCTCGACCACGCCGTCCGCCACGAGCTCGAGCGCGGTGCGCTGCTGCGGCGTGAGCTCGAGCCCGTCGAGCGACTGCTTCGCCTCGGCCACGTAGCGGAGCGCGACCTCACGCGAGTCGGCGAGCGCACCGGTGTCGGCGATCCGCACGCAGACCTCCTCGGCGCGCTCGGCGTCCGTCACCTCCGAGCGCAGGTCGAGGTCGCGCAAGCGGTCGTCGCGGCGGCGGGCGAGGATCAGCGGCAGCGTGATCGTGCCGTCGAGGAGATCCGCCCCGCGCTGCTTGCCGGTGCGCTCAGGCGGCCCGGAGACGTCGAGCACGTCGTCGAAGATCTGGAACGCGATTCCGATTCGAGACCCGAAGGCGGCGAGCGCCTTCACCTTCGAGCCGTCGCCGTTGCCGGGCTCGAGCAGCGCTCCGAGGCGGCAGGACGCCCAGAACAGCCGAGCGGTCTTCAGCTCGCAACGCTCGAGATAGCGCTCGGCGCTCACGTCGTCGGACCACGCGTCGGCGCGCTGCATCAGCTCGCCGCTCGCAAGCGCGCTCGAGGCGTCGGAGAGCGTGCGCACTGCCTCGCCGCTGCCGGTGCGCACGAGCTCCTCGAATGCCCGCGAGAACAAGAAGTCGCCGGTGGCGGTGGCGGCCGGGCGCCCGCCCGCGTGGAACACCGTGGCGCGCCCGCGCCGCAACATCGCCCGGTCGAGCACGTCGTCGTGGACGAGCGTGGCCATGTGCACCAGCTCCACGGCGGTGGCCGCGCGCACGAGGTCGTCGCCATCCGCATCGCCCGAGCAGAGGAACACGGTGATCGGCCGCAGGCGCTTGCCGCCGGCGGTGAGGGTCTCGCCGGCATGGCGCGAGAGCCCATCGCCGTGCCCGTTCGCAAGCTCGGCGAGCCGCCCCTCGGTGCGCACGAGGAGATCGATCAGGCGCCGTCCGCCCGCGTTCAGCACAGGCTCTAACTGCGCGAGGGCAGGCGCAGAGCCCGTGTCCCCAGAGCTGATAGCCGTCACGCTTGAGAGACCGTACCCGAGTGGAGGGCAACGATGCCCCCTGCGGTGAGCACGTAGCGCACCTCGTCGAGGCCCAGCGACGCCGCGAGGGCGGCGAGCTCGCGTGGTGCGGGGAAGCGCTTCACCGAGCTCGGCAGGTAGCTGTAGGCGTCAGAGTCCCCCGCCACGCGGCCGAGGAGCGGCACCGCGCGGTCGAACCAGAGCGTGAAGAACCAGGACAGCGGCGGCCTCTGCGGGGTAGTGAGCTCCAGCACCACGATGCGCCCGCCGGGCCGCACGACTCGGACCATCTCGCCCAGGCCCCGCGCGAGATCGGAGAAGTTGCGCGCGCCGAAGCCCACGGTGGCGGCGTCGAAGCTGTCGTCTTCGTAGGGGAGCTCGAGCGCGTTCGCCCACTCGAAGTGCACGTCGCTCGACTTCTTCCGCGCCAGCTCGAGCATCTTCTCCGAGAAGTCCGAGCCGACCACCTCGCCGTCCGGCCCGACGCGCCGCTTGAGCGCGATGGCGAGGTCGCCGGTGCCGGTGGCCACGTCGAGCGCGCGCGCGCCCGGCTCGAGCCGGGCGAGATCCGCCGCCCGCTCCCGCCAGCGATGGTGCATGCCGGCGCTCATGACCGAGTTCATCACGTCGTAGACCGACGCGATGCGGTCGAACATCGCCCGCACCTGCTGCTCCGGCAAGGTGCCCACCCGGTCGGGACTGCCCTCTGCGCTGCGCCGCGCGCTCATTGGAGCGTCAGCGGAGCGAGGCGAGGAAGTCGACGAGGGCGTTGAATTGCTGGGGGTTCTTCTGGCGGAGCGTCGCGTACGACGGCATCGGGGCCGTCGGGTTCACGAGCGTCCGCGCGATCGCCTGCCGTGGCAGGCGCGCCCCGATGTGGGTGAGGTCGGGACCGGGTCCGGCGTTGCCGTTCTCGCCGATCTTGTGGCAGCCCTGGCAGCCGGAGGCGGCGGCAACCAGCTTGCCGCGCTCGTACTGCGGAGCGGTCTTCAGAGTGATCTCGCCCGGGGCGCCGGCGACCGCGCCCTCGATCGAGAGGTACGCCATCGCGGCGAACACAGTGATCGCGGCGGTCATGGCGATCGGACGACGGAGCGGGTGGCGCTCCGGGCCGCGGTCGATGAACGGCAGCAGGATCAGCAGCACCATGCAGATCGTCGGTATGCCGATCGTCGCGATGAACACGATCGACGGCGGCTTGATGATGCGCAGCAGCTCGAAGAGGAAGAAGAAGTACCACTCCGGCCGCGGCACGTAGCTGGTGGTGGTCGGGTCGGCCTTGGGGCCGAGCTCGGCGCCGAGCAGGATCGCCATCGCGATGATGACGGCGAGCACCACGCACGCCATCACGCTGTCCTTCATGATCGCGTACGGGAAGAACGGCTTCCCCTGGTTCTTCAGGGTCGAGTACTCGCGGAGGTACTGCTCCTTCTGGCGTTGGTCCATCCGCTATAGCTCTTCTTTCGCGAGTTCGCGAGCTTTTTCCGCCTTCAGCCACGGGGGCGCGGTCGTGCCGAGCTTCGTGACCAGGTAGATGTGGGCGCCGATCAGCGCCGCGATCAGCCCGGGGATCAGCAGCATGTGGATCGCGTAGAAGCGGCTGAGCGTGGTGGCCGTGAACTCAGGCCCCGCGCGAAGGAAGTCGGCGAGGTACGGGCCCATGATTGGGCCGGACGCGTTGATGTTCACGCCCACGACCGTGGCCCAGAAGGAGCGCTGGTCGAACGGCAGCAGGTAGCCCGTGAACGCCATCGCCATCGTGAGGATGAGCAGGACCACGCCGATGATCCAGTTCAGCTCGCGCGGGTACTTGTAGGCGCCGAAGACGAACGTGCGGCCCATGTGGAGGAAGACGAGCACCACCATCACGGTCGCTCCCCAGCGGTGCATGCCGCGCACCAGCTCGCCGAGCCAGACCTCGTTGATGATGTGGCGGATCGAGCCGTACGCGCCCGACGGCGACGGGTCGTAGTACATCGCCAGGAACACGCCCGTGACCGCCTGCGAGAGGAAGGCGAACAGCGTGGCCGAGCCGAGCGTGTAGTACCAGTTGGTGCCGCGCGGGGTCTTGCGGAACATGAAAGCGCGCAGGAACGGGCTGACGCCGCTTCGCTCGTCGAGCCAGCCGACGACCGAGATCGGGATCTCGAGCAGCTGCTGCTTGCGCTTCTCCCTCACCTGCTGCTTGCGGAGCGCGACCGCCGCCTTGCCGTTGCGCCCGTTCGGGCCGTTGCCGCCGGGGGCGCCGCTGGGCGCCTGCGAGCCCGGGCGGCCGGGGCGGCGCTTGAGCGAGTTCGGAAGAGGCGGCTTCGGAGGTGTCATGTGGTCGGCCTCGAGGGGTAGAGGTACTTCCACAGGCCGTCGAGATGATTCGACGGGTCGCGCGGCTTGTAGCGGCGCAGATGGGAGTCGAGCGAGAAGCGCTTCCCTACCAGCACCCGGCCGGCTTGCGCCTTGGTGTAGAAGCGATCGAGCGGGCGCACCGGCGGCCCGCCGACCACCTTGCCCTCCGAGTCGTACACGCCGCCGTGGCAGGGACAGATGAAGCGCTGTGAAGCCTGCACGTAGCGCACGGGGCAGCCGAGGTGCATGCAGCGCGTGGAGATGGCTACGTAGGGAAGCGGCGCTCCCTTGTCGCTCGGGCTCCTGTCCGCGGCGGTGGCCTTGCGGACGTAGATCGTGGTCTTGCCGACCTCACCGCCCACCTCCGGCACGATCGTGATCACCTTCGGCACGTAGGAGGTCTCGTTGAAGTCGGCCTCGGGGCCGACGTCGCGCCAGTTGTCCTCGATCGTGTCCTGAGCGACGGGGCCGAGCGCGAAGCCGAGGGCCGGGAGCGCGAAGGCCGCGGTGGCGATACCGCCGGCGGCGAGGGCGCCGCCCGACATCAGCGTGCGGCGCGTGACCGTCTCGCCCTCGAAGGCACCGGGCGTGCCGCGGTCGAGGGTGTAGGGAGACTTCTTCTTTCGGGGGTTCTGGGGTGTGTCTGCCAAGGGAGAAACCTGTCCAGGGCGGCCGAATTCGCGCCGCCGGGCGGAAGATTACATCCCCGGTGAGAGCGGCGATCACAAGGTCTGGCCCGGACCTGTGGCACCTGTCACGAGCCGTTCCCGGACGGCGGCCCGGGCGCCAGGTCCTCCCTGCGGCGACAACGCCCGGGCGCTGGCGCGCCAGAGCTCCTCGACCACGTCGGCGCGCTCGTCGGCGTGCGCCCACGCGCATAGAGCGATGAGGTCGGCGAGCTCGCGCACCGCCTCGAGATCGCCGAGCTCGGCGAGCCGGGCGAGGCCGAGGGCATAGAGCGCGTCGCCGGCGAGGAGCCGCAGATCCGAGTCCATGCCGGCAAACGCGCGCGGCTCGCCGTAGTGCATCAGGTAGGCCTCGTGGACGGCCTCGAGCACGAACGCGCGGTCGTGGTCGAGCGGCGTGTCCTCGAACCGCCCCGGGCCGGGCTCCGGAACGGCGTAGGCCGCGAGCGTGGGGTCCACCGCGGCGACTATCTCGGCGAGAACGCTCACAGCGCCGATAGAACCTCGCGTGCGGCGTCGACGGTGTGGGCGAGCTGGTCCTCGCTGTGGGCGAGCGACGGGAACCAGGCCTCGTACTGAGACGGCGGCAGGTACACGCCGCGCTCGAGCATGCCGCGGCAGAAGGCGGCGTAAGCGTCGAAGTCGCAGTCCTGGACCTCGGCGAGGTCGCGCGGCGCGGACTTGCGGAAGAACAGCGTGAGCAGCCCGGGCGCGTGCACCACGGCGGCGGGTACTCCGCCCTCGGCGACGGCGCGCTCGAGTTCCTCCGCGAGGGTGTGCGTCTTCTGGCCGAGCAGCGCATAGGCGTCGGCGTCGAGGAGGTCGAGCGTGGCCAGGCCCGCGGCCACCGCCAGCGGATTGCCGGAGAGCGTGCCCGCCTGGTAGACGTCGCCGGCGGGGGCAACACGTTCCATCAGGTCGCGGCGCCCGGCGTAGGCCGCGGCCGGCAGGCCGCCGCCGATCACCTTGCCGAGGATGGTGAGATCGGGCCTTACGCCCTCGCGCTGCTGCGCGCCGCCGCTTGCCACCCTGAAGCCGCTGATCACCTCGTCGAACACGAGAAGCGCGCCCGACTCGTCGGCCGCCTCGCGCAGGAAGCGCAGGAAGCCGTGCTCGGGCGGCACGAGGCCCATGTTGGCCGGATAGGGCTCGCACAGGATGGCCGCGGGTGCGCGCTCCGACAGCGCGCGCTCGACGGCCTCGCGGTCGTTCCACGGGACGATCTCGGTGTCAGCAGCCTGCGCCGCGGTGACGCCCGGGCTCGACGGGATCGCCTGGGTGGCGAGCCCGGAGCCGGCCTCCGCCAGCAGGCCGTCCACGTGCCCGTGGTAGGCGCCCGCGAACTTCAGGATCGGGTCGCGTCCGGTCGCCGCGCGCGCGAGCCGGATCGCGCTCATGGACGCCTCGGTGCCCGACGACGTCATCCGCACCATCTCGGCGCTCGGCACGCGCGCCACCACCTCGGCCGCGAGCTCGACCTCGCCCGGCGTCGGCGCCCCGTAGCTCGTGCCCTTCTGGGCGGCCTCGACGACCGCTGCAACCACGACCGGGTGCGCATGGCCGGCGATAAGCGGGCCCCAGGAGCAGACGTAGTCGATGTACGAGTTGCCGTCGACGTCGACCAGCTCGGCGCCGCGGCCCCGCTCGATGAACAGGGGATCGCGGCCGATCGAGCGCATCGCCCGCACCGGGGAGTTCACGCCCCCGGGGATCAGCCCGAGGGCCTTGCGATAGAGCTCTTCCGAGCGCGTTTGTGGAAGCGGGCCGGCCGTCACGGTGTCAGACGCCGGCGTGCTCCGCCTCCCAGCGCCTGTGCTCGTCGGTGAAGTAGAGCAGGCGGATCTTCTTGAACTCGGTGGAGGAGTAGAGCGTTGCCCGTTCGGATATCCCCGTCTCCTCCGCGATCGAATCGAGGATCGCGTCGCACTCCTCCTTGGAGCGCCCATGGGCCATGGTGAACACGCTGTACGGCCAGTCGGCGTAGGTGGGCCGCTGGTAGCAGTGCGAGATGCCGCGGAACGAGGCCATCAGCTTGCCGGTGTCCATGATCTGGTCGTCGGGCACCTTCCAGACGCCCATGCCGTTGGCCGAGAAGCCGGCGCGGCGGTGGAACAGGATCGCCGCCACCCGTCGCAGCGCCTTGCGCTCCCGCATCGACTCGAGGTGCTCCAGCAGGCGCTCCTGCGAAAGCCCCAGGCGCTCGGCGGCCGGCACGTAGGGCTCGGGGATCACGGGCATGTCGCCCTGACTCGCGCGGATCGCAGCGATGTCGAGGTCGGACAGCTCGATCGGCTCGAGCTCGCGCGGCTCCTCGGCCATGCCCGCCTTTGCGAGGTCGCGCGTGCCCTTCTCCATCTCGAGATCCATGCGGATCTTGAACAGCTTCAGCGTGGGCAGCTGACGCACCGACTCCGCGCCGGTGAGCTCGGTGAGCGCGTCGAGCGTGCCCTCGAGGCCGAGCTTCGAGTCCGGCTCGGTCGCGATCGTGAACCAGAGGTTGAAGTCGTGGTTGCGCAGGTAGTTGTGCGACACGCCGGGGTGGGAGTTGATGACCCGGGCCGCGCGGTGTGGGTTCTCCGGGTCCACCTTCGCCGCCACGAGCATCGAGCTGTAGCCGAGCGCGCGCGTGTCGAAGATCGGCGTGACCTGACGGATGATCCGCTCGTCGATCAGGCGCTGCACACGGCGGAGGACGTCGTCCTCGCTCACGCCGGCGAGCCGCGCCACCTCGGCGTAGGGCCGCGGCGCGATCGGGAAGCTGCCCTGCATCAGATTGAGCAGCTTCTTGTCGAGCTCGTCGAGCGGCACGGCCGCGCCGTCCCGGCGCGCGCGGACCTTGGGGATCGCGCGCGCGGCGCGGCTGCTCACTTCAGCCATTCGGCTACATCCTTGGCGTGGTAGGTGATGACGATGTCGGCTCCGGCGCGGCGGATCCCGGTGAGGGCCTCGAGGACGGCCGCGCGCTCGTCGAGGTAACCGGCCGCGGCGGCCGCCTTGATCATTGCGTACTCGCCGCTCACGTTGTACGCAGCGACGGGCAGGCGCGTGGCGTCCTTCACGCGCCGGATCACGTCGAGATAGGGCAGCGCGGGCTTCACGATCAGCATGTCGGCGCCCTCCTCGACGTCGAGCAGCGACTCGCGCACGGCCTCCTCGGCGTTGGCCGAATCCATCTGGTAGCTGCGTCGGTCGCCGAAGGCGGGAGTGGAGCCGGCCGCCTCGCGGAACGGGCCGTAGAACGCGCTCGCGAACTTCGCGCTGTAGGAGATCAGCGGCAGGTCGGTGTGACCCTCCGCATCGAGATGGGAGCGGAGCGCTCCCACCCGGCCGTCCATCATGTCGCTCGGCGCGACCGCGTCGGCGCCCGCGCTGGCCTGCGACACCGCGGTTCGGGCGAGCAGCTCGACGGTCGGATCGTTGTCCACCTGACCGTCGGGCGTGAGCACCCCGCAATGGCCGTGCGAGGTGTACTCGCAGAGGCACACATCGGTGATCACGAGCAGGTCGGGATGCGCCTCCTTGATCGCGCGCGTGGCCATCTGGATCACGCCCTCGTCGTCGTACGCGCCGCTGCCGACTTCGTCCTTCTCCGCCGGGATGCCGAAGAGCAGCACCGCGGGGATGCCCAGAGCGCGCGCCGCGCCCGCCTCTTCGACGGCATGCGAGATCGAGAGGCGCTCGATCCCGGGCATCGCCTCGATCGGCGTGCGCCTGTCGAGCCCGTGCTCGACGAACATCGGGTACACGAGATCGGCCGCGCTGAGATCGGTCTCGCGGACGAGGTCGCGCAGGACGCCCGTCTTGCGCAGCCGGCGCATGCGGGTCGCGGGGAAGGCCATCCAGGTCAGTCTAGGCCCCCGAGTGGTGCGGGTGGGGCGCTCCGGGGTGCCCGGCTAGCTCGCGAAGCGGCGCAGCGCCAGCCGCGCTATCGCGGTAAAGGCGACCGTGAGGATCGCCAGGTGGAGCAGTGGGCCGCCAATCGAGCCGGACCTGTTCAGCGCGGCGTCGAGCGCGTCCAGAGTCGCCTTGAAGGGGAAGATCGCCGAGATCACGCGGATCACGTCGTACACGCCCGCCGACACGGCTCCCGAGGGAACGAGCGCGAGGAAGGCGATCGGCAGCGAGATCATCACTCCGAGGAGCGAGGCGGCGCGCACCTCGCGCGTGATGCCGCCGATCGCGACGCCCATCGCGGCGAAGCCGAGCGCGCCGAGCAGGATCGCGGCCAGCCAGAGCGGGAAGCGATGCCAGGCGAGGTCCACGAACAGGCCGAGCGCGCCAAGCATGACGAGGGAGACGACCACCGCGCAGATCGCCGACAGGCTCACCTTCTCGATCAGCAGGGCTGTGCGCGACACGAGCCCGCGCACGAGCCGCAGGAACGCGTTCTCCTCGCGCTCGAGCGCCAGCACGCCGGCCGCGAGCAGCACGGTGACGAACATCAGCGAGAACGTGAGCGCGACGGCGACGGCGAACGAGCTGAGCGGCGTGGAGCCACCCTTCACCACCTTGGCGTTCACGCGGATCGGCGTGGCCACCGACGCCAGCACGTCGTCCGAGAGGCTCAGGTTGTCGCGCGCGAGCCGCGCGAATCGAGTCACCTGGTCGAGCTCGGCGCGGGCCGGGGAGCCCTTGGGCAGCTCGCGCTGCGCCCGGGTCACGATCCGCTCGGCGTTCTGGAGCCCGAGCACGTCGAAGGTCTGGCCGAGCAGCGAGATGCGGCCGCCCGTCGAGATCAGCTTCAGGTAGCTGAGCGCGATCTGAGAGAACTTCTTGGTGAGCGCGGTGTTCGCGTCCTGCACCTGCGACTTGATCGTGTCGCGCACGAACTGCGCCTTGACGGGGTCCTCGGCGTTGTAGAAGACCTCGATCTGCCCGGGCTCGAGCCCGGTCTGGAGCTTCTGCGTGAGGTCCGGCGGCACGATCAGCGCCGCGAGCACGTCGCCGCTCTTCACCTTGTCGAGCGCCTCGTTGTGCGACTGCACGGGCACCGGCTCGATCGCCTTGTACAGCTGCTGCGTGTACTTGTTGATGTCCACGTTCTCGCCCGCGAGCGACAGCGTCTGCGCCGACTGGGGCACCTGGTTGAGGATCGCCACGCGCGGCTTCTCGGGGCCGCGCGAGACCGCGAAGCCGATCAGCAGGGCGATCACGATCGGGTAGATCACGAGCAGCGCCACGAGGAACGGCGAGCGCCGCAGGATCTGGAGGTCCTTCAGCAGCAGCCAGCGCACGTCAGTGACCCTGCTGGCGAAGGAACGCCACGAACGCCTGCTCGAAGTCGAGCCCGCTCGATCCGACGGCTCCCTCGAGCTCGCGCGGGGAACCGGTGAACAGCAGCTCGCCGTCGGCCAGCACCACCACGCGGTTCGCGTGGCGGTCGGCCTCCTGGACATTGTGAGTGGAATAGACGACCGTCGTCCCGCGCGACGCGAGCTCCACGATGAAGTCCCACAGGCGCTCACGCTGGCGGGGATCGAGCGCTGCGCTCGGCTCGTCGAGCAGCAGCACCTCGGGCTCGGACAGGAGGCCGATCGCGATGTTCACCCGCTGGCGGTTGCCCCCGGAGAGCTCACCCACCGGGTCGTCGCGGCGGTCCGCCAGCCCGGTCTGCCCGAGCATCCGCTCGACGGTGGCGCCCACGTCCGGCACCTTCTCGAGCCGTGCGAACAGGCGCAGGTTCTCCGCGACCGTGAGCTTGTTGTAGACCGCCGCCTGCTGAGGCACCCAGCCCACCTCCCCGTCCGGCCAGCGCACGCTCCCCTCGTCCGGTTTCTGGATGCCCGCGAGGATCGAGAGCAACGTGGTCTTGCCGGCGCCGTTCGGCCCGATGATTGCCACCAGCTCACCACGCGAAGCGCTGAGGGCGACGCCGCGCACTGCGTCGCGCTCGCCGAAGCGCTTCACGAGGCCGGTGGCTTCGATCACCGCCGTGTCGCGGGAGTCCGCGGACGACGGCGGGGCGGCTCCGGGCTGCTGCACGCGGTCGAAGATAGAAGGAATGGGAGAATCGGGCCGCATGAAGCTCGTCTTCGTGGGCGACGTGGTGGGCGCACCGGGCCGGCGCGCGCTCGAAACGCTGCTGCCCGGCATCCGCGAACGCCACCAGCCGGACTTCGTGGTGGTGAATGGCGAGAACGCGGCCGGGGGCCTCGGCATCACCGCGGAGATCGCGCGCCACTTCCTCGACGACCTGGGCGTGGACGCGATCACGCTCGGCAACCACGCCTACCGCCACCGCGACGTGTACCGCTTCCTCGACTCCGACCCGCGCATCGTGCGGCCGGCCAACTACGCGCGCGCCAACCCAGGCCGGGGCAGCACGGTGGTGGAGAACGGCGCCGTGAGGCTCGGTGTGATCAACCTCTCCGGAGCCGTGTTCATCGAGGGCTCCATGCGCTCGCCGTTCAGCGAGGCCGACGCCGTGCTGTCGGACATGGAGCGTCGCGCGGATTACGTGCTCGTGGACTTCCACGCCGAGGCGACCAGCGAGAAGGTGGCGATGGGCTGGCACGTCGACGGGCGAGCGACCGCCTGCCTGGGTACCCACACCCACGTGCCGACCGCCGACGCGCGCGTGCTCCCGGGCGGCACGGCATACATCACCGACGTGGGCATGACGGGCCCGCGCGGCGGTGTGATCGGCGTGAAGCGCGAGCAGGCACTCGAGCGCTTCCGCACGCTGATGCCGGTGCGCTTCGACACCTCCGAGGAGGACCCCTGGCTGAACGGGGTGCTAGTCGAGGCGGGCGAAGACGGGCGTGCTCGCTCGATCGAGCAGCTGCTCCTCCCGGCGAGCTGACAGTCTCGCCAGGCGGGCGAACGCGAGTCCTACCGCCGCGATGAGCACGGCGTCGCGCGTGGCCACGAGTAGAACGGCTCCCGTCTCGCCCTTTGCCGCGTCGAAGTAGTGGAACGGGAACTCCACGAACGTGAGCACCGTGGCTGCGAGCATCAGGCCCGCCAGGGCTCTCTCACCCCAGGCGACCGCGATCGCGAACAGCGGCCACGTCCAGATCAGGAACTGCGGCGACAGCACCTTGCCGAACGCAGGCGATGCGGCCACCGCCGTGAGCGCGGCGAGCACCAGCCGGCGACGCGCCAGAGGGCCATCCCGCGGACCGCGGGCGGCGAGCAGCGTGGCCGCGAGGACCGCGCCGGCCAGGAGCGCCATGAACGCGGCGCTGACCGCCCCCGACGCCGAGCTGGTCATGCCGTCGCCGTTGTGCGTGGGGAAGCGCCGCACGTGCGCGCCGCCCGCTGCGTCGATCGCCTGAAGCACCATGGCGGGCGCGCTCTCGACCTGAACCGGGCGGTTCACCTGGTAGTCCCAGGCATAGCGCGCACCGGACGGCGACAGGGCGTAGACGGCCGCGCCGATCACGACCACGATCACGCCGAGCACCAGCGCTCCACGCACGGCAGCTCGGCGCTCGCCGCGCCCCCAGAGCCATGCGAACGCCGGTGGCGCGGCAAGCAGCGGGAACGCCTTGGTGATCGTGCCGATTCCGAGCACGCCGAAGCCCCCGGTCACGGATCTGCGCGCCACGAGCAGCAATCCGGCGAGCAGCAGGAATACCGGCGCGAGGTCGAGGTGCTCCCGTGCGAGCGCCCCCGTGGCGAGGGGCAGGACCGCGAACGCGTAGGCGGCGCGCTTGGCGCTGCCGCCGGTGAGCGCCGCGAGATCCGCGCAGCACACCAGGCAGCCGATGGCGAACAGCAGCATCAGCGCGCCAAACAGCCCCTCGTAGGCCAGCCCATGCGACGCCGTCGGGATCGCGGGAAGACCGATGACGACCGCGGCGAGAGGCGGGTACTCGAAGTTGAACGCCTGGTACGGCAGGTGGCCGTGCACGATGTCGCCCCCGTAGCCCCAGTACAGCCAGATGTCCGAGATGTAGTGCGCGCTCCAGGGGTAGACGAAGACGCTCACCACCGCGCCCGCGAAGAGCAGCAGCAACGGGCCGCGGAAGCTGCGCAGGCGCCTCATGCCCTCTCCGAGGCGCTGGCTAGAACCCACTCGCCGCGCGCGCAGGACCTCCAGCGCGCTCATGAAAGCGCGGGGGCCGCCTCAGCGGGTGGAGCGCGGTCCGCCTCTGCCTCGAGCGGCAACGCGGGCCGCGGCCCAGCCTCTTGCATGTGCGGCGCGAACAACGCCACGAACACGAGCGGAGCGAACCACGCCACGTAGAGATAGAACCAGTAGCCGCCGGAAATCTGCAGGGCGAGGAGCACGGCCGCGCCGAGGGCGGCCACCTGCGCGATGTTGCGCCGCCGCGGCACGAACGCCACGAGCAGCGCCAGGCCTATCGCCGCGCTCTTGAGCGCGTCCTGCAGCCAGCCGAGCGACTCGTGCTGCCCCCAGATCGAGAACGGCGTCATGCGGCCTGCCTGGTAGCCGATCGTCCGCTGCCACATCTCGCGAACGCCGCCGTCGGGGAGGAACGGGAACACGAGCACGGCGATCACGGCTGCCGTGGTGAC
This sequence comes from Thermoleophilaceae bacterium, assembly GCA_045805385.1. Taxonomy (GTDB): domain Bacteria; phylum Actinomycetota; class Thermoleophilia; order Solirubrobacterales; family Thermoleophilaceae; genus JADGHQ01. Next base: position 49,675 of record JBJMLG010000180.1, read on the forward strand.
GCCGAACAAGAGCGCCTCCCTGCGTCCCCGATGCGCTCCCGCGCCGGCCGCGAGCAGCGGCGCGAGCGCGAGCGGCACGAACTTGGCCGCGGCGCCGACGCCCACCGCTATTCCGCGCAGCACCGGACGTGACAACGCCAGCAACGCGAGCACGAGCGCCGCCGAGACCAGCGCGTCGTTGGCGTTCGTCTCGAGCACGAAGAGCGCGTAGGGGAACGTCACCCAGGCCCAGGCGAGCCCGGCGCCGAGCCGTCTCCCCGCGGGGCCCGCGCGCATGCGCATGCCGAGCAGGAACAGGCCCGCCGCGGTGATCAGGTCGAACCCGATCGCCGCGCCGTTGGCCGAGCCGAGCTTCGCCCACGAGCCGTCCCACGGCTCGGCGAGCTCGAACGGCACGTACAGCAGGTAGTTGGCCGGCCCGTAGGTGTCGCCGTGCTCGTTGTCGCGCGGGAAGGTGCCGTAGATGTCGCGCCCGTGCTCGATGCGGTCCGCGCCGATCACGCCCGCGTAGCCCACGTCGATCACGTTCGAGTCGATCACGTTGAGGCCGATGCGGAAGCCGGTGAGCAGCAGCACGCCGGCGACCAGCAGCCAGGTGGGCGCGAGCGGGATCAGCGGCCCGCGGGCCGGGCGCGGGCGGAAGCCGGCGAACAGCATGCGCACCAGCAGATACGCGAGCACCGGGTACACGAGCGGCACCGACGTCGAGATCTCGCCGCGGTTGAAGAAGAAGTGCGAGACCCCGAAGGACAGCAGCACCAGGAGGTCGAGGTGCAGCAGCCGGAACGGTCTTCGGGGATCGAAGAAGGGTGCGACGAAGAGGACGCAGAGCGGGATCCAGATCCACGGCGAGTTGACGCTCCGGCCGAACGCGCCGGGATACCCGCGAGCCATCTTCCACGCCACCTGCGGCCCGGTCCAGGCCTCCGTCACCCGCCCGTTCCGGTCGTCGACGAGCACCTGCACCAGCTCCTTGCGGCCGGCGAAGCCGCTCACCTGCCAGCGTGCCTGGCCGTTCGTGTAGGCGTACACCCTGAGGCCGGGATGGGCGCGCAGCGTCCGCTCATACTGCGGTGTCTGCTTCGCGACCGCGATCGCCTCGCCGGCGTTCAGCAGATAGCCCGGAGGCGGGGCGGTCTTGGTGGTGGGTACGAAGACCGGGTCGGCGGCCGCCGGCGCGGCGAGCACCAGCGCCGTGACCACTGCCGCTGCCGCTGCGACCCCCCGCAGCATCGGCCTCTCAGACGCGGGCGCTGTGCCCGAAGCTCCAGAGCTTGTTGCCGAGGAAGTTCAGCGGCGTAGCGGCGATGATGGAGATCGCCTGCGCGAGCACCTCAGGCACGCCGGCCGACACGAGCAGCTCGAGGATCCCGAGCGCCACGAAGAACGCGATCACGCTCACGGCCAGGAAGCGCGGCGCCTGGAAGGCGGCACGCCCGCCGCGCGCCTGGAACGTCCAGTGCCGGTTCCACCAGAAGTTGTTGGTCACGGCCACCAGGAACGCGATGGTCGCGGCGGCGATGTGGTGGATGTTCAGCACCACCGCACAGAGCGTGAACACAGCGAGGTTCACGACGTAGCCGGAGGCGCCCACCGCGACGAACTTGCCGAGTTGGACCCAGTTGTGCGCTCGCCTGAGTCCGTGGCGCACGCGCGTGTGCGCCCGCGGCATGGGGGCAACGGTGTCTTCGGGCATCGTCACGAGCCTACCCCGAAATGTTCAAGGATCGCTGAGGCCGCATCTTCGAGAGTCCACTGTGCCCGATCCGCGCCCGATGCAGGCCCCGTTCCGGCGAACATGAGCACGCCCTCGGAGTCGTCGCGGTGGAGCGAGCCGTGGCTCCCGCCGCCCACGTGGTCGGCGCCGCCCCAGTCCACGAACTCGAAGCCCGGCGTGGCCGAGAGCAGGAGGTCGCCGGAGCCCGGGCAGGTGAGCGCCGACCAGAGTCGCCCCAGCGCGTTCGGGTACTCGGCGCTCCGCACGCGGCCATTCGACGTGTCGAGCCCGAGCGCGGCAAGGTCGCCGTCCACGCTCCAGCGGCCGCCGCGGAGGTCCTCGAGCTCGCCGCCGGGACCGAACCGCAGCTCGCCGCGGTGCGACCAGACGCTCGCCTCCTCCGGCGAGGTGAGCTTGGCGACGAGGTCGATGCCCGGCTCGCCCTGCAGCCGCCGCTCGATCGCCGGAAGCAGGCGCTCGCGGCGCTCGGGATCGACCACGTACACCATCGCTGAGCGAGCCGCCGGGGAGATGGCGATCTCCGCGCCGTCGGCGGTGCCCTGGCGCGGGCCGAGCACCTGCCAGCCCGCGAGCACGTCGGCGAGGTTCACGCGATCCTCGATCAGCGTCTGCGAGTGGTCCGACATCACGATCACCGCGTGCTCGTCGAGGAAGCGCTCGGGCCCGCCCGCCACGTGCATGATCCGCTCGAGCGCGCGATCCGCCGCGGCGATCGACTGCAGCTGCGAGTCCGGCCCGTACCTGTGGGACCAGGTGTCGTTGTCGGGCAGCGAGAACAGCATGAAGTCGAAGAGGTCGTTCTCCACGAGGTAGGCGCCGACGCACCCGGTGTGCTGGTCGCGCATGCCCGGGCGGCCGAGCATCGACCGGCACGGCGTCTTGCGCGACGCGAACAGGTCCGCGTAGAACAGCTCGGTCGGGCCCCACACGGCATGGTGGAACTGCGCGAGCCGGGCGATCGCCGGGTACACGCCGCCCACCTGTATCTCGTGGCGATGGCGGCCGCGGTAGATCAGGTAGGTGGTCCCGGCCGTCCTGAGCCCCGCGTCGTCGAGGTGCTCGAACACCGTGAGGTGCTCGCGGCTCAGGTGAGCCATGTTCATGTTGTAGACCGTGTCGTAGAGCGAGCGGCGGATCCCGAAGGCACGCGTCGCCTCGAACGACGAGCCGTATTCCACGTAGCGCTCCTCGCCGCGGTGGTACCAGTTCATCGACGGGATGTAGTGGGCGCCCGGCCCGACGCCGGTCGCGATCGAGGCAGACGCGACGGGCGTCACCGACGGGTAGCTCGACACGCAGTCGCGCACGTATACGCCGCGCTCGGCGACCGCCTTCAACGCGGGCGCGCGGCCTTGCGCCATCGCCTGGTCGAGCATTGACGGCTTCAGCGAGTCGATGACGGCGAGGACGAGCTTCGCCGGCCGGCTCATCTCAGGATGCGCAGGCCCGCGTACTTGCGGTCCTGCTCGCGCTGGCCGAGCAGCGCGAGCACGATGAAGGCCGCGACCGCCACGAAGCCGAGCGGCGGAAAGAGGATCGCAAGGCCCGCGAGCAGCAGCGCGGCGAGATCGGCCCAGGCTGGAAGCAGCCCGGCGGCCGCGGGGTCGAGCCGCCGGCGGGCGCGCCGGAACAGCCCACCGAGCGCCGCCCAGCCGAGCGCGGCGCACGCGACGCCGGCGATCAGCCCGGGCCAGCCCTGGTGGTGGCCCTCGGCGAGCGAGCCGGCGAACAGCAGCGCACCGAGCACGAGCGCGACCACGAGCAGCAGCAGGTCGAACTGGTCGCGGCCGTCAGGCGGGGTGGCGCGCCTGCGGTTCACCACGTACGACAGCACCGCCAGAGCGAACACCGCGGCGAGGAACCCGGGGCTCTCGAGAAAGCTGTACGAGGTGCCGTCGAAGTCGAGGCCCGTGTCGCCTCGCGCCAGCGCTCCCGCCAGCAGCGGCGGGAGGAACGGGCGTACCCCTGTGGCGCCTGAGAGTCCGGCGCCCTGCCCTATGTCGAAGGTCAGGCTGATGGCGACTGGTCGGTAGGTCCGACGGAGGCGAGTGACGATAGAAGATGCTCACGTCCGGGATACCCCTCCCGCCCAGTGCCAGCCGCGAAATCAGCTCGTGTAGCTGACCTTGGACCAGTCGACCGCCTCGCCGGCGTACCAGTTGATCCCCGTCAGGTCGCTGCGGGTGCTCATCTGGAAGCCGGGCTGCGCGATCCACAGCCAAGCGGCGTCCTTCGCGACTATCTCCACGCACGGCTTGAACTTCTCGACGCGCTGCTCCCAGGTCAGTTCGGGGCGCCCCGCATCAGCCATGCAAGTGTCCGCCCGGGCGCTCTTGTACCCGCCCCAGTTGTTGGAGCTCTTCGACTGGTAGAAGACGCCGAGGGCGTAGGCGGGGTCCGGCGAATCGGCCCCGCCCTCGTAGAAGAACATCGGCCGCTTGGCGTTGAACAGCGCGTCCGGGAACGTGGAGGGCGGGAGCCCCTCGACCTCGAGCACCACTCCGACGTCCTTGAAGGCACTCCGGAGCTGAGCGGTCACGGGCTCTCCGAGCGGGTCTGCGGTGTTGTAGGCGAGGCTCGTCTTGAACCCGTTCCCATGGCCCGCCTCGTGCAGCAGTGCTCGTGCGCGTTCGGGGTCGTAGGTGTACGGGCGGAAGGAAGCGTCGAACCCGGCGGCGTGGTCCGAAAGCGGGCCGGCTGCCGGGCCGGCGAATCCTCGGTAGACCTGCTCCACGATCCGGTTATAGGGCGTCGCGTATGACAGGGCCTGCCGGACCCGGACATCGTCAAGCGGCGGGTACTTCGGGTTCATCGGGCACTGCGCGAGGGCGTAGCCCTGGAAGTTCCACAGGCGCAGGCCATGACGGTTCTGCACTCGCTGCATTTCCGCCGGCGACAGGAATTGCGCGGCTTGCGCGTCCCCGGACATCAGCGCGGCGAGCCGACCGGAAGACTTCGCGACCTCCCTGAACGTGATCTGCTCGAGCTTCGGCGGGAAGGGATGCTCCTTGTGGGCCACCCAGACGACCTGACGCCCGGGGCTGAGCCCATCGAGCTTGAAGGGACCGAAGCCCGCGTCGTGCGTCTTCAGCCAACCCTTGGCGTAGGGATCGGCGGACGTCGCATGGCTCTTCGCCAGCTTGGAGTCGACTATCGCGCGCCAGAACGTGCTCATCGTGAGGAGCAGGTCTGGCCCCGGCTCCGCCAGGTCGATGCGGAGCGTGTACTTGTCCAGGACCTTCACATCCTCCGGCCGCTTGATCGTGGCGAGCGTGTTGTAGAAGCTCGTGATGCCACGAAGGGCGAAGCTCCGCTCGAATGTCCACTTCACGTCCGCGGCCGTGAATTCGTTCCCCGCGTGACTGGGCCAGCCCTTTCGAAGCGAGAAGGTGTAGGTCCTCCCGCCGTTGGTCACCTGCCAACCCTCTGCCATGCGCGGCTCGGTTATGTCCTGGAAGTTCTCCGCCTGCCAAGCGAGGTCGAAGCCGCCCTCCTCGTCGGGCGCTGCGATCTGTTTCCACCGGGTCAGACGGTCGTTGAGGTTGAAGACGTGGTCCCACACCTCCCTGCCGAACACCAGCTCCCAATCGAGGCTCGGGGGCGTCGACGCCGCCGCGACCACCAACTGATCCGAGCGTCCAGCTCCACCGCCGCAGGCCGCGAGAAACGTCCCTGCGAGCGGCGCGGCCACGACCACCCCCGCCGCTGACTTCACGAACGACCTGCGGGTGACCGGGTCCGTCATCGAGTCCTCCCGATCGGGTCCCGTGACGCTACCGCACACGCCACCGCGCTCAAAGAACCTTCCCCTTACGAGCGCGAGCGACCAGAATGGTCTGCGGCTCCCGGAAAGGGTTTGGGTTTGCGGCCGCGACAGATCGCACCAGTAGCGCTGATCCTCGGTTTGACCGTTGCGGGATTCGTGGGGGCCCGCGCGCTCGGCGACCGAGATGCGCGACGCGACGCCGACCACCGTGCGGAGGTCGCGGCCGCCCAGATCCGCGGGCGCGTCGAGGAGGGGGCATCGCTCGCCGAGAGCCTCCGCCGCTTCATGGCCGGCGGCGCCGGGAGCGGCGTCACGAGCCAGGAGTTCGAGAGCAACGCGGCGAGATGGCTCAGCCCGGCAGGCTTCCCTGCCGCCGCGTGGGTCGAGCAGATCTCGGCTTCCCGGCGTGCCGCGTACGAGCGGCGGACCGGACACAGCATTGCCACCCGCGACCCGGGCGGCAGGCTCGCCCCGGCCCCGACGCGGTCCTCCGACCTGCCGGCGACGCTCGTCTCGAGCATCCCGCCCATGACGGTGCCTGGGATCGACCTCGGCGGCGACTCGGGGATCGCGGCGGTGC
>JBJMLG010000181.1:0-12685 GCA_045805385.1 Thermoleophilaceae bacterium
AAGAAGTCCTTCAGCTTCTCGTAGAGGCGTGTTCCCTCGTCATCAAGACCGGACGGCGCCGGGCCGCCGGACTGGACCGCCGCTGAGACGTCGGCTCGAACAGCACCAGGGAAGTTGGTGTGGATGCCGATCAACCCCGGAGGCGCCTGTGCACCCATCAGATCAACGATTTGCCCGCCCCAATCGCCGCCCTGGGCGACGTAGTGGTCGTATCCCAGGCGCTTCATCAGCTCCGCCCAGGCACGCGCGATGTGCTCAGGGCCCCAGCCGGTGGCGGCCGGCTTGCCCGAGAACCCGTAACCGGGCATCTCCGGAATCACCAGATGGAAGGCGTCCGCTGCGCTCCCGCCATGTGCCGTCGGATTGGTTAGCGGATCGATGATCTTCAGCTGCTCGATGACCGATCCGGGCCATCCGTGCGCGACGATGAGCGGCAACGCATCCTCATGCTTCGAGCGAACGTGGACGAAGTGGATGTCCAGCCCGTCGATCTCGGTGATGAAGTTGGGCACCGAGTTGAGCTTGGCCTCGCACTTGCGCCAGTCGTACTCGTTCAGCCAGTAGTCGGCGAGGGCCTGCATCGTCGCCAGCTGCACGCCCTGCGACGGATCTTCGACCGTCTCCTTCTCAGGCCAGCGCGTGGCCGCGATGCGCGCACGCAGGTCATCGAGGTCCGACTCGGGGACGTCGATACTGAACGGCCGGATCGCCGTGCGGCCATTTGACTGTTCGGCCGTGACAGGCATGTGGCTCCTAACGTTTGGTCGTTATGGCGCAGACCGTGAGGTCGATACGCCCATACACCGACCGAGTGTCGGAGCCGGAAAAATCGCCCCGCCGAGGTCGGAGCAAAAAGCGAACATTCAACGTACACCCAGCGACGCCAAGCGGCCGTCGGCGGCCTCTGGGAGAAAGCCGCAAATAGCGGGTATTGAGCATCACTGATGGCTGCCTGCGTCGGCACCGTTTAGGCCCGCGCCGGCGGGAAGAATCTCCATGCCAACCCTGTGCGCGAGTCGGGGTGGACGTCTTTCCCGCATAGCGGGAGGAATCCCCATCGCTCCTGAGATCAGGGCATTGGGATGGAACTTCTTCCCGCGCTCTGAGCCGCGAAGAATCTCCACCTCGACCGAGGTGTGGAGATCGGTATGACGGCCCCCGGGGCCCTACGGCAGCAGGAGCGTGTCGCTCGAGCTCTTGCGAGCGCGGCCGATGCGCAGGGTGGCCGGCGCGATCGTGCGCACCTGCGCCCTCTCGGTGCCGGCCTTCACCTGGTAGCTGCCGGGAGAGAGGTCGCTCGTGATCCGGCCGGTGCCCATCGGCTCGATCGGGCCCACCTGGACCTGCTCGGTGCCGCCGCCGCCGTCGAGCGTGAGCGTGTGCTTCTGGGGCGTCTGGTTCGACACGAGGATCACCACCGGGCCGGCGCCCACCGTGTTCGGTGAGACGGTGACCTTGTCGTTCGTGATCACGCCGGTGAGCTGAACCGGGACGGCCGGGCGAGGATCGTTCTTGAAGTCGCCGCCACCGCCGCCGCAGCCCGCGGCGAACAGCGCGACGGCGAACCCCGCGACCGCGACGCGCATGCCCCTGCTGAACCGCTCCGTGGCTCGCATCCTCATCCCCTCTGCCGGGAATCTAACCGAACCAGACGGATCTTCGCGCAGCTAGGAGCGAGTCCACCTCGCGCTGGACGCAAGCGCGCACGTGCTCCGAGAGCGACTGCACGAGCTGGAGGTCGTCGGCGTCCTCCGGGCCGTAGCGGTCGAGCGAGATGGGCTCGAGGAAGCGGATCTTGAACTTGGCCGGGAGGTACATCGCGGCGGCGGCGAGGCCGAAGTGGGGGAACGCGTGATTGATCGGGAAGTAGATGAGGCCGGTGAGCCGCTGCAAGAGCGGCACGTGGGCGAAGATGGGCATCGCCTCCTCCGCGCCGATCACCGCGACCGGGACGATCGGCACCCCGGAGCGGAGCGCCGTCTTCACGTAGCCGCCGCGCCCGAAGCGCCGCAGCCGGTAGCGCTGCCAGTACAGCTTCCGCGACGCCTTCTGACCCTCCGGGAACACGAGCGCCAGCCTGCCCTCGTCGCGGAGCAGCCGCTGGGCGTTCGCCGGGTGCGCGGCCACCAGCCCGATCTTGTTCGCGAGCATGCCCACGCCCGGGTAGCCCTTGAACCAGTGCTCGCCGAGCATGTACACGGGGCGCGGCGCGTGGTGCTCCTTGCGGATCGCCCACATGATCATCGGGGCATCCGGCGGAAGGGCTCCGGAGTGGTTCGACACGAGCAGCGCCCCGCCGTCCGCCGGCACGTTCTCGACCCCCTGAACCTCCACTCGGAACCAGTAGTCGTAATAGAAGTCGAGCACCGGCGCCATGAGCGAGACGATGCGCTCGCTGCGGCCCCAGTCGTCCACAGCGCGGCCCGCGTCGGCGGCCGGCAGCAGGCGGCGGAGCTGGCGCAGGTCGGTCCCGGGCTCGCGCTCGGGCGGCGACTCCCGCGGAAGCTCGTAGACGTCGTGGCGCGGGTCGTGCTCGAACGGCCCGCCAAGCAGCGGGCTGTCCGCGCTCAGCTTGCCACGAGCAGCTGGCGCTCCCTGTCTAGCTCCTGGAGCCTGTCTTGGAGTCGTAGCCACGAATGGTCTTCGGCGTCTTCGTATTCGCGCCCGTCGAGTTCACGCAGGCTGTCGCGATAGTCGAGCCAAGCCTCCTGCGCGAGCAACTCGAGCTCTGCAAGCTTCCTATTGACCTGTGACTGCGTGAGCGTCGTCATGGCTCCTCCGCTTGGCCCGGGAATCTTCCGACGACTTGCGGCCCATACTACCCACGCGGCGGTCGTCCGATGCCAGCTTGTGCGCCCGGTTGCAACCGGCGGATCACCGAGCTTGCGGGGTTTCTCGTCAGTCCGGGAAGGGCAGCTCGACCAGCTCGGCGACCGCACGCTCGTCGCCGACGAGCACGGTGTCGCCGGGCGACGCCTCGCGGCGCACGATCGCAAGGGCCAGCGCGCCAAGCCGCGGCGACTGCGCGACAGAACCGATCCGGCCAACCTCACGGTCGCCCAGCACGATCGGGTCGCCGGAGGCCGCCGGCGCCGACAGCCGCAGCCCGCGCAGGTGGCGGTTCGGCTTGCCCTTGTAGTGCAGCCGCGCGACCGTCTCCTGACCCACGTAGCAGCCCTTGGTGAAGCTGACGGCACGCGCGTTGAGACCGGCCTCCTGGGGAATCGTGTCGCCGTCCATGTCCACGCCGAGACGTGGTCGCCCAGACTCCACGCGAAGGAGCTCAGCCGCCTCCGGCGAGACCTCGTCGACGCCGAGCGCGGCGCGCACGCCCCCTGCGTCGGCGGCGTCGCAGATCACGTCCACGCCGAGATCGGTGGCCACGTAGACCCCGTGCTCACCCTCCACGAACGAGTGCTCGGTCGCGGGAGGCGCCACGTCGAGCGCGTCGCGCGCGGCGGGGCCGATCAGCGAAAGGATCGCCCGCTCGGCGGTTACGTCGCGTGCCTGCACGTCGCGGCCGATCGAGTACATGCGCACGTTCTTCGCGAGCGCGGGCAGGGCGGCCGCCTCTGTGTCGAGCCAGATCCAGTCCTCGCCGCGCAGCACGCGCATGTCGGTCAGCAGCTTGCCCTTGTGAGTGAGGAGCGCGGCGTAGCAGCCGCTGCCGGGAGCGAGCGACTCGATGTCGTTCGTGAGCTGGCCCTGGAGGAACTCGGCTGCCTCGGCGCCGGTGAGCAGCAGCTTGCCGCGCTCGGAGCGGTCCACGACGCCGGCGCTACCGCGCAGCAGCTCATATTCGGTTGCGACCGTCACAGGGCCGATTCTAGGGAGGCCCGCTAGGCTGCTCCGCGTGGCGCTCGCCGACGACTTCCAGCTGATTGTCGACTCGCTTCCGCCCGACTGGACGAACCTCGTCTGCGACCTGCGCATCTTCGACGAGGACCGCTATATCGAGGCGGCCACGATCCTCGTGCAGATCAACGCCCAGCCGTACTCGAAGCACGACTGGCACTGGCGGCTGCCGGTGGCCCACGAGTTCGGGCACGCGGCATCGCCCGAGACGGTGAAGGGCACGCTCGCGCTGCTCGACGAGCAGGGCATCGAGGGCGAACTGGCCGCGCGCGACGCACGCTCCGGCCGGGTCGAGGTCACGCAGATGTGGGGCCGCCCGGAGTCCGTGCGCGAGGAATTCGCGCGCCGGCGCTCGCAGTGACGATGGCACGCGTGGCGCTCCTGTGCCCGGACCTGCTCTTCGGGTCGAAGCTCGAGGGCGGCCTGCGGGCTGCCGGCCACGAGGTTGAGCGCTTCGACAGCCCCGAGGGGGCGAGCGCCGCCACCGCCGACGTGCTCGTGGTGGATCTGAACGCGCCCGAGTTCGACGGCTCTGCCGCACCGGCTCCGGACGGCGCTCCGAGGCTCGGCTTCTATTCGCACGTGGACCAGGGCACCCGCCGGCGCGCGGAGGAGGCCGGCTTCGAGCTCGTGGTGCCGCGCTCGCGCATGGCGCGCGAGATGGCCGACCTGGTGGAGAGGCTCGCGGCGTGAAGAACGCCGTCGTGACCGGCACCTCGAGCGGCATCGGCGAGGCGACGGCGCGCCTCCTCGCGCAGCGCGACTACCGCGTGATCGGCATCGCGCGTCGCGCCGATCGGCTCGAGCAGCTGGCCGCCGAAGCGGGCGACAAGTTCATTCCGCTGCCGCTCGACCTGACCAGCACTGACGCGCCCGCGCGCGTGCGCGAGGCGGTCGACGGCGAGTTCGGCGGCAAGCTCGACCTGCTGGTGAACAACGCGGGTGGCGCGTGGCGCTCCGCCTTCGCGGACGAGGAGAAGGGCGGCTGGGAGAACGTGCGCCGCACGATGGAGCTGAACTTCGACTCGGTCGTCCGCCTCACGGAGGCGCTGCTGCCGGTCCTGCGCGCCTCGGCGCCGAGCGCGATCGTGAACGTGGCATCCGTGGCAGGGCGCGCGTCGCGGCCGAAGAGCGGCGCGTACTCGGCGTCGAAGGCCGCAGTGATCGCCTGGACCGACGCGCTGCACCTCGAGGAGAAGCCGAACAACGTGCACGTGGGCACCGTGTCGCCCGGCTTCATCGCGACCGAGGGCTTCCCGCAGACGGACATCAAGCCGCACTGGATCGTCTCGAAGCCGGAGAAGGTCGCGGAGGCGATCTTCAAAGCCGGCCCGGGCGGCAAGCCCGAAGTGATCGTGCCGCGCGGGTACGCGCTCATACCGGCGCTGCGCGCGCTTACGCCGGGGCTCGTGCGCCGCGGCGCCAGCGGCGTCTAACCGGCGCACGGCCGGCGCCCACGCTCTACCTTGTCCCGCGCAGGGGGCAAGGGGAACTCAGCAGGGGGTAGCTGTTGCGCAGGGTTGCGGGAGTCCTGGCGTGCGGTCTTCTGGCGCTGGCGGCGTATGCGCCGTCGGCTCTGGCGACCTTTCCATATCCGTCGCACACGGCACCGGGACAGGTGCCGAACGACCTCGACGGCGGCACCGAGTGGAAGTACTCCGCGACTCCGGAGCAGGGCAACCTCGGGGTGAACGCGGACCCCACCGAATTGAACGGCGTGCGCGGCGCGCACATCGTGGACAAGGACCCGTCGGTCGACACGGCGTGGCAGCACACCACAGGGCGGTCCGACGTGGTGATCGGCGAGCTCGACTCCGGAGTGAAGTGGAACGACCGGGGCGCGATGCTCGACCTGCGCCACAAGATCCGGCTGAACAAGGGCGAGCTGCCGGTGCCGAACCACGACCGGACCACGCCGCTCGAGGAAGGCGCGGACTGCGCGTCCTACGACTCGGCCTACGACGCGAACGGCGACGGCGTGTTCAACGTGACCGACTACGCCTGCGACTCGCGCGTGGAGCGCGACCCCGCCGCGCGCGCAGCAAAGGGCCAGCCGCGGGGCCAGGGGCCCGCCGACCTGCTCGACCCGCAGGACGTGCTGATCGCTTTCAGCGACGGCCGGGACCAGGACCGCAACGGCTACACCGACGACATCGCCGGCTGGGACTTCCTCGACAACGACAACGACCCGTTCGACGACGTGCAGTACGGGCACGGCACCGGCGAGCTGCGCGACTCGACCGCGGAGGCCGACAACGGCAACGATCTCGGCAGCTGCCCGAACTGCATGTCGGTGCCGCTGCGCGTGGGCGACTCGTTCATCGCCGACTCGAACAACTTCGGGCAGGCCGTGCTCTATGCGGTCGACAACAACATGATGATCGTGCAGGAGGCGCTGGGCACGCTCAACAACAGCAAGCTCGGGCGCGACGCCGTGGAGTACGCGTACGACCACGGCGTGGCGGTGATCGCCTCCGCCGCCGACGAGTCCGCGCAGCACCACAACTGGCCCTCGACCTATCCACACGTGATCGTGGTCAACTCGGTGCGCAAGTACGACGACACGTTCACCGCGCAGCCACGCTCCTACCTCCAGTTCAACGGCTGCACCAACTTCTCGTCGAAGATCACGGTGTCGATCCCGAGCACGAGCTGCTCGTCGGAGGCGACCGGTCGCGGCGCCGGGATGGCCGGGCTGATCTACAGCGCTGCGTTGAACGCGCACGACCAGGGCCGGCTCGGTGCCAACGCCGACTGCAAGCGGGTGAACGGCGATCCGTGCGTGATCTCCCCGAACGAGGTGCGCCAGCTGATGGCCACGCACTCCGACGACGTTGCCTTCACGGTGCAGCCCGAGCCGTCGTGCTCGTCGCCCGCGGGCGGAGCCGCGCCATTCTGCACGGACCCGAACTTCGCGCCGCGGCTGCCGCAGCACCAGGCGGTACTGCCGCTGCCCGGCTCGCGCCGCTACACCGCGCGCAAGGGACCCGATCCGTACTACGGGTACGGCCGCGTGAACGCGGCTAACTCCGTTGGCGTCTTCGACGGCACCGTCAAGCTCCCGCCCGAGGCCGAGCTCTACTCGCCGGAGTGGTACGCGCAGATCGACCCGCACACGGCGACCGTGCCGGTGACGGGCTTCGTGGCCGCACGCGGCAACTCGTACCGCTGCCAGGTGTACGTCGCGCCGGGGTCCTACCCGAACGACGGCACCGCGCCGGACGGCGACTTCAAGCCGGTCGGCGGCGGCTACTGCGGCGACTCGGCGCACACGGCGAGCTTCAAGGGAGTGCTCGCGAAGATCGACGTGGCCGAGCTGAAGAGCCGCTTCCCCGCCAATGCCGGCGACTTCCAGGGACGCGAGCCGGGCACCACGCCGCAGACATCCAACGGGCGCCCGAACAACGATGCCTACGGCTTCACGGTGAAGGTCGTCGTGACGAGCGAGCAGGGCGGCACGAGGGTCACCGGCGACGACCGGCGCAACATGTACCTGCACCACGACTCGGACCTGCTGCCGGGCTTCCCACGACAGCTCACCGGCGACGGCGCGTCCTCGCCGCTGCTGGCCGATCTCGACGGCGACAACCGCAACGAGCTCGTGTTCGGTACCTCCGATGGGCGGGTGCACGCGATGCGCCGCGACGGCAGCGAGCTGCCGGGCTTCCCGGTGCTCACCGATCCGCTGCCGCTGCACACCGGGCAGCGTGCGTTCAACTCGGGCGACGTGTCCACGTCGGCGTCGCGCACGGCGATGCTTGCCTCCGTCGCGGTCGCCGACCTGGACGGCGACGGCTCACCGGAGCTCGTCGGCTCCGACATGGGCGGGAAGGTGTACGTCTGGAGCGCGAAGGGATCGCTGCTCTGGAAGCGCGAGGCGAACCCCGACTGGTCCGGCAAGCCGCTCTCGCCCTTCGCGCCCGAGCGCTACGACGCGCAGAACCCCGCCGAGTCTCAGCGCCACCGTACGCAGCACGGCTTCCTCGCTTCGCCGGTGCTGGCGGATCTCGACGGGGACGGCAAGCTCGAGGTGGTTCAGGCGGGCATGGACCGCCACGTGTACGCATGGCACGCGGACGGCTCGCAGGCGAAGGGCTTCCCGGTGCTCGTGGTCGACCCGTCGAAGGTGGACTCGGTAGACGCGCGCTCGCATGTCGTGCACTTCAAGGCGAGCGCCGGCCCGGCGCTCAACCAGGGCGCGATCGTCGACACACCCGCCGTGGCGGACCTGAACGCCGACCATCGCCCGGAGATCGTCGTCGGCACGAACGAGGAGTACGACGGCGGCACGGACGGCGGTCCGAACGTGTCCGAGTTCAACGCGGCCTCCTATGGCGCGCTCGCCACCGTGCTCGGGCCGGCGAACAGCCGCATCTACGCCATCAAGCTGACGGGCGACGCCGACGGCAACGCTCAGACGGTGGGCGACGCCTTCGTGGACGGCTGGCCCTTCAAGGTCGCGCTTCTCCAGGCGGAGATCCTGCCGGTCGTTGGCGAGGGCATCACGGGACCGCCGTCGACCGGGCCGGCGAACTGCCCGAGCGGCGGCTCCGGCACCAAGGTGGGCGTGATCCCGGACGGCGGGCCCGCCTACATCCTCAACGGCGACGGCACGTCCTGTTACGGCAACGGTCCCGACGGCAAGCCGATCGCGCTGAGCGACACCGGCCAGGCGGTCGACGAGGCCGACCGGCCGGTCGTGCCCGGGCTCGGCATGTCCGCCTTCGGCGAGCTCGACGGCTCTACCGCGTCGTTCCTCGCACCGGCGATCGGGCTGATGCGCACGCTCGACATCGCGGCGCCCGAGTACCAGGGCGGCCAGGACTACGTGGGCGCGTGGAACCCTGCGACCGGGCAGTTCCAGCCCGGCTGGCCAGGGCACACGAACGACCTCCAGTTCCTCACCGGCCCCTCGATCGCGGACATCGACGGAACGCCGGGCGAGGAATCCGTGTCGGCGAGTGCGTACGAGGACGTGCAGGCGCTCAACCTCGCCGGGCAGCCGGTCAACACGCGCTGGCCGAAGCTCAACTCGGACTGGACCGTGGCGAACCCGCTGATCGGCTCGTTCGGCACGCTCGACACGAGCGACGGCGCCCGCAAGGTCGTGGTGAACGAGACCCGCTCGGGTGGCGTGTTCGCCTGGGGGGTGGACGCGCCCGCATGCTCGCCCGGCTCGTGGCCTCGCTTCCACCACGACAACGCGAGCTCAGGCGACTTCAACCGCGACGCGGTGTCGCCCGGCCGCCCCTACGAGGGCTCGAAGGCGGGCTCAGAGTCGGTGCGCTTCCGAGCGCCCGGCGATGACCTTCTGTGCGGGAAGGCGGCGCGTTACGAGGTGGTGCAGTCGTCGAAGCCGGTGGACGAGGGCAGCTTCGGCTCGGCGCAGAAGGTGGCGGGGGCCCCGGACCCGGCCGACGCCGGCACGCTGCAAACGCTCACCGTGCCTGCCGGGCACGCCCGCTACATCGCCGTCCGCGCGATCGACGAGCAGGGGAACGCCGGGCGGCCGCTCGTGATCGACACGCGCTAGGGCAGGCCGACCGGCCGCGCAAATAATCTGCCGCGCATCGTCGACCTGGACCAGGAGGAAGCCCCATGGAGGAACGCGGCCTTGCCGCATACATAGGCGAGTTCATCGGCACCTTCGCGCTGGTGTTCTTCATCACCGCGGTGGTGTCGCTGTTCGTGACGCCGCCCACGCCCGGAGCGGCCACGCAGCCGTTCATCGACTGGTCGGTGATCGGCTTGGTCCACATCTTCGCCCTCTTCATGCTGATCCAGACGCTGGCGATCATCTCGGGCGCGCACTTCAACCCGGCGGTCACGCTCGGCATGGCGGTCATCCGGCAGATCAAGCCGGCGGACGCGGTCGTGTACTGGGCGATGCAGCTCGCCGGCGGCACGCTCGGAGCACTGCTCACCAAGGCCATCCTCCTCGACGAGGGGCGCAACGTGAACTGGGGCGCCACGGCGGTGTCCGACCTCCTCAACGGGAAGGCCGGTCTCGGCTTCGCGTGCGAGGCGATCGGCACCTTCTTCCTGATGTGGGCGATCGTCGGCGTGGCGGTGAACCCGCTCGGCCTGAAGGACTGGTCGGGCCTCGTGATCGGCGGCACGCTCGGCTTCCTCGTGATGATCTTCGGACCGCTCACGGGCGCGGGCTTCAACCCCGCGCGCGCGTTCGGGCCGGCGCTCGTGGCGAGCGACTTCGGCGGTGCGGGCAAGTTCCTGCTCGTGTACGTGGCCGGGCCTCTCGTGGGCGCCACGCTCGCCGCGCTCGTGTACTCCTATCTGTTCATCACGCCAGGAAAACGAGCGGTCGGCGCGATGGAACCTGTCGGCTAGGACAACTGGCGCCCGCCGTCTTGTACGGCGGGCGCTTCGCCTCTCGGCTAGCTTGCGCGCCATGGACCGCGGGAGGCTCGCGCAGCTGCTCGCCGCCGAGCGTGAGCGCTTCGCGGCCGAGCACCCGCGCTCGCGTGAGCTCTACGAGCGCTCGCGCGGGTCACTGGTGGCGGGCGTGCCGATGAGCTGGATGACGATGTGGGCGGGCGGCTTCCCGCTGTTCTTCGAGGAGGCGCGCGGCGCGCGAATCACCGACGCGGACGGGCGCGACTACGTGGACCTCTGCCTCGGCGACACCGGCGCGATGGCCGGCCACGCCCCCGAAGCCGTGGCCGAGGCGGTGTCGGCCCGTGTGCGGCGCGGCGTCACCGCGATGCTCCCCACGGAGGATGCCGCGTGGGTGGGTGAGGAGTTGCGACGGCGCTTCGGCCTGCCTCGCTGGCAGTTCGCGCTCACCGCCACCGACGCGAACCGCTGGGTGCTGCGGATGGCCCGGGCGATCACCGAGCGCCCGAGGGTGCTCGTGTTCAACTACTGCTACCACGGCACGGTCGACGAGACGTTCATCTCGCTCGATGACCAGGCGCGGCCGCGCTCGCGTCACGGCAACGTGGGCCCGGCGGTGGACCCCACGCTCACCACCGAGGTGGTCGAGTGGAACGACGCCGAGGCGCTCGAGCGGGCGCTGGCCGGCGGGGACATCGCGTGCGTGCTCGCCGAGCCGGCTCTCACGAACATCGGCATCGTGCTCCCCGAGCCGGGCTTCCACGACGCGCTCCGGCAGCTCACGCGCGATGCGGGCACGCTCCTCGTGATCGACGAGACGCACACGATGAGCGCGGGGCCGGGCGGCTACACCACTGCGCACGGGCTCGAGCCGGACCTGCTCACGGTCGGCAAGGCGATCGGCGGCGGCGTGCCCGTGGCCGCCTACGGGATGAGCGAGGAGCTCGAGCGGCGACTGCTCACCCTGCCGGGGGTGGACCTCGAGGACGTGGGCGGTGTCGGGGGCACGCTCGCCGGCAACGCCCTGTCGCTTGCCGCGACACGCGCGACGCTCGAGCACGTGCTCACCGAGGACGCCTTCGAGCGCATGATCGGGCTGGCGGAGCGCTTCACCTCGGGTGTCGACCAGGTGATCGAGGCACACTCGCTGCCATGGCACGTGGTCCGCCTGGGCGCGCGCGCCGAGTACCGCTTCCGCCTGGAACCCCCGCGCAACGGGGGCGAGGCGGAAGCAGCGTCGGACCCGGAGCTCGATGCGTTCATGCACGTGTTCCTGATGAACCGCGGCGTGCTGATCACGCCCTTCCACAACATGGCGCTGATGTGCCCGGCGACGACAGAAGCCGATGTGGACGCCCACACGGAAGCGTTCGCCGCCGCGGCTGAGACACTGGCGGCGTGAGCGACCGGATACGGCTGGATCAGCGGGTGGCGCTCGTGACCGGCGCGGGCAGCTCCGAGGGCATCGGCTTCGCGACGGCGCGGATCCTGGCCGAGCGAGGCGCGCGAGTTGCGATCGTCTCGACGACCGAGCGCATCCACGAGCGCGCCCTCGAGATCGGCGACTCGGCGGCCGGGTTCGTGTGCGATCTCCGCTATCCGGAGGCCGTCGATCAGATGCTCACGGAGGTGGAGCGCCGCCTCGGCGAGATCGACGTGCTCGTGAACAACGCCGGGATGACAACGGTGAACGAGGAGATGGAGTCGCGGTCGTTCGTCGAGCTAGGCGAGGGGGCGTTCGAGCGCGAGCTCGCGATCACGCTCCTCACCACGTACTACGTCACGCGCGGCGTGGCGCCCGGCATGGTGCAGCGCGGATACGGCCGCATCGTGAACGTCAGCTCGGTGACCGGCCCGCACGTGAGCTATCCAGGGCAGGCGCCGTACAGCGCCGCGAAGGGTGGGGTTGACGGGATGACGCGAGCGCTCGCGGTCGACCTCGGGCCGTCCGGCATCACCGCGAACTCGGTCGCGCCCGGGTGGATCGCCACAGGCTCGCTGTCGCCGATGGAGCGGCGCGCCGGCCAGCACACTCCGCTCGGCCGTCCGGGCACGCCGGAGGAAGTGGGTGAGCTGATCGCCTGGCTCGCCTCGGACGCCGCCAGCTACGTGACCGGGCAGTCGATCGTGATCGACGGGGGCAACACGGTGCAGGAGCTCAAGGGCGGATAACTTCCCGCCCGTGCCCGACCTCCTAGAAGAGCTGGTCGAGTGGCTGCGGATCCCGTCCGTCTCCTCGGGCGGCGGCGACCCGCAGGCGATCCGCGCCGCTGGGCAGTGGGTTGTCGATCGGATTGAGGCCGCCGGTGGGTCGGCCGAGCTAGTGGAGACCGACGGCAATCCGCTCGCTGTCGGCGAGCTGAGGGCATCGGCCGACGCGGACTCCGCGCCGACGATCCTGATCTACGGCCACTACGACGTGCAGGGCGTTGGCCCGCCCGAGCTGTGGCAGTCGGACCCGTTCGACCCCCAGTTG
>JBJMLG010000182.1:0-4470 GCA_045805385.1 Thermoleophilaceae bacterium
AGTGACTGCAGGAACACCGAGTGGTGCTGGTTCACGAACTGCGGCAGCACCGTCGAGTAGAAGACGCCGATCTTCGGGTTGAGCAGGTTGGTGAGGAAACCGCGGCGGAAGTTGCCGCGGCCTGCCTCGGCTGGAGGAAGCACGTCGCCCGTGTGCTTCGCGCGCCAGGCCTGCACCCCGAGGTAGAGCAGATAGGCCGCGCCGACGAGCTTCAGTGCGGTGAACGCTTCCGCCGACGCGTTGAAGATGGCGGCGACTCCGACCGCCGCTGCGGCGGCCCAGGCGAGCAGCCCCGCGACGATTCCGAACGTGGTCCAGACCGCTGGGCCGAAACCGCGCTCGAGCGCGCTGCGCGTGACCACCGCCATGTCCGGGCCCGGCGTGATCGTGAGCAGCGCGGCCACGCCGAGCCATGCCTGCCAATGCATGCCGGGATTGTGTACTAGGCCGCCTGGCGCTGCTCGGGCTCGGCAATGCCGGTCGCGGCAGCGATGGCCTCGCCCGTGATCTCGAGAAGGCGAATGAGTTCGCTCTCCTCGATGCCGAGCGGCGGCATCAGAACGACCACGTCGGCGAGCGGCCGGATGATCGCGCCGCGCTCGCGCGCCGCCAGCGCGACCCGATGGCCCATCCGCTCCTCGACGGCGAAGCCGCCGAGCTCGATGCCCACCATGAAGCCCTTGGTGCGCACCTCGGCGACGCGCGGCAGCGCCGCGATCGGCTCGAGCAGCCGCTCGAGCAGTGCGATCTTGCCCTTGAGCCGCCCGATCACGTCCTCCTCCTCGAACACGTCGAGCGAGGCGAGCGCCGCCGCGCACGCGAGCGGGTTTCCCGTGTAGGTGTGGCCGTGGAAGAAGGTGCGGAACTCGTGGTGCTCGCCGAGGAAGCCCTCGTACACGCGCCCGGTGGTTAGGGTCGCGGCGAGCGGGAGGTAGCCGCCGGTGATGCCCTTCGCCAGGCACAGAAGATCGGGCGCGACATCCTCGTGCTCGCACGCGAACATCGCGCCGGTGCGGCCGAAGCCGACCGCGACCTCGTCGCACACGAGTAGCGCGCCGTAGCGGTCGCACAGCTCGCGCACCTGCCGCAGGTAGCCGCTGGGCTGGATGAGCATCCCGGCCGCGCCCTGCACGAGCGGCTCGACGATCACGGCCGCCACCTCTCCCTCGTTCTCCGCGAGCAGGCGCTCCATATCGGCGGCGTCGCCGGGCTCCGCCTTCAGCGTGTCGAACAACAGCGGCCGGTAGGTGGCGTGGAACAGGTCGATTCCGCCGACCGAGACCGAGCCGATCGTGTCCCCGTGGTACGCCTCGCGAAGCGAGACGAACTTCGTCTTCCGCGCCGACTCGCCGCCCTGCTGCTGCCAGTACTGGAACGCCATCTTGAGCGCGATCTCCGCCGCAGTGGAGCCGGAGTCCGAGTAGAACACGCGGCTGAGGCCCGGTGGCGCGATCTCCACCAGCCGTCGCGCGAGCTCGATCGCCGGCGGGTGCGAGAGGCCGAGCATCGTGGAGTGCGCGACGCGGTCGAGCTGATCGCGCACGGCCTGGTCGATCCTCGGGTGGCGGTGCCCGTGCACGTTGCACCAGAGCGAGGAGACGCCGTCGATGTAGCGGCGACCCTCGATGTCGATGAGGTCCGTGCCCTCGGCGCGCTCGATCACGAGCGGCTCCTCGTCGGCCCACCCGCGCTGCTGAGTGAACGGGTGCCAGAGGTGATCGCGGTCCAGTGAGGCGAGCTCCACGCCGAGGCAAGGTAACTATCGTCCAGGTCGGAACCATGCCGCCTCTCGGCCTACTCGTGTTCGTCGTGGGCGCCGGCTCGCTCGGGGCCGAGATCACGGCTGTACGGCTTCTCGCGCCGGACTTCGGCGCCTCCACAGTCGTGTGGGCGAACACGATCGGCGTGGTGCTCGTGGCGCTCGCTGCCGGCTACTGGGTGGGTGGCCGGCTCGCCGATCGCCATCCGCACATCCGCGGGCTCTGCATGCTCGCTCTGGCGGCCGCTTCGCTCCTCGCGCTCGTCCCGTTCGCGGCCGATCCTCTACTCGGCCTGGGGGTGAAGGCGCTCGACAGCGTGTCGGCGGGCGCCTTCCTCGGGTCGCTTCTGGCGGTGCTCGTGCTGGTGGCGGTGCCGGTGCTGCTGCTTGGCGCGGTGTCGCCGTGGGCTCTGCGCCTGGCGGTGGCCGACGTGCAGACGGCGGGCACGGTCGCGGGCCGGCTGTACGCCTTGTCCACCGCAGGCAGCCTCGTCGGCACGCTCCTCTCCGCCCTCGTGCTGATCCCGCTGATCGGCACGCGCCGTACGTTCCTGGCCTTCGCCCTGGCGATCGCCGTGGTCGCCATCGTCGGCGTGTGGCCGGCTCGCCGCTACGTGGCGGTGCCGGCCGCCATCGCCATCCTCATGCTGATCCCGATCGGCACGTTGCGCGCCAACCCGAACGGCCGCGTGATCTACGAGACCGAGACGCCGTACCAGTACGCGCAGGTGGTGCAGCACTCCGACGGCTCGCGAACGCTCGAGCTGAACGAGGGCCAGGCACGCCACTCGCTCTACCGGCCGGGGACGGTGCTCACCGGCGACTACTGGGACGAGTTTCTCGTGCTGCCGTTCGCGGCGGCGGACCCGCCGCCCGGCCGGATCGCGATCCTGGGCAACGCGGCGGGCACCACGGCGCGCGCGTACGGGCGCCTCTATCCCGGCACGGCGGTCGACGCCGTGGAGATCGACGGCAAGCTCAGCGAGATCGGGCGCCGCTACTTCGACATGCGCGGTCCGCGCCTGCACGCGATCACCGAGGACGCGCGGCCGTTCCTGCGGCGCACGAAGGAACGGTACGACTCGATCTTCGTCGACGCCTACCGCCAGCCCTACATCCCCTTCTATCTCGCGACGCGCGAGTTCTTCGAGCTGGTGCGGAAGCGGCTGCGCCCGGGCGGCAGCGTGATCGTGAACGTGGGCCAGCCGCGCGGAGCCCATTCGCTTGAGAAGGTGCTCGCCGCCACCATGCGCACGTCGTTCACCACCGTGCTGCGCGACCAGGCTATGCCCACCAACACGCTCCTGATGGGCACCGACGCGCCCGCCGGCGCCGGCCGCCTCAGGGCGAATGCCAAGCGTGTGAACCCACTCGTGCAGTCGCTCGCCCGGGAGGCGGCCGGGCGGCTCCAGCCGGGGCTCCGCGGCGGCGATGTCTACACCGACGACCACGCGCCCGTGGAGTGGCTCGTGGACGGCTCCCTCCTGCGCTACGCCGAGGGGTCGCGCTAGCCCGGCGTTTCGGGTACTCCTTCCCCAACGGAAGGAGCAGAGATGGGCTATCGCAAGTACGCCCTCGGCAGCTACGAGGACATGGTCGCGCAGCACCGCTGGGACGTGCCAGAGCGCTACAACATCGCGTCCGACGTGTGCGACAAGCACCCCCGCGAGAAGCTCGCGATGGTGTGGGAGGACTGGCGCGGAGAGGAGCGCCGTGTCAGCTTCGGCGAGCTGCAGGACCTCTCCAACCGCTTTGCAAACGCTCTCGAGGCGAACGGGGTGGAGCGCGGCGACCGCGTGGCCACGCTGCTGCCGTCCCTGGCGGAGACCGCCGCGGTGTTCCTCGGCACCTACAAGCGCGGCGCGATCCTGCTCTCGATGTCGATCCTCTACGGCGACGAGGGGATCGAGCACCGCATCAGCGACTCCGGAGCGAAGGCGGTCGTGACCGACACCAATAACCGCCACCGCATCCCCGATGGGGTGGACGTGGTGTTCGTGATGGACGCAGACGAGGGCGAGCGCCAGGAGGGCGACGTGAACTTCGCCGACGCGCTGGCGAGCGCCTCCGACAGCTACGAGGTGGCCGACACGGCGGCGGACGACCCGGCGCAGCTCTACTACTCCTCTGGCACCACCGGCCTGGCCAAGGGCATCCTGCACGCGCACCGCTATCTGCTGGCCCACGAGGAATTCGAGTTCTGCCACGACGTGCAGGACGGCGAGCTGTTCCACGGCATGGGCGAGTGGGCGTGGGCCGCCGGGATCTGCCCGCTGCTCGGCCCGTGGCGCTACGGCGCAACGCAGCTCGTGTACGCGCGCAAGGCCGGGTTCGACCCCGAGGAGCAGCTGCGCTTCCTCTCGAAGCACGGCGTTCAGAACGTATTCACGACGCCCACCGCGCTGCGTGCGATGCGCGGCGTGGAGAACGCGGCGCAGCGCTATCCGCTCGACCGCCTGCGGGTGATCTGCTCCGCCGGCGAGCCGCTCAACCCCGAGGTGATCCACTGGTTCCGCGACCAGTACGGGTTGACGGTGCTCGACTACTACGGGCTCACCGAGAGCTACCCGCTGTGCGGCAACTTCCCGTCAGTCGAGGTGCGCGAGGGCTCGATGGGGCTGCCGCTGCCCGGCTGGGACGTGGCCATCCTCGACGAGGACGAGAACCCGCTTCCAGCCGGAGAGCGCGGGGAGATCTGCCTGAGGGCCCGC
>JBJMLG010000183.1:0-9922 GCA_045805385.1 Thermoleophilaceae bacterium
CGAGCCGTCGGTGACGGGCCGGAAGAAGGTCGTGTTGTTGGAGCTGCCCATGGCGATGTTGCCCTCGCCGGCGACCGCCTGGAACGTCGCGGCGGACGACAGGGATTCGGCGAGCGAGGCGTAGGCGCCGCCGTGAACGAGGCCGAACGGCTGGCGCACCCTGTCGGTCACGTCGAAGCGCGCGCGGGCGGTGCCGTCGCCGATCTCGACGACCTCGAAGCCGAGGGTGCCGTCGAGCGTGTCCTCCCACCGCATGCCGTAGGCCTCCTCCGGTTCTCTAATGGAGTTCTTACGCGCGGTCACGGCTCGGCACACTACCCTTCCCTGCACGTTGGCCACTTTTGACCGCCTCTCCGCGGAGCAGCGGGCGATCATCGAGCTCGTACTCCAGCGGGGCCAGACATACGAGGAACTGTCCGGGATGCTGGGCATGCCGCCCTCGCGCGTGCGCGATCTCGCCCGCGAGGCGATGGGCGAGCTCGCTCCTCGCACCGCCGACCGCGTGGATCCCGACTGGCGCGGACAGATCGCCGACTACATGCTCGGCCAGCAGACCGGGCCCGAGTCGACGGCCACCCGCGGCCACCTGAAGCGCTCCGAGCCTGCGCGCGCGTGGGCGCTCTCCTTGCTCGACTCGCTCGAGGACCTCTATCCGAGCGATGCCGCTCCGGAGGTGCCCGAGGCCGACCCGAACGGCGACCGGCCCGCCCGGCGCGACCTCGGCGGCCGTCTCACCGCCGCGGTCGAGTCGCCTGAGCGCCCGTCGGCGCGGCCCGCCCCGAGGCCGCGGCGCGAGCGTTCGGACGACGGTGGGGCGACCCGCAGCGTCAGGCGCCGCCGGATCCTCGCGGGCGTGATCGGCGCCCTCGTCGTGGCGGGACTGGTGCTGTGGCTCACCGGCGTGTTCGGCAACGACAACGGCGGCAAGAAGAACACCAGCGCCTCGGCCGCTAAGACGCGCCTGGTCAAGGTCGGCACGCTCAAGCCGGCCAGTGGCGGAAAGGCCGCCGGCGTGGCGGCGATCTTCACGCGCGGCAAGCAGCGCAGCCTAGTGGTGCAGGCCGCGCAGCTGCAGCCCACCGGGTCGAAGAGCGCGTACGAGGTCTGGCTCTACAACTCGAGCAAGGACACCTTCCCGGTCGGTGCCCAACTCACCGACAAGAACGGCAGCCTCCAGGGCACGGGTCCGATTCCGGCGAACTACGCGAAATTCGGCTCGATCGTCCTCTCGCGCGAGAAGATCGGCACCAACCCGAAGGCGCCGTCGAACATCGTGCTGCGAGGCAAGCTCACGACCGTGCCGGCGAACGCGCAGACCGGGGCGGCGGGTGCGCTCGGCGGCTCGAACACCACGCCGGGCACGACGACGACGCCTGGTTCGACCACCACGCCCTAGGCGTCCAGCCTCACCTGGGCCCGCGGACAATCACGATTGTCGCTCAGGGATCAGCTTGCCTGGGTTCATGATCCCGGCGGGGTCGAGGCGCTCCTTCGCTGCCCGGAGCACCTCGATCCCCAGCTCACCCACCTCGGCCGGCATCCACGGCAGGTGGTCGCGCCCTATGGCGTGGTGGTGCGTGATCGTGCCGCCGTTCGCGACGATCGCGTCGCTGGCGGCCGCCTTGGCTGCCCGCCACTGTTCCAGCTCGTGGCCCTGTTCCTGTCGCCCCAGGAACGTGAAGTACAGCGAAGCGCCTGACCGATACAGGTGCGAGACGTGGCACATCACCAGCGGCGCGTGCGCGCGAAGCGCCTCCCGCACGGCTCGGTGCAGGTGCAGCAGGTTCGACCACGTGGTCGCCGTCTCGAGGGTCTCCACCATCACGCCGAGGTCGAGCAGCTCGTCGCGCAGGTAGGGCGCGGCGTAGCGGTTGCGGACCCACGACCGCCCCGGCCCCGTGCCCAGTGGCAGCCCGCCGGAACGCTTCAGGATCGCCGAAGCGAATCCCCGCTTCAGTGCCACGTCCCTCTCACTGCCTTCGAAGCCAACGATCACGATGCAGCCGCCCTCGTGGCCGCGCGCCTTGAGGTACGCCCGGCCGGCGCGGTCCGTTAGCGAGCCGCTCGAGGTGAGCGCCATGTTCAGCCGCGTCTCGTCCTCGTCCGACAGCCGCGCGACATCGGGGGAAGCGTCCTCCTGCTCCATCGCCCGGAACGCCTCGCACCCTTCCTCGAACGAGCGGAACGACCAGCCCTCGTAGCGGCGAACCCGAGGCAGAGGCCGCACCATGAACGTCGCCTCGGTGATCACGCCGAGCGTCCCCTCCGAGCCCACCACCAGCTCGCGAAGCGACGGCCCGGCCGCCGAGGCCGGCACCGTCTTAACCGCGAGATCGCCCGCAGGTGCCGCAAGGCGAACGCCGCGCACGAGCTCGTCGATGCGCCCGTAGCCGGTCGACGCCTGGCCCGCTGAGCGCGTGGCCACGAAGCCGCCGAGCGTCGCGTACTCGAACGACTGCGGATAGTGCCCGAGCGTGAGGCCGCGGCTCGCGAGCAGCGTCTCCGCGCGCGGGCCCGTAACCCCAGGCGCGAGCGTGGCGAGCAGCGACTCGCGGTCCACGGACAGAAGCCGGTCGAGCCGGGACAGATCTAGCGTGACCACCGCCGAGTGCCCGTCGCGCAGCGGCTCGACCCCGCCCACCACGCTCGTGCCGCCGCCGAACGGCACGACGGCGATCTTCTCGGCGGCGCAAGCGCGCAGCAGCTCCGCAACCTCCTCGTGGGAGCCCGGATAGGCGACGGCGTCCGGAGCGCTCGAGCCGTCGCCTGACCGGATTCGCACTAGGTCCGGATAGCCCCGCCCCACCGCGTGGAGCACCCGCGCGTCGCGGTCTGTCCGGAGCTCCCCGGGGAGGCGAACGGGAGCCGGTTCGGAAAGCGCCACCTCCTCCAGCGGCACGTGCGGCCGCCGCGACCCGTCGATCCCAAGCTGCTCGCGCAGCAGCTCTACGGCGTGCGGCGGCAGGTGGATCGCGTCGCGATCCTCGCCCCACCCCCACCAGCGCATCACTCGCGCTCTCCGGCGATCTCGTCGAGCCCGTCGAGTGCGCGCTCGATCCGCTTCCGCGCCGCGAACCTGAACATGAAGCCGCCAAAGCGGTTCATGCCCTTTGGCTTCTCGCTGACGGTGATCTGCACGCGCGTGCCGCCCTCGGCCCGCTCGAGCTCGATCTCGGTGACCGCCTCGGCGAGGATCCGCTCAAATGGCGAGTCGACCAGCTCCTGGCGCCATACGAGCCGCCGCGGGCGGTCGGCCGACACGCGCGAGAAGTCCGCGCGCACCCCGCGCCCGCTGCGCGACTGGAGCACCTTGGTCCAAGCCTTGGGCGTCGCCTCCTCGACGCGCGCCACGTCGGGCCACCAGCGCGGCAGGTGGTGCGGGTCGGCGATCAGCGGCCAGATGTCCTCGGGCCGCGCCGCGATCGTGCGCGCGCGGCGGACCGTGGGCACCGCTACTCGTCCTCGTAGGTGATGAGGCTGTGAACGTCGTAGGGCGCGAGCCGCTCGCGCCCGTGCAGGAACGCCAGCTCGATCACGAACGCGCAGCCCTGGACCTGGGCGCCGGCCTTCTCCACCAGGTCGCAGAGCGCTCGCGCCGTCCCACCCGTCGCGAGCAGGTCGTCGTGCACCAGCACGCGAGCCCCGCCGGCGAGCGCGTCGCGGTGCACCTCGAGAGCGTCGATGCCGTATTCGAGCACGTACTCCACGGAGTTGGTCTCGCGCGGCAGCTTGCCCGGCTTGCGCGCAGGGATGAATCCGGCCCCGATCTGCGCCGCCACCGCCGCGCCGAGGATGAAGCCGCGCGCCTCGGCGGACACCACGTAGTCCACCTCGAGCCGGCTCGCGTAGCCGGCCAGTTGGTTGATAGCCCGCCGCATCGCGTGCGGGTCGAGCAGCAGCGGGGTCACATCCTTGAAGACGATCCCCTCCCGCGGGAAGTCGGGGATCTCCATGATGTACTTGCGCAGGTCGGCCTCGCCCGCGCGCTGGGCGTCGGTCACTGCGTGAACTTGCGGAGATCTCGCGCGAGCAGCAGGTACTTCAGGTGGGACACCGTCGCAGCGAGGTTCTCGAGCGCCTCGACCGCCTCCTTGCGCCGCTCGGGGTTCCGGGACCGGAGCGCCGGCGCCAGGATCTGCTCGAGCAGCGCCGCCTCGCGGTCCGCCGAGGTGCGGAAGACGCGGAGATTGCGGCCGGCGACGCCGAAGCGCGACAGCTCCCTCACCGCGCGGATGATCTCGCGTGACGTGTCGTCGTAGAGCATCTCGCCGTCGTGCTTCTCCGGCTTCACGACGCCGTACTCCTCGAGCTCACGCACCAGCTTCGCCTCGGCGCCGGTGTCGTCGAGCACGTCGGCGAGCGTGTAGAGAGCGCGACCTTGATCCGCTACGCGCGTGCGGCGCAGCGTGCGCGGGTCGGGCCCGCCGGTCGGAACGTCGGAGTCGGAGTCGGCACGCCCCGCGGCCAGCTCCTGGCGGATCACCCGCAGCGGCAGGAACTCGTCGCGCTGCAGTCGCAGGATCGTGCGCAGGCGCGACACATCACCGGGGCTGTACAGGCGATAGCCGCCGGGCGTTCGCCTCGGCGAGAGCAGCTTTTGGTCCTCCAGGTAACGGATCTTCGAGATCGAGATGTCGGGGAACTCCCGCTCGAGCTGCTTGCACACAGCGCCGATCGTGAGTGACTTTCCAACCGGCGGCGCGCCCGCGCGCTCGCGCAGGGCCTCGGCGCTCTCGCGCCCGTTCTCGCCGCTTCGCCGTACCGGCGCACGTGTGTGTTCCATATCGGGGCTCATCTCTCCAGGTAGGTGAGCTTGTATTTGCCGATCTGCAGCTCGTCGCCGTCGACGAGCTTGTGCGACTCGATCCGCCGGCGGTTCACGTACGTGCCGTTGAGGGATCCGAGATCGTCGATGTACACGCCGTCGCGGCGACGGACGAGCAGCGCATGGTTGCGGGACACGGTCACGTCGTCGAGGAACACCTCGGCTTCCGGGCTGCGCCCGATCGCGAGCCTCTCCCCCTTCACGTCGAAGCTCTCTCCGGACCGCCCGCCGCCGGACCGGATCACGAGCGTCGCGCCCTCCGCGCCGACGGGCTCGACGTCGACTGGGCGAAGCTCGCCCGTCTCGTTGTCGAGCTGGTAGGCGACGGTGGTGTCGCCCGCCTTCTCAGCGGGCACCTTGTCGCCGAGGAAAGCGCCGCACTTCTGGCAGTAGTTGGCGCCCTCGGCGTTGACGAAGCCGCATTCCGGACAGTGCATCGCGCTGCCCTACTGGCTCGGCTCTTGGTTTCCGCCTTGAGGGATGCTCTTACCGGCGAGGATGTCGGTGAGCTGCTGCACGTCGGCGCCTGTGATCACGGGCTCCCCCTCCTCGTGCTTCTTCCTGAGCCGGTTCACCAGCTCAGCGCGCAGGATGTCGATTTTGCCGTGGAGGATCCTTCGCCGGTAGGAGAGCTCCTGCTCCTCTTCCGTGAGTTCCTCGATCAGATCCTTCAACTCCTGATCCGACAGCGCGCCGAGATCGGGAAAGGTCTCCATAGCTCCCCCTGGGATGGATGGGCCGAGCGGCGAGTATAGACCAGACGTTCAAGCAGAGCTTGAGTGTTTGCGAAGTTCCCGCAAGCCGTCTCTCATGTAGAGCACGGTCGCCCAGATGGTGAGGGCTATCCCGACGTAGAGGCACACGTTGGGCACCCACCCCGGGCCCCAGATCAACACGATGCCGATCGCGCCCATCACGGGCCAGACCGCCCAGCGGCCGACCATGTTGATGTCGAGGTCCATCCCCCGCCGCAGAGCCGCCTGCGTGAGCACGAGCATCACCAGCTCGCGGGCCACGAGCACCGCGAGCGCCCAGCGCGGGAGCAGCTCGAACTTCCAGCACACGATCACGCCCGCGACCACGAGCAGCCGGTCTGTGAGCGGGTCGAGCAGGGCGCCGAGCCGGCTGTACTGGCCGGTGACCCGCGCAAGGAAGCCGTCGAGCTGGTCGCCCCACGCCACCGCCGCGTAGATCACGGTCGCCAGCGTGTCGCGGCCGTCGTCCGAGTTCAGCGCCAGAACGACGAACACGGGCAGCGCGGCGATGCGCAGGAAGCTGACCGCGTTCGGGATGGTCCAGGGGTTGAGCGGCGCGCCGCGCTGGGTGGCGGGCGGCGGCCCGCCGGAGCGATCGAGGCCGACCAGCCTCCGCTTCGTCAGGCGAGCTCGCGCCACAGCTCGGCGGCTGCCTTCGCCGCTCCCTCGAGCGGCAGCGAGCGCTTCTCGCGGCCACGGCGGATCTGGACCTCCACCTCGCCCGCCTCGAGGCCCTTCTTCCCCACCGTGAGCCGCAGCGGCACGCCCAGCAGCTCGGCGTCGGCGAACTTCTCGCCCGGCGACGCGTCGCGATCGTCGTAGATCACGTCGAGCCCCTCGTCGCGCAACTCGCCGTAGAGCCGCTCGGCGACCTCGCGCGCCTCCTCCCCCGGCTTGCCGAGCGTGACGAGATGGACGTCGAATGGGGCCAGCGCGCGCGGCCACGAGATGCCCGCTTCGTCGGCGAACTGCTCGACGGCGGCGGCGAGGATGCGCGCCGGCCCGATGCCGTACGACCCCATCCAGACCGGCTTCTCCGTGCCGTCCTCGTCGAGGTAGTTGGCGCCGAGCGGCTCCGAGTAGCGCGTGCCGAGCTTGAAGATGTTCCCCACTTCGATCGCGCGCTCGATCCGGATCACGGCGCCGCTCGGGTCGGTGTCCCCCGCCTCGACCGTGCGAACGTCGGCCCAGGTCGGCTCGAAGTCGCGCCCGGGCTCCACGCCGCGCAGGTGGACGTCCGGCTCGTTGCCGCCCGCGACCAGTCCCTTCAGACCGCGCAGCGCCTCATCGGCCACCACATCGACCCGGGCGCCGACCGGCCCGATGAAGCCGGGCGGCGCGCCGAAGCTGCTCGAGACCTCCTCCACCTGCGCCTGGCGCGCGGGCGCGCCGAGCTCGTTCTGCAGCTTGATCTCGTTCAGCATGTGGTCGCCCCGCAGCACCACGAGAACCGGGCCTCGGCCCTCGACCATCATGGGCATGGCCTTTATCAGGGCCCCGGCCGGGACCCCGAGCATCCCCGCTACCTGCTCGATCGTGGTGGCGCCGGGCGTCTCCACCGGCTCCGGGGCGCCGAGGGGCTCGGGCAGGCCGTCCACGGGCTGCGGCGTGGCGCTTGCTACCTCGACGTTGGCCGCGTAGCCCGAGTCCGAGAGCGCCACGTCGTTCTCGCCGGCCGCGCACGGCGCCATGTACTCGTGCGCCCCCACGCCGCCCATCATGCCCACGTCCGACTCCACGCGGTACCACGTGAGCCCGGCGCGGTCGAAGATGCGGTCGTAGGCCCCGACGTGCTTCTGGTAGCCGGCCTCGAGCCCCGCGGCGTCGCGGTCGAAGGTGTACGAGTCCTTCATGATGAACTCGCGCGTGCGCAGCAGCCCGGCGCGCGGGCGCGGCTCGTCCCGCTCCTTGATCTGGATGTGGTACAGGATCTTCGGCAGGTCGCGGTAGGAGCGGATCTCCCGCGCCATGTGCCACGTGAGCGCCTCCTCGTGGGTGATCGCGAGCACGAGGTCCGCGCCCCTGCGGTCCTTCAGCTTGAACAGCTCGTCGATCGAGTAGCGGCCGCTGGTCTTCCAGAGATCCGCCGGCTGAAGCACCGGCATGAGCATCTCCTGGCCGCCGATGGCGTCGATCTCCTCGCGGATGATCTGCTCCACCTTGCGGTGCACGCGCCAGCCCGCGGGCAGATACGTCCACAGCCCCGAGCCGAGCTGGCGCGCCAGGCCGGCGCGCACGAGCAGCTTGTGGGACACCGCCTCCGCTTCGGCGGGCGCGTCCTTGACGGTCGGCAGGAGGTAGCTCGAGAGCCTCGTCATCGGGCGCCCGAGTCTATTCGGACGCCCGATGGCTGGATCAGCTCGACGCGGCCTTCGCCACGCGGCTCGTGAACGTCTGGCCGCCGATCGTGGCCGACAGCTGGTAGCTCGAGGCCTTGCTCACGTTGGTGGTGAAGTAACCGGCGCCGTGGACCGTGATGGTCTTCAGCTTCTTGCCGCCGGCGAGGATGTCCACGCTGCGGCTGCCGCTGCCCGGGCGAACGGCGCCCCACAGCTTCACCTTGCTGCCGCTCTTGACCGCGTAGACCGGCAGTCGATAGGCCGCGAGGGCCGGCTTGGCGGTCCCGTTCGCGAACAGCAGGCCGGTGTTGAACGTGGTGACCACCGGCTCGTCGAAGAGCTCGTACTGCGAGAAGCTCTTCACGCGGCTGTCCTTGTAGCCCACGAACTCCGCCTGGTTCAGCTCCTCGGCGTGCTTCGTCAGCTGCACGCCGAACGAGGTCTTCTCGGGCGGCTTCGACTGGATGCCGTACTCGGTGAAGTACACGCTCGAGGTCGAGCCGCTGATGCGGTGTGCCTTCTTCGCCTGCTTGAGCACGGTGAAGAGGCGGTCGATCGTCGCGAGCGTGATATCGCCCGCGTTCTTCGGCTTCTTCAGCGGCGGGCCGCCCGCGCCGCGGTTGTACGGGTGGTGCGCCACGGCCGTGAACTTGAGCGTCTTGTAGTTCGTGCAGCCGAGTGTCTTCGCCGCCTTGCCGGTGAGCTTGCGGCCGTTCTTGTCGATGCAGAAGAGCGCCTGGAGGAACTCCACCGGGCCGGTCGCGACGCCGCCGCGAACCGGCGCAGTCTCACCGAGATAGATCTTGTCGCGGGCGTGCCCGGTGGACTTCAGCGCGCTATAGCCCGCGGTGTAGAGCTCGCGGTAGATCTTCGCCGAGAACACCACGCCGCTCTTGCGCTGGGGGAAGATCCAGCCGCCCTGCTCGGGCTCGTTCCAAAGCGACCAGCGGCCAACCTTGGGAAGCGTCCCGCCGCCCTGGTTCTCGTCGTGGTAGCTACCGGAGTAGCGCTTGGCGGCCGCCTTCACGAACGCGCCGAACTCCTTGGCGCTCGGCTGGCAGTTCGCCTTCCCACGGCAGCCGTTGGCCCACGTCGGCGACTTGCCCGTAGGCGTGAGGATCAAGTCGATGCCGCGCGCCTTGGCGCCGCGCACGAGGTCGTCGTAGGCGTCCCAGGACCCGGCCGGGTAGGCGGCGGGATTCGAGGCGTCGAAGCTCGGCTTCTTAGAGGCGTCGGAGCTCGGGGCGATCTTGTTCCAGAACACCAGCGAGTGGATCGTGTCGACGCCCAGACCCTGGAGCTGGTCGAGCGCGGAGCTCTGCGCAGCCGGGCCGGAGGAGACCAGTACGCGGTCGTCCTGGAAGATCGACTCCTGCGTCTTCGACGCGTGCGCGGCGCCTGCGGTCGTGGCCAGCGCGCTCACGCAGAGCAGCGCGGCGAGTGCGAATCGCTTCATCTTCATTCTGGGGATGGAGGGAGGGTCCGGGGGCGGAAGGCTCCGGACCGTAGCAAGAAGCCGGTCAGGCTCGCGTGAAGCGCCTGCCGGCGGTCGGCGAGACGTCCTCGCCGAGCTCGACCTTCTTCACCTGCGGGAGCTCGACGGCGCCATTGCCCTCGCCGTTCTCGGCGCGCGCCTGCTCGGCCTCGAGCTTCGCGAGGCGCTCGGGGGTGAGCTCCCCGGCGTTCTCCTCCTCGATCCGCTCGAGCCACTGCGCGCCCTCGGCTGCCTTCTTGGCATCCACCTCGGTGCGGCCCGCGTCCACGTACTTGTCGATCTCGACGAAGAGCTCGTCCACGAGGCGCTCCTGCGGCACCTTCTTGAGCGGCTTGCCGCGGGAGAAGATCAGGCCCTCGTTCTTCGCGCCCGTGATGCCGAAGTCGGCGTGCGAGGCCTCCCCGATGCCGTTCACGGCACAGCCGAGCACCGCCACCTCAACCGGATCGTCGTAGGCCTCGAGCCGGTGCTCGATCTCGGCCACGACCGTGTCCATGTCGAACTGGCG
>JBJMLG010000184.1:0-5290 GCA_045805385.1 Thermoleophilaceae bacterium
GCCCGGAGCAGCACCGTGACGGCGATCGCCGCGGTGAACAGGATGAACTCCTCGATCAGCGTGTCGAACCCGCGGAAGTCGAAGGTCGTGCTCACGACGGTGTTCGTGGCCTTCCGCTCCGGCACGGCGATCTTGGCGATGGCGCGGCCGTAACGCCCCTGGTAGTGGCCGAAGTCCGGGAGCCCGCTCAGGCCCCAGACCAGCAGAAACGCGAACACCGCGGCGGAGACGGCGAAGATCGCGAGGCGTGCTTGCCGGCTCACTCCTCCTCCTCGCGATCTCGCGAGCGGATCTTCGAGACGGCGAGCAGGATCATCGCCGGGAGGGCGACGCTGCCCACCACGATCTGCGACAGCGCCACGTCGGGTGCCTGGAACACGAAGAACAGCAGCGCGAGCGACAACCCGAAGAGCGACACCACGATCGCCTGCCTCACCGGCTCACGCGTGAGCACGACGGCCGGCCCCCCGAGCGCGACCAGGACGAGCGCGGCGAACTGCGCAACCTCGGTCACGGCTCCTCGACCTCCACGCCCTCCGTGGGCTGGGCCTGCCACTCGCCGTGCTCGTGCACGCGAGCGGAGCGCGCGGTGGCGTGTGCGAGCACCGGACCGGTCACGAGCAGGAACGCCGCGGTGAGCATCGACTTCATGCCGATCAGCGAGAACGACTGGCGCACCATGATCGCCGCGACCACCAGCACGGCGCCGAACGACGCAAGCGGAACGAAGTGCAGCTTGTCGAACACGCCGCGCATCACGACCACGCCGAGCACCGAGAGCACGAACAGCGCGACGCCGGCGAAGAGCAGGACGCTGACGATAAGGTCGTGCGCGTTCACGAGTCGCGTTCGATGAAGCGGATGAACACGAGCGCGCCGACGAACGACAGCACCGCCAGCACGAGGCCGAGGTCTGCGAATGGCTCACGCTGGAATGCCTCGGACAGGGCGAGCAGCACCACGGCGGCGATCACGCCGGCCAGTTCCAGAGCCGCGACGCCCTCGTAGAGCCCGTCGCGCAGGGCAACCCAGGCGAGCGGCAGGAACGTCGCCATCAGGATCACCGCCGCAAGCAGCCACTCGTTCATCCGAGCCCAAGGGAGTCGAGCGGCTCGTCGCTCTCCACGAGCTCGTGCATGAGTGCGGAGTCGTGCTCGCCGTCGACCCCGATCACGTAGCGGTTCGCCGAGAAGGAACCGGCCCATTCGAAGAGCGTGCGGCGGCCGGCGTCGAAGGCATCCTCGCCGCCCGCACGGAAGCGCACCGCGCGGAAGTGCCCGCGCACGCGCCGGCGCAGCACGAGCACCCGGAACAGCACGCCTATCACGAGGAAGGTTTCGAGCAGGAAGCGCCAAAGCTGCCGCGGCACTACGGCGAACCAGCGCGGCCTGAAGCGCACGCGCACGATGCGCTGCGCGTCCACGAGCTCAGCCGCCGAGGCGCCGATTGCTGCGCACACCACCCCATTGAGGATGTCGTCGATCGCGAGGTGGTCGATCAGCGCCATCCACAGCGCGAAGAGGACCGCGAACCAGACGATCCATGCAACCGCGTAGCGGAGCGGCCCCTCGTGGCTGTGCCGCTCCTGCCGCGCGTTCATCTCACCGCCGGTGGCTTCAGCGGCCTTCGGTGTCGTCCTCGTCGTCCTCGACGATGACGTGGTCGGGCTCGCCGTACTCGGCCGTGGAGCGGTCGCTCTCGATCTCCTCTTCGCCCTCGAAGGTGTCGTCGCTCGGTACGCCCTCGCCGTGCGACGCATTCTCGATCAGCTCCGCCTCGGCCTCCTCGAAGCCCTCCTGCTCTCCACCGCCCGCCTCGCGAACGGCCCGCTCCTCGTCGGGCCAGTCCGGCTCCCCGCCGTCCCCGCCGATGTGCCCGGCCGCCGCCGCGGCGGCCTCCTCCTGCTCCTCCACGTACGGCTCGTCGTTCGGTGCGGCTTCCTCTGGGCGTTCCATGGCGTCTCCTCCGTTGGGGATGGGACCGGGGAGTTCCTTACCTGCCCCGGCACAGCCACAAACATGCCGGATGCGGGTACCACAACGCAATGGCGATCGCCACGAGACGGCTCCGCCGCCCGTCCCTCCCGTCCGTACCGGGCGGGCTGCGCAAGCTGGTCGATGAGTTCGAGCGAAACGACCTGCTCACATCGGCGAGCGCGATCGCCTTCCAGATACTCACCACGATCGTGCCGTTCGCGCTCTTCCTGGTGAGCCTCGCCGGCTTCCTCAATCTGGGCAGCTTGTGGCGCGACGAGATCGCCCCCAAACTCCACAACGCGGTGTCGGGGCCGGCCTACCAGGTGATCAACGACACGGTCACGAAGGCGCTGTCGTCGAGGCAGGCGTTCTGGCTCACCTTCGGCGCGCTGCTCGCGTTGTGGCAGCTCTCGGGAGCTGTTCGTGCGGCGATGGGCGCGCTCAACCGCGTCTATGACGTCCGGGCGGAGCGGAGCTGGCGCGAGCGGATCGCCGTGTCCGTCGCGATCGCGCTCGGTCAGGCGTTGTGCCTCATTGGCGCGCTCGCGGTCGTCACGCTCACGCCGCTCCTCTACGGCGACGTGGGCCAGCCACTCGGGGCGCTGCTGTTCGCGGCGCGCTGGGGAGCCGCCGCGCTCCTGCTGCTCGCGTGCGTGTGGATGCTGGTGCGCTACGGACCGGCTTCGCCGCGGCCGGTTCGCTGGGTCAGCTTCGGCAGCGGCCTCGTCGTGGCGGGCTGGGTGCTGATGTCGATCGGCTTCGGCGTCTACCTGCGGGCGGTGGCCGACTACGGCTCGATCTTCGGCAACCTGGCGTCGCTCGTCGTCCTGCTCACGTACCTCTACCTGTCCGCGATCGTGTTCCTCGGCGGCGCGCAGATCGACTCGCTGGTTCGCAGCGAGGCGCTGCGGCGCGACTGAGCTACTTGCCCGACGACTTCGACGTCGACTTCGCCGCCGCAGGCGGCGACTGGTCGAGCAGCAGCTCCACGCCGCCGCCGCTGCCGAAGTTCAGCTTGAACTGGTAGACGTTCGGCGTGGTGCGCCGCAGCACGTCGCCGGCGATCTCCGCCTGCTTCATGCG
Source organism: Thermoleophilaceae bacterium (assembly GCA_045805385.1). Lineage (GTDB taxonomy): Bacteria > Actinomycetota > Thermoleophilia > Solirubrobacterales > Thermoleophilaceae > JADGHQ01. The sequence continues at coordinate 3,060 of JBJMLG010000184.1, forward strand.
GGCGACCGTCGGCGTCGGGCCGGGCAGCGTCTGCCTGAGCGGCTGCTTCACGTTCGTCTCCAGGTCGGAGCGGCGGTAGAACAGCGCGACCCGCGGATCCTGCCCCGGCGGAGGCGGAAGCAGGGCCACCACGATGTTCGCTTTGTCCACGTAGTGGAAGGTGTAGAGCGCCAGCTCCAGCGCCTCGCGGCGCAGCAGGAGCCCCCGGGCGACTGACGGCTTGCCCTTGTCGATCGAGCACTTGTCGCCGAGCCCGCAGAGCGTGAAGAGGACGCCGTTCGAGCCGTCCACGGAATCGATCCGCGTGGGAGTGCGCACCGTGATGGCGACCGGTGCGCCCTGGAGCGCGAGCGGCCCCGCGTTCACTGCCACGAGCTGGTTGCCGTCGGGCAGGTGGTAGCTCGGACCGATGTGGTTCGCGATCTGCTGGACCTTGTCGCCGCTGTTCCCGTGCGGCTTCCACGACGACCAGGCTGGCGGCTGGCCGGGCTTGCCTCCGGCCGCCACGATCACAGCGATCACGACGGCGGCGACGGCGAAGCCTCCGAGCGCGCCCAGCACGAAGCGGAAGCGGCCCATGTAGGGCTCCGCGGACACGCCCGGCATCTCGATCTCCGCCGGGCGCCGCGGCTCCAGCTCGGTGGAGTGGGATTGGTCGACTTCCCGGCCCGCCGCCGGCTCGAGCTCGCCGCCTCGTTCCGGTTCGCGCTGTTCCTCTTCTCCCGTCAAAGCTTCGGCCAGGCGGCCTCGTCGAGCACGTCGATCTCCGGGCGCTCGAGCCCCTGCTCGTCGAGCAGGTCGACGACCTCGTCGCCGTGCATCTCCCGTCGTTCCATCAGTGTCTCCGCGACGGCCTCGACCTTGTCGCGGTTGTAGAGCACCACGTTGTAGGCGGCCACATAGGCCTGGCCAAGCAGCCCCGCCACCGAACGGCGCTTGTCGGGGTCGCCGAGGATTGCCTGGATCGGGTCGGGCATCATCGGGCCGGCCGAGCCGCCTCGCTCCATGATGCGCATGCCGAGTTTCTCGAACCGCTTCAGGATCTTCTCCTCGCGCTCTTCACGGTCCTTCAGGGGAACACGGCCGCTGAGATCCACGCGGTCGGGCGCCATCGCGCACATGCCGACCATCCACGCCGCCCGGCCGGTGGCGCTCTGGACGTCGCCGCCGACGCCCGAGGAGTTCTCGCCGTAGAAGACGTGCTCCGCCGCCATGGCGCCGAGAGTCCAGATCAGCCGCCCGATCTCCTCGTGGCGCCACGAGGAGAAGCGCTCCTCCTTCTCCATCGTCTGGTGGTGGCCGAGCGAGCCGGAGCGCATACGGATCGACAGCCGAGTGGAGAGCGCCTCCTTCATGAAGACGTGGCCGGCCACCGCGTGTCCCGCCTCGTGGATCGCCACGGCGCGTGTCTCGTCGGGGATGTACTCGATCCCCACCGCCGTGCCCGTCTCCACCGTGGTCATGGCCTCGACGATGTCGCTCCAGCCGAACTGTGGCCGCCGGTCCGCGTGCGCGTACGTGAGTGCCATCGAGCAGACCTGCTCGATCATGGCTGGGGAATACCCGTTCGTGATGCGCGCAAGCTCCTCGCGGCGGCGGTCGGTGTCGAGATCTGGCTCGTGGTCCACCTTCGACATGTACAGGTGGAAGATGTCCTTGCGGTCCTTCTGCGTGGGCGTACGGAACCAGATGTGCCGGCCCATGCGCCCCGGCCGGATGAGCGCCGGGTCGAGCGACTCGAGCGGGGCGTTGGTGGCGCCGATGAAGTAGATCTCGTGCTTCGCCGGCTTCGGCGGCCGCAGGCGCAGCGACACGCTGCCGACCTTCTGCGGAACGACGTAGAGCGCATCGAGGAAGGTGTTCCAGCGCTTGGTGAGCGAGCGCTTCAGGAAGGGCGGATCGTCGATGCCGTCCATCTGCACGAGCAGCTGGTTCAGGGCGAGGCTGCCGCCCATTCCGCCCATCATCCCGCCCGGAATGATGCGCTCGATTCCGCGCTGCAGCCACTGGTAGAAGCCCGGCACGTAGTTCACGCGCTCGGGCGCCCGCTCGCGGAACATGCGCTCCCGCCACGCGGGTGTCTCCAGGAGCAGGTCGCCGGACGGGTTCAGCGCGCCGTGCCGGCCGAAGAACGCGAGCTCCTCGAAGCGCGGAGTGGCCATGCCGCCCATGCCGCCCGCGCCGAGCGCCGCGCGGCGCATGCCCACCGCGTCGATCTCGTCGATGAACAC
>JBJMLG010000185.1:0-8854 GCA_045805385.1 Thermoleophilaceae bacterium
AGGAGGGCTTCCTCCGCGGCGAGACCTCGCTGATCCAGACGATCGGCCGCGCCGCCCGCAACGTCAACGGCAAGGTGATCATGTACGCCGACAAGGAGTCCGAGGCGATGCGCAAGGCCCTGTCGGAGACGGACCGCCGCCGCATCATCCAGGTCGCCTACAACGAGGAGCACGGGATCACGCCCGCCACGGTGCAGAAGGGCATCTCGGACATCACGGACTTCCTCGCGCTCGAGTCGAAGGTGCCGAAGGGCCGGCGCCGGACCAAGAGCGTCGACACCGAGCAGATGTCGCCCGAGGAGATCTCGAAGACGATCGTCGAGCTCGAGGAGGAGATGCTCCTCGCCGCCGACGAGCTGCGCTTCGAGTACGCGGCGAAGCTGCGCGACGAGATCAAGGGCCTCCGGCGCGAGCTCGACGAGATCGAAGCCGGGCGCGCCTGATCGCCCGAAAACCGCTCTGACGCTCTAGGATCCCTGCCCGGCGCGAGGACTCGCCGGCTCAGGGACTCGAAAATACGGAGGGGCGATGGCAGAGAAGGCTAGGGCCACGCGACGCGGGAACTCCGGGGGAGCGGCGAAGCCGGCCGTCGGCGGGCGCGCAGCCACGCGCAAGCAGACCAGCTCGGCGGCGCAGACGAGCACCAGCGCTGACCTGCTGCGCCAGCTGGTCGCCCACCTAAGGCAGAACCGCACCCAGCTCCGCGAGGAATGGGCCCGCCGTATCGGCGAGGCGCAGCTGCTCACCGCGATGAGCGAGGCCGAGATCTTCTCGGAGGCCACGACCGTCTACGACAATTACGTCGCCGTGCTCGAGACCGGCAGCGTGGAGGCCCTGCAGGACTACGCGCGCAACCTGTCCGAGCGCATCATCCCGCGAGGCGTCGAGACCAACGAGGTCGTCGGAATCGTGCTGCTGCTTCGCGACGTGCTCGCCCGCTCCCTGTTCGAGAAGTACCAGACCGACTTCGACCTGCTGAACAAGGTGCTCGACGCCTACGAGCCGGCGGCCAACCGGATCGCCAACACGGTGGCGGTGAGCTTCGTGCAGGAGCGCGAGCGCATCATCCGCCAGCAGCAGGAGGCGATCCGCGAGCTGTCGACCCCGGTGCTCCAGGTGCGCGAGCGCCTGCTGATCCTGCCGATCATCGGCGTGATCGACTCGCAGCGTGCGCGCCAGGTCACCGAGCAGCTGCTGCGGGGCATTCGCACCAACCGCGCCAAGGTGGTCGTGATCGACATCACCGGCGTCCCGACGATCGACTCGACGGTGGCGAACCACCTCGTGCAGACCGTCGAGGCCTCACGCCTGATGGGCGCGAGCGTGATCATCACGGGACTCTCGTCCGAGATCGCCCAGACGCTCGTCACGATCGGCGTGGACCTGAGCAAGATGAACGCGGTCGGCGACCTCCAGGGCGGCATCGAGGAGGCCGAGCGGCTGCTCGGCTACGAGGTCTCGAAGGGCGAGGAAGAGGCGGTGGCGATCCGCTAGGCGAGCGGGAGCAGAGCCATGGCCGTCCCGATCCTCAAGCAAGGCGGCTACCTGATCGCCTCCATCCAGGCGGCGCTCACGGACAGCGACGTGGTGCAGCTGCAGGACGATCTCGTCGAGCGGGTCGGCGAGTACCGCTCGCGCGGCATCATCGTCGACGTCACGGCGCTCGACGTGATGGACTCGTTCGCCTCGCGCGCCCTGCGCGGACTCGCGCACATGACCCGGCTCCGGGGCGCCGAGACCGTGATCGTCGGCATCCAGCCGGAGGTCGCGTTCGCGATGGTTCAGCTCGGCATGAACCTCGAGGACGTCCACACCGCGCTCGACCTCGAGGAGGGACTCGCCTTCCTCGACGCACAGACGAAGGAGTCGAGTGACCCCGAACGATGAGATCCGCGTGCGGGTCGAGTCGGATGTGGACGTGGTGGAGGCGCGCCAGAAGGGCCGCGAGCTTGCTGCCCGCCTCGGCTTCTCGAGCACCGACCTGACGCTGATCGTGACGGCGATCTCCGAGGTGGCCCGCAACATCGTCGTCTACGCCCACCACGGCGAGATCTCCCTCACCGTCGTCAACGAGGGTCCACGCCGCGGCATCAAGGTCGTCGCCGAGGACACGGGCCCGGGCATCGTGGACATCGGCCTGGCCATGCGCGACGCGTACTCGACCGGCAACGGTCTCGGTTTGGGGCTGCCCGGCGCGCGGCGGCTGATGGACGAGTTCGAGATCGACTCGGTGCCCTCGAAGGGAACCCGGGTGTCGATGAAGAAATGGGCGCCGGAATATGCCTGACGCGCTCCAGCACTCGATCGATGTGGGGGTGGCCGCGCTCACGCTGCCCGGAGAGACCGAGTCCGGCGACCTCCACGTGGTCTCGCATTTCCCGGGCGGCTTCGTGGTGGCGGCTATCGATGGGCTCGGGCACGGACCGGAGGCGGCTGCGGCAGCGAGCTCGGCGGCCGCGGTCGTGCAGTCACACCCGGACCTCGGGGTGGTCGAGCTGATCGAGGCCTGCGACCGCGCGCTCCTTCGCACACGCGGAGCGGTGATGACCGTCGCCTCGGTTGACCTACGGACATCAGAGATGACCTGGCTCGGGGTTGGCAACATCGAGACCGTGCTCGTGCGAGCCGAGCCGGGGGAGGAGCGGGCGACCGAGTCCGCCATGCTGCTCGGCGGGATTGTGGGCCACAACCTTCCGGCGCTCCGCGCCTCCACCCTCGAAATCGGCGAGGGCGACACGCTCGTATTCGCCTCCGACGGCGTGCGGACCAGCTTCATCCCTGGGCTCGACGCGAGCGGCGACGTCCAGGAGGTGGCCAACCGGATCCTGGAGCGGCACGGCAAGGGCACGGACGACGCGCTCGTCGTGGTGGCGCGCTACCGGGGTGCATGACGTGGCCACCGGGCTCGACCACTTCCGGGACGCCTACTCCGACGCCTTCCGCGGCTACGTGAACGCCGCGGGCGAGGCCGGGCTCGAGCGCGCCTACGACCTCGGCCGGACGGCCGTGAACGACGGCCTGAGCATGCTCGAGATGGCCGCGATACATCACGCGGCGCTTCTCGAGGCGCTCGAGGAGGCCGGTCCGGAGGGAGCCGAGCAGGTGGCCGCGGCGGCGACGGACTTCTTCATCGAGAGCCTCTCCACGTTCGAGATGACCCAGCGCGGGTTCCGCGAGGCCCAGCGCGCGGCGAAGCTCGAGCAGGAGCACGCGGCGCGACTGCAGGCGCTGGCCGACGCCGCCCTCGCGATCAGCTCGGCGCTGAGCCCGGAGGAGATCCTCGCCGTGCTCGCGACCAACGCTCGCAACATCGTGGGCGCCGCCTCGGCGGAGGCGCGACTTGTCCTCGGTGGCGACTGGGCACGCTCCACGGCGGTGTCCTCGCCGGGGGAGGGACCTGGGGAGCAGGCGAGGGAGCTGTATGAGCTCGTCGCCGAGCACAACCGGCCGGTCAGGCTCGCGGCGGACGGCCACCCGGGCGGGCAGCTCGCCGCTCCACTGATCGGGCGCACCGGCGAGAACCTCGGGCTCGTGCACCTGGCCGGCAAGTCCACCGGGGAGTTCGACGACAGCGACCTTGCGATGCTCGTGCAGCTCTCGCAGACCGCATCGGCTGCGATCGAGCGGATGCGGCTGTACGAGCACGAGCACGAGATCGCTGAGACGCTGCAGCGCAGCCTGCTGCCACCCCATCTCCCCGACATCCCTGGCGTGGAGGCCGCCGCCCGGTTCAGGCCCGCAGGAGAGGGCAACCAGATGGGAGGCGACTTCTACGACGTCTTCCAGACCGCCGACGACGCCTGGCTCGTGATCATCGGCGACGTGTGCGGCAAGGGAGCCGAGGCGGCGGCAGTGACGGCGCTGGCCCGCTACACGCTGCGCGCCACGGCGCTTCACGAGAGCCGCCCGAGCCGGCTGCTCGAGCTCCTCAACGAGGCGTTGCTCCGCCACGGGCCGGAGCAGCGCTTCGCCACCGTCACCTGCTGCCGGCTCGACCCCGACACCGGGCGCGTCGAGCTCGCGAGCGGCGGCCACCCGCCTCCGTTGATCATCCGCGCCGGCGGCAGCGTGGAGCCATTCGGCTCGAGCGGCACACTGCTCGGGGTGGTCACGAACCCAGACCTCGCCGACGATTCCGCCGAGCTCGGGCAGGGCGACAAGCTCGTCTTCTACACCGACGGAGTCACCGACGCTCACGCACCCGAGCGGATCGTGGGACCGAGCGAGCTCGCGGCGTCGCTCGCGCCGCACTGGCAGCTCGACCCGGCGTCGCTCGCAGAGCTGGTCGAGGAGATCGCGCTCGGACGCTCGGACGCACCGCCGCGCGACGACATCGCAATCCTCGTGCTGGCCCGGGGCAACGGGCGTGCGGCCCGTGCGGTCACCCAGCGCGACGAGGCCACCGAGATCCTGGTGCGGCTGCAAGCGGGCCCGGACGCCGCCTTCGAGGCGCGCCGCACGCTCGACTCACTCGGCGAGTCGCTCGGCGAGCCGCTGTTCGGGGCGCTCCGGCTGGTGGTCACCGAGCTCGTCACGAACAGCGTGAAGTACGGGATCGTGGACCCTGGCGACCTCATCGGCCTCCGCGTGGTGGTGTCCGCCGACCGGGTGCGAGTCGAGGTGAGCGACCCCGGCGCGTCGTTCGAGCCGCCGCCGCCGGGGCCGCGGCCGGGCGGAACGTCGGGCTGGGGGCTGGCGATCGTCGACCGCCTGGTGGACAGGTGGGGGATCGAGCTCGACGTGGACGGGAAGACCGTCTGGCTCGAGGTGGACCGGGCGGCCTAGCCGCCGACGCGGCTGTACACGTCGTCGAGGATCGCGTCCGGGTCTTCGAGATCGAAGTTGTCCGCGAGGTAGCGCGCAGCCTCGTCGCGTGGCGCGCCGTTCAGCGCCATGTTGAGCGCGATCAGGCGTGCGCCCTCGGCTCCGCCGGCTGCAGGCTCCGGCGGGTGCTCCCGCTCCGGCTCCGGCTCTACGGGCGGCTGGGCCTGCGGTTCGGCCGCCGGCTCGGCGACCTCGGACTCCTGGGCCGGCTCACTCTCGCTGCCGCCATTCGCTGCCGGGGCGAAGCGCCCCGTGGGTGCGCCCGCCGGGGGCGCCGGCTCGGCCGGAGACTCGACCTCGATCTCGGGCTCCGCCTCGACCTGGGCTTCAACGTCAGCGCGGCGGCTGCCCGGCCGCAGCGGCCGCGCGGCGAGGAGCTCCTGCCGGAGCTCGGCGAGTTCCTGCTCGATCTCGGCTGAGCCCCCGCGAAGCGACTCGACGAGGCTGGTCGCCGCGCCCTGGATACCCTCGGCGACCGCGTCGAGCTGCTTCTCGAGCGTGTCGGCGCGTTCGAGCAGCCCGTTGGCGGCCTCCTGCACGTGCCGGAGCTGCTCGGCGGAGTCGTGGTCAGCGCGCTCGCGTGTGTCGCGCGCGACGCGCGAGGACTCCTCGAGCAGGCGGCTGGCCTCGTTCTCGGCCTTCTCCTGGATATCGGCCGCGCTCTTCTCGGCGGCCTCGACGATGGTCTTCACGTGCTCGGCGGCCGCCCCTGCCACGCCGGCGGGCGTTGAGCGAAGCTCGGCGCGCAGCTCGGCCACGGAATCGGCGAGCTCGCGCAGGTGGAGATCCACCTCCGTCTGCTCGTAGCCCCTGCGAACCACGGTGAAGTCCTTGCGTTCGATGCGAGTGCGGTCGAGGTCCAAGCTTCCTCCCGTAGAAGACGGCTTGGAGGGTACCGGACGCTGCTGGGTCGGCTGTCGGTGCGGGCGCCCCCGCACGGTGGCGAGCATCATCGCCAGGAAGTCGAGCAGCCGCACGGGCGCGATGATGGCCTGGGCGCCGGACGGGCTCGTCGCTCAGGCTGCCACGCTGCGGCGCTCGGGCTGGGCCGAACGCGCGATCTGCGCCACGATCGCCGCGCTGTCCTCGGCCGCGCCGTAGACCATGCCGGACTTGCGTGACCGGAGCCACGAGCGCCCGAGCACGTGCAAACCGTCGCGCTCGAGCAGCGAAGGAGCCAACCAGCTGCGATCGGCGCCGAAGCCTGTCGCCCAGATCACCGAGCCGATCGAACTCGCATCGAGCGAGCGCGGGGCATCCAGGCCGAACGCTGCCGGCGCGGGCTCGTCCGCCGGATCCGCACACGGGGCAGGCGCGCTCACGCCGCTCCGCTCTATCCACGCGTCGATCTGCGCCTTCGCACGCGCTGAGAACTCGTCGGCGAAGCGGGCGTGCGACGGCAGGTCGTCAGCGAAGTGGAGTCGCGAGCCGCGGGCGCCGTCGAAACGCCCGAGCAGGCAGGCGCCGTCGCGCGCGAGCTGCTGCAGGCTCACCGTGTGGCCGCCCCGGGCGCCCGAGATCTGGGGCTGGGCAACCGTCGGGAGCGCCTCGCGGGGCCGGTCCTCGGTGCGCTGGTCGAGGTAGCCACTGTCGCGCCACCACTCGGCCACGTCGCGGCCGCGGTAACGCCGCGGCACGCGGCCGGCGCGCGAGGTCGCGAGGTACAGGGTCCGCCCGGACGCCAGCAGGTCCTCCGCGATCTGCACGCCGGACTGGCCGGAGCCGACGACCAGCACGCCGCCCTCGGGGAGCTGGTCCGCGTTGCGATACGCGCCGCTGTGGAGGCGCTCGATGCCCAAGGGCAGCGTCAGCGCGGAGGCCGGGAAGCGCGGACGTGTCTGCCAGCCGGCGGCCAGCACCACGTAGCGGCAGAGGAAGTAGCCGGAGTCCGTCGCGACCAGCCAGCCGCGATCACCGTCGGGCTGGAGGCTGCCGACGCGCACCTCGGTGAGCACCGGCAGCCGGTTCGCGCGCACGTAGCGGGCGAGCCGCGAGACGAACTCGGCGGCGCTCGGGAATGCGTGCGGATCGGCGCCTCCGAGGTCCATGCCGGGAAGCAGGTTCTGCCAGTTGGGCGTGTTCAACCTGAACTCGTCCCAGCGCTGGGAGAGCCAGGACTCGCCCACGCGGCCTCGCTCGAGCACCACGTGGTCCACACCGGCGCGACCGAGGCGGAAGCTCGCGGCGAGCCCGGCCTGACCGGCGCCCACGACGACCGTGTCCACGCGCTCGAGCATGGTCAGGCCAAGGCGGTTCTGGGCGCCGCGTGGTGGGAGCGGACCATGTCGAGCACGCTGCGGTCGGGCTCGACGTGCTCGGCGGGCACGAGGTACTCCGCGTAGTAAGGCCGGTAGCCGAGCAGGCGGCCGAGTGGGGCAAGAAGCCCAAACAGCATCTTCTGCACGACCGGGCCCGGCTTGGTGAAGCGGATCGTGTCGCCGAACTCGCTCGCCATGACGGCGAGCTGGAGCAGGTTCGGCATGCCGTTGGCGTTGACCTTGCCGTCACGGGCGAGGCCGTAGGTGCTCGCGACCATGAGCTCGAAGCGGCGGCCGGGGCTCACCTCCACGAGAACCTCGGCCTCTGCCTCGCCGGCGTTCCACCAGTCGTGAACGACGCCCGGCGGCACGGTGAGCTCGTCGCCCGGGCCCATGTGGCTGCGCCGACCCTCGATCGAGACGGCGAGGTGCCCCGAGAGAACGCGGAAGCGCTCGACGATCTCGGGGTGGTGGTGCTCGGCCGCGACGGCGCCGCCAGGCGCGACGAAGAGCTGTACGGACAGGCTTCCGTCGGTGCTGTCGGCCGTCCCGCACACGACCACGGCCCGCTCGCCGGTGACCGGGTTCACGAACACGTCGCCGGCCCGGCTGTGGGGGATCTCGTCGTGGCGGGTGGGCTCGGTCATGGGGGTCCTTTGGCGATGGCGGAGAGGGGGTGTGGAGCCATGGTCGTCGTCGCGCGGCTCGCAACCAATGGGGCAGCCTCCTCAGAGGGGGGCCGGGTATCCGTAAATAGCGGTAAGCGAACACGTGTTCGACCGGCGCGATGCCTAGACTGGTTGAAGTGAGTCAGCGATCCGAGTTGGTCATCTCGGGCGCGCGGGAGCACAACCTCAAGGACCTCCACCTCGAGATCCCGCGCAATGCCCTCGTAGTCATCACCGGGCTGTCGGGATCCGGCAAGTCCAGCCTCGCCTTCGACACGATCTACGCCGAGGGCCAGCGCCGCTATGTCGAATCGCTCTCGGCGTACGCCCGGCAGTTCCTGGGGCAGATGGACAAGCCCGACGTCGACTCGATCGAGGGCCTCTCGCCGGCGATTTCGATCGATCAGAAGACCACCTCGCGGAACCCGCGCTCGACGGTCGGCACGGTCACGGAGATCTACGACTACCTGCGCCTGCTCTGGGCCAGGGTGGGGCACCCGCATTGCTACAACTGCGGCCAGCCGATAGCCGCCCAGTCCGCCGAGCAGATCGTGGACCAGGTGATGACCCTGGAGCAGGGCGAGCGCTTCATGGTGCTGGCGCCTGTGGTGAGGGGCCGCAAGGGCGAGTACGGAAAGCTCTTCGAGGAGCTGCGGGCCGAGGGCTACGCGCGCGTAAAGGTCGACGGCGAGCTGCGGCGGCTCGAGGAGGACATCGTCCTCGACAAGAAGTTCAAGCACGACATCGCCGTGGTGGTCGACCGGCTCGTGATGCGGCCGGACCTGCGCAAGCGCCTGGCCGATTCGGTGGAGACGGCGGTGGCCCTTGCCGAGGGCATCGTCGAGATCGAGACCGTCCCGTCGGACGGGTCCGAGGGCGTCGTGCACACCTATTCGGAGCGCTTCGCCTGCCTGAACTGCGGCACCAGCATGCCGGAGCTCGAGCCGCGGATGTTCTCGTTCAACTCGCCGCACGGCGCCTGCCCGCGCTGCACCGGCCTCGGCTCCCAGATGGAGATCGACCCGGACCTGGTCGTGCCCGACCCGTCGTTGTCGCTGGCGGACGGCGCGCTGCTGCCGTGGTCCACCACCGCGTCGAACTACT
>JBJMLG010000186.1:0-9335 GCA_045805385.1 Thermoleophilaceae bacterium
ATACCCCTCGCGGGCGTTGCGGCGGATGTGGCGCCTGTGCTGCTCGCGCAGCTTGAGCGGCTTCGACGGGTCGGCGATCTGCACGGTCGAGCGCAGCGTCGCGCCGCGCAGCGACGGCTCGGCACCTATGCGATCACGCAGGAAGATGCTCACGAGCCCGCTCGTGGACCAGTTCACCTCGTCGATCGCCACGGGGCCGCGCACCGCGGCGCCCGGGTAGCCGTACGGCGAGACGGCGTCGCGCAGCAGCTCGCCGTCGATCTCGCGCACCACGAGCGGCGTGACCATCGCGTCCCCCACCCCCAATGTGTGGGAAACGCCCTCGGCGTCGTAGAGCTCGCGCGAGCGGAAGAAGTCGTTCGTGACCGCGAGCGCGCCGCGATCCGGAACAAGTGCCGCCTCTAGATGCATGCCCGAGTGTCAGTCCAGGGCGCTTGAGCTGCCGGGGCCGGCCGTGACGCTAGGGCAGGCATCTCGTCCTATGGGTAGCCCTGCCAATCAGATTTGAGCAGCCCGTAGACCTCACAGTCCACGAGCTCGCCGTCCGGTCGCCGGATGTGCTCGCGCATCGTGCCCTCGTGCTTGAAGCCGAGCCGCGTGACCACGGCCTGTGCGGGCGCGTTGTTCGCGGGGATGAGGCCGAGGATGCGCCACGCGCCGAACTCGTCGAAGCCCTTCTGGATGGTGAGCGACTCGGCGTGCTTGCCCACCCCCTTGCCGCGCAGGCCGTCCGCGCCCAGCATCGCGCCGAGCTCCGGGGCGGTCTGGCCGCCCACGCCGTAGAGCGCCGTGAACCCCACCGGCTCGTCGAAGCCCTCCACGAGCACGGCCCACTTTCGGTCCGGGCCGTCCTTGCGCATCGCGGCCTCCACCCAGCGGCGCGCGCCCTCCTCGTCCATCGAGTCGCGGTACTCCATCAGGCTGTGCGTCGCGTCGGTGTTGTTGAACCAGTGCTGCACCGCGGCCGCGTCGCCGGGCTCGAAATCGCGTAGTGACACCTTCGCTTCGCTCATAGCCGGGCCATCGTAGTCACGCCGTGTAGAGCCCGTGCCCCGTTACGAGCAGCCTGATCGTCTTCGCGAGGATCTGGAGGTCGAGCTTCAGCGAGCGGTGGTCCACGTACCACACGTCCAGCTCGATCCGCTCGGGCCACGGCAGCCCCACGCGGCCGTTCACCTGCGCCCAGCCCGTGAGCCCGGGCTTCACCTCGAGCCGGCGGCGCTGGCGCGGCGTGTACTGGTCCACCTGCACCTGGATCGTGGGCCGCGGTCCGACGATCGCCATCTCGCCGCGAAGCACGTTCACGAGGTTGGGCAGCTCGTCGAGCGAGGTCCGCCGCAGGAACGCGCCGACACGAGTGATGGTCGGGTCGTCCCTCGGGATCGCGCGGTCGGGGCCGCGGTCGGAGCCCACGTACATCGTGCGGAGCTTCCAGATCTCGAAGGGCTCGCCGTTCAGGCCCACGCGGCGCTGGCGGTAGATGGGCGAGCCTGGCGTCTCGAGCCGGATCGCCAGCATCGCCGCGGCGATCACGGGCGAGGTGAGCGTGAGCGCGACGCTCGACAACACCACATCGATCGCCCGCGAGATCAACGCGTGCCCTCCGGCTTCTCCCAGGTGAGCGGCATGCCGCGCCGCAGCCAGTCCACGAGGCCGGCGGCAATCGACGCGGTCATCGTGACGTAGTAGTAAGCGAGCGCCAGCGGGCGCGCTCGCACAAACGGTGCCAGCGCCGCTGCCACGAGCAGCGCGCACTGCGCCGTGAACGTGACCGCATACACCCAGCCGCTGCCCAGCAGCGCGATGTTCGCAGCGAACGCGAGCACGTGGAGGAACGGCGACGCGTAGCGCAGGATGCGGTGGCTGAAGATCTCGTACGCGTACAGCGGTGAGTAGCCGAGCGGCGACAGCATGCCGCCCTCCAGCACCGTCCCCCACGCGCGGCTCATCATGCGGCGCTTGCGCCGGAACTCGCCCTCGATCGTGGGGACCATCTTCTCCTGCGCGAGGGCTCGCGGCTGGTACAGCGAGCGCAGGCCGCGCTTCGCCAGCTTGAACGGGAACGAGAGGTCACCGCGCAGCGGGTCGAGCCAGTAGGCGCTCCGGCGCACCGCGTAGATCGCGCCGTTGCCCGCCGTGATTCCGGCCGTCCGGGACTCGAGCTCCCGCACCGCCATCTCGTAGCGCCAGTACGCGCCCTCCTCGTTCGTGCCGCCCTCCTCGAGGGAAAAGCGAACCTGGCCGCACACGTAGCCGACGCGCTCGTCGGCGAACGGCTCGACCAGACGGCGCAGAGCGTCGCGGGCCCAGATCGAGTTCGCGTCCGCGAACGCGAGGATGTCGCCCCGCGCTCGCTCGGCAGCCGCATCCTGAGCCGCCACCTTGCCGGCGCGCGGCAGATCGAGCACCACGTCGGCGCCCGCGGCTCGCGCCTGCGCGGCGGTGGCGTCCGTGGACCCGTCCGAGGCGACGATCAGCTCTAGCCGGTCGCGCGGGTAGTCGAGCGCAAGGGCGTTTCGCACCTTGTCCCAGATCACGGGCTCCTCGTCGTGCGCCGGGACAATCAAAGACACGCTCGGCAACTCCGCCGTGCCCGGTGGCCCGCCGCGCCCGCCGCGCAGCCGATCGATCAGCGCGAGCGAAAGGCCGTAGGTCACGTGCGTGTGGACGAGGCCCGCCACGGACAGCCAGAAGAGGATCTTCACGACGGTCATGCGGCGGTCAGCTCCCGGTAGAGCTCGAGGTGGCCGCGCGCCGCCGAGTCCCAGGAGTACGGGCCCGCCGCCGCGGCCGCCGCGGCCCGGGCCAGCTGCTCACGCTCAGCCGGGTCGTCCACGAGCTGCTGAATCGCCGAAGCCAGAGCGGTCGTGTCGCCCGGCGGCACGAGCCGCGCGGCGCCGTGCCGCTCCGCCACCTCCACGAAGCCCCCGACCGCCGACGCCACGATCGGCTTGCCGAACGCCAGGGCGGTGTAGAGCACGCCGGACTGATCGATCTCGCGGTACGGCAGCACCACCACGTCGGCGCGCCGGAACAGGGCTGGGATCTCGGGGTCGCCGACGAAGCGAGGCAGGAAGCGCACCGCCGACGGTGACTCGCGGGCCAGACGCTCGAGCGGCTCGAGCGGCATGCGCGGCGCCCCCGCGATCCACAGTTCCGCGCCGGTCACGCCGCGGAAGGCCTCGACCAGGACATCGAGGCCCTTGTAGGGGCGAAGCAGCCCGAAGAAGAGGACGACGGGACCCTCCGCATCACGAAGCTCCTCGGGTAGCGGCTGCTCCTGCGACAGTCGCGTGAGGTAGTCGAACGCGCCGTGGTGCACCACGCGCACCCGCTCCTCCGGGACACCGAGCCGCTCGCTCATCTGGCGCGCGCCGTACTCGGAGTGCACCACCACCGCATCCATGCGCCGGAGGAGCCGGCGGCGCGCGCTCTCCCAGCCCCGCGGCGCGTCGTGGGCGACCACGTTGTGGGCAGTGAACACGCGCGGGCGCTTTGGCGGCAGCAGCAGCGAATCGACCGGCTCGAGCGTGAGCCACTCGTAGTGCACCACGTCGGCAGCCCTCGCGCGGCGGCGATAGGACAACATGTCGGGCGCGTGCTCGGCGAGCTTCGCCAGACGGCTGTCGCCGTGCCGGTAGAAGCGCTCCGAGACGCGGTAGCCACCACCCGTCTCGGGCAGCGGGCCGTGACGGAAGCGGCTCGTGACTAGTTCCACATCGGCTCCGGCGCGCGCGAGGGCTGCGGCCAGCGAGTGGTCGTAAGGCGGCGTGTATGCCGGGGGATCGACGATCTGAACGCGCATCGCAGGCGATGATTCAACAGTGCTGATCAGCTATTGCGTCGTGAACACGAACGGCAGGGACCTCCTGCTGGCCGGATTGGAGGCGATCGAGCGCACCGCACCGGTCGGTGTGGAGCGCGAGGTGATCGTGCTCGACAACGCCTCCGACGACGGCTCGGCCGACGCCGTGCGGGCGCTCGGCCGCGACTACCGGCTGATCGAGCTCCACGAGCGTACCGGCAAGGCCGAGAACGACTCGACGCTCATGCGCGAGTCGCGCGGGCGCTACTCGCTGCTGCTGAACGAGGACGCCGAGCTGCAGCCGGGCGCCGTGGAGGCGCTGCTCGAGGCGCTCGAGTCGGATCCGCGCGCGGGCGCAGCCGGCGCGCAGCTGCTGGACGCCGACGGCACACCGGTTCCGTGCGCGTGGCGGCTCCCGGGGCTCGGCACGGCGCTCGCCCAGGCGCTGTTCCTGCACAAGCAGCTCGTGACCGAGAGCGGAGGCTCGGAGACGCGCGAGGTGGGTTGGGTGCAGTCGAGCGCGATGCTCGTGCGGGGCGAAGCGGCGGAGCAGGTGGGCTGGATGGACCCGGGCTTCTTCGTGTACTCGGACGAGACGGACTTCGCCAAGCGGCTGCACGACGCCGGCTGGCGGATCCTCCACGTGCCGGGCGCGCGGGCGATCCACCACGACCAGCTCGCAACCGACCTCGAGGGGCAGCGCCGAAGGATCGTCGAGTTCCACCGCAACCGCGATCTGTACATTCGCAAGCACCACTCGATGCCTGTCGTGGCGGCCACGCGAGTGCTGTACGCGCTGCCGTACCTGGTGCGCGCGACGGCCGCGCTCGTGCTGCCCGGCCACGACCCGCAGCGGTATCTCATGCATGCTCGCCAGGCGCTCCAGCCCGGGCGGGGCCAGGGCATCCGCGAAGCGGCCGAGCAGCGCAATCGCCGCGTCAGCGAAGCCGCTTGAGGAAGCCTTCAGATGGCTTTCCTACCATTGCCCCGTGCGCAACTGGAGTCGGCGGCGGCGCTGGCTCACGATCGGTGGAGGCGTGCTGCTGGTATTCGCGGTGGGTCTGCTCGTGGCCTACCTGACAGTTGGCCAGCGGCCTGGTGACGTCACCAACCCGAACGTCGAGTTCACCACGCCGCAGAAGCAGCCCAAGCAGCAGCAAGCCCAGAGACGCGGCAAGCCCTTCGCATGGCCGGTCTACGGCTTCGACGCCCAGCGCACGCATTGGCTCGATCCCGCCAACCACATCGTGCGCCCGCCCTTCCGCCGTGCGTGGACGCTGGGCGGTAGCCACCTGATCGAGTTCCAGCCGGTGCTCGCGAACAACACGCTCTTCTTCCAGAAGAACAACGGCGAGGCCTATGGGGTGAACGCACTCACGGGACGGGTGCGCTGGCGCAAGCAGGTGGCTCGCCTGTCGGCGTCCTCGCCCGCCGTCTCCGGCAACCGCGTCTTCTTCACCACGCTGTCGGGGCGCATCGTCGCCCTGAACGCCAAGAACGGGCGCATCCTGTGGGCACGCGATCTGGGGAGCCGCAGCGAGTCCCCGCCGCTGGTGCTCGGGGACAAGCTCTACTTCGGCTCCGAGAGCGGCAAGGTGTACGGCATGCGCCAGCGCGACGGGCGCATCCTCTGGACCTACCAGGCCGGCGGCGACGTGACCGGCGGACCGGCGTACTCGAACGGCCTTCTCTACTTCGGCGACTACGGCGGCAGCATGCAGGCGATCCGCCGCAGCAGCGGCAAGCTGGTCTGGCGAACCCACACCTCGGGCCTGCCGCTCGGCCGCTCCGGCGGCTTCTACGCCACTCCCGCGATCGCGTTCGGCCGCGTCTATGCCGGCAACCTCGACCGCAAGGTCTACTCGTTCTCCGCCCGCTCGGGCAAGATCGCCTGGAGCCACACCACGGGCGCCTACGTCTATGCCGCAGCCGCGGTCGCTGACGCCGACGGCAGCCCACCAAGCGTCTACGTCGGTTCCTACGACGGCCAGTTCTACGCGCTCGATGCCCGCAGCGGCCGCGAGCGCTGGGTGTACAACGCCAACGGCCACATCTCTGGAGCCGGGACGGTCGTCGGCAACATCGTCTACTTCTCGAACCTCTCGAACCACTCCACCACGGGGCTCGACGTGCGCAGCGGCAGGCCGGTATTCAAAATCGGCCGCGGGGCCTACAACCCCGTGATCTCAGACGGCCAGCGCATGTGGCTCACCGGCTACTCGAGCGTGTACATGCTCGAGTCGAAGGCATTCCTGGCCGCCCAGGCGCGCAAGCGGGCGCACCGTCACTTGACGCCCGCCCAGAAGCGCAAGGCGGCGAAGCAGCGCCAGGCCGCGCAGAAGCGGGCCGCGCACAAGCGCCAACTGCAGAGGCAGGCCCGTGCGGCCGCGAAGAAGCGGGCTCAGCGCAGGCAGATCTGCAGTCGCGGACCGCGCGGCACGATCGTGTGCGCGCACAACGGCCGCAGGTTGAGCTGCCGGGTACACGGCCGGCACCTGCACTGCCGCGGAGTGCGCCACCGCCTGCTCTGCCACCGCAGCCACGGGCGGCTGACCTGCCGCAGCGACCCCACCCATCGCCGGCGGAAGAGCCGCTAGCCGGGCGCGCGCTCGGCAGGCACCTGCTCTCCCGCGGTGGACGCCGCGGCACCCGTCCGCACCCGGCGCGGGCGGCGCTGGAGCACCAGCCCGGAGCCGAGGAGAGTCCAGGTGATCGGGTCCTCGAGGAAGGACGCGTAGAGCAATGTGTGCAGCACCAGCGCGGTAAACGCGGCCGCTATGGCGGCGCGCGCGAGCGCCCTGTCGCCGGGTGGCTCGCGGCCGCGGAGCGGCCCGGCGAGGTTGCGGAAGAGCACTCGGAACGCCGCCCACAACACTGCGAGGTAGGCGGCGAGACCGATGATCCCCTGCTCCGCGGCGTAGGTGAGCGGGATCGTGTGCGAGGCGGACGCGGCACGCTGCGAGCTCACCTTCTCGCGCTTGCGGAACTGCTCGGAGAACGAGCCCGAGCCGAACCCCCACACCGGCCTGTCGGCGAACATTCGCAGGCCGCCGCCGATCAGGTCGAAGCGGCCGCTCGAGGCCTGGCTCACTGAGCGCGACGAGGCGACATGGAGGTTCACCGCCGACGGCACGGCGACGACGACGATCGCCGCGATCACGGCCGCGGCTGCAACCGTGCCGACCACTGGCTTGGCGCGCCAGCGAAGCGCGGCCAGCACCGCGAGGCCGGCGAGCAGCGCCGCGAAGCTCGATTGAGAGAAGGTCAGGATGAGGCCGCCCCACATGAAGGCGAGCAGTCCCGTGACCACCACGACGTTGCGCGTGCGGCGGGCCCAGAGCAGCACCGTCGCGAGCCCGATCATCACGAGCGCGAGGAAGCGGCCGTAGATGCTCGGGTCGAAGAACAGCGAGTTGACCCGGAAGTAGGACTCGAACTCGTTCGACGCGATCACCTTCGGGTTCCAGAGCAGGTGGCGCGTCGCGTACTCCCAGAAACCGATGGAGACGAAGACCAGGGCCAGCAGCAGCGCGACCCCGAAGGCGCGCCGCACCAGGCGCTCGCTCCACTCGAGCGAAGTGAGGAAGCGGAACAGCAGCGCGAACGGGACGTAGAAGAAGACGACGTTCTTGAGCGCCGTCTCGAAGTCCGTGGAGTACGCGGCCTGGAGGGTGTAGAGCACGACCGCGCCCAGCAGCACAGCCTCGAGCGTGCCGGGCGGCCGCTCGTCCGGGCAGAAGCGCCGCCGCGCCTGCCCGTTCCAGCCACCGTTCGCACCACCCAGCCGCTCCCACGCGTAGGCGATCGCGGCGCCCCCGACCACGGCGTAGAGCGGCACGAGTAGGTTCGCCGTCTGGCCTCCTGCCTCGACGGGTATGCGGAAGGGCAGCGCGAAGACCGCGAGCACGGGGAAGGCGTCCGGCCTGCGGAGGAACACGGCGGCGAGCGCGCCCATCACGGCGATGCCGAGCACCGCGGCGCCGACCGCCGGCGCGGGGTGATCGCGGAGGGTGAGGAACTGGCTGCTGTTCCAGAGCTCGCCGACGAGCAGCACGGGCGTGAGCACGAGCGCGACGAGCACGCACAGCGCGCGGGCTCGGGCGGAGGGCACGAAGAACGCCCCGGCGACCGCGAGCGCGGCCACGATCATGCCCGCCTCCTTGCCGGCGACGGCTATCGCGAGAGGAGCTGCCATGTCCTACGGGTGACCTGCGCGACGTCGAGGTCGCCGTTGAGTGAGCGCGCCCATTCGGGCGTGCCGATCCGGATGACGAGACCCTTTCCGAGCTTGTACGCGACGAGCGCCGGGTGGGCCTGGTCGCGACCGGCAGCCGCCACCACCGCGGCCCCGGCCACGAGATTGCGTGACTGCTCGAACTGTGTGAACTGGCCGATGAAGCCGCCGGTGTGCGCCGTCAGCTGAATGGCGTCGCGGAACACGACCATGGGCGC
Source organism: Thermoleophilaceae bacterium (assembly GCA_045805385.1). Taxonomy (GTDB): domain Bacteria; phylum Actinomycetota; class Thermoleophilia; order Solirubrobacterales; family Thermoleophilaceae; genus JADGHQ01. Next base: position 8,258 of record JBJMLG010000186.1, read on the forward strand.
AGGCTCGCTGTTCGCGGCGGCGACCTGCTCGCCGAACACGTTCACCGGCTCGGCGGAGCTCGGCGAGCTGAGCGTCGCGGGGCCCACGTCCACACGGCGGCGGAACGCGTCGGTGCCGAAGGAGGCGACCTTCCCGCCCTTTTCGACGTAGTTGCGGAGCGCCAGGTCCACCTTCTCGGTGAGCCAGCGCTCGCTGCCCGCGAAGATGATGCCGCTCCGCCCGTCGATGCGCGGTCCCTGGCCGCGGGCGAGCGCCAGGTCCGTGGTCACGTCGTAGGGCAGCTTCGAGCGATCGAGGAAGCGCAGCAGCGGTATCTCGTGCGTGTCGATCCCAGCCGGTAGCCGTCCGTGTGCGAACGGGCGCCCGGCCCGCACGCTGAGCGAGTCGGCCAGCGTGTCGGCGAAGCCGTCGCCGTCGTCGTCGATCGGATTCGAGCCCTGCCACGTGACCGCGGGGAGGACGACGAGCACGTCCCCGCGGCCGCGGCCGCGAACGGCGAGCGGTGCGACGGCATGGTGTCCCGCCGCCTGAACGCGCACGAGGTAGAGGCCGGTGCGAGCGTCGCTCGGGACGCGGAACGTGATCGTTGCCCCGCGCGACTCGCCGCGGGCGACCGGGCGGCCCGGGCCGATGCGCGTGAGGTTCCAGCGCGCGCGGCGGCCCTTCGGTCCCGTCGCGAGCTTCACCACGTCGCCCGCGTTCACCGGCTCGAGCGGTGCGGTGAGGCTGAGGTAATGCACCGATACGCCGGAACCCCGCGTCACGCTGCGGCGCGTGGGCGGGAGCGTCGAAGGCGCGCTCCCCGCGTTGCCCGCCTTGTCCTGGACCGTCACGCTGATCGAGTAGATGCCGTCCGGGGCGAGCTGTCCTGACTGCAGGCGGCCGTCCCATGTCGCAGTCTTGCGGCCGCGGCGGCCCTGGAAGCTGCGAACCAGCCGAGCCGGCCCCGTGACATCGGTGCGGTAGACGCGGAACACCGGCTTCGGGTTCGAGGGCCCGCGGAAGCGAATGCGCGCGTCACCGATGTTGGCGCTGTCGCCGGGGAGGATCGTGGGCGGTGTCACCGCGACGATCGCG
>JBJMLG010000187.1:0-4030 GCA_045805385.1 Thermoleophilaceae bacterium
CCGGCCGTCACGCCGACCGCGAGCGCGACAGCACCGACCGCCAGCGCAATTCCGACCGGTCGTCGCGCGCCCTCGGGGAGGCGCAGTTCGGCGAGTGGCCTGTCGGCGAACAGCAGCAATGCGCGCAGCCCGGCGGCGCCCACCACGCACAGCGCGACGACGAGGGCCACGTCACGCCCCTCGGACACGGCCTGCGCCGTGGTGGGATCGATCGACGAGAGCGCGTCCTTGCCGTAGGCGGCGCTCAAGGCTATCGCGGTCACCGGCGCAGCGGCGAGCAGGCCGGTGATCATCAAGCGCGGACGCCCGATCAGCACATACAGCACGAGTCCGATCGCCGTCGTCGCGATGCTGCCGCGCGAGAACGTCAAGTAGAGCGTGGTGGCGAAAACCGGCACCGCGGCGGCTCCGAGAACGCGTACGAGCGGGGGCTCGCGCTCGGAGCTCGTGAGGTGCACGCAGAAGACGATCGAGAGCGCGCACAGCATGCCCAGAGCGTTCCAGTAGGTGACCGGGTAGCTCAGGCGCTGGTTCGAGATGTTCGGTGAGATGGGCCACACGTCGGGGGCGATCCGCGTGATCAGCGCGACGGCGCACACCACGAAGGCGCCGAGTACGAGACCACGCAGGATCCAGCTGACGCCGCGCCCGCCGGCGCCAAGCGAGCCGAACAACGCCAGTGCGAGCAGGTATGCCATGTCACGGTTGAACTCGAGCAACGCGCGCGCCGGCGAGTCGGACCAGCTTCCCGACAGCAGCACCCATACGCAGTAGGCGCCGAGGAAGGCGAGCGCGGCGACCAGCCAAGGGCTCACGCCGGCGAACGGCTGCTCCGCAAGGGTGATGCGCAGCACGAGCAGCACGGCCAGGCCGACCGCGGCCCATCCCGGAGCCGCAGGGAAGAATCCGCCGGCGTTGAAGGCGAGGTACACCGTCAGCGCGCCCGGCACGAGCAGCAGGAGCGCTGCCGGCAGGCGGGCGATCGGCATCCGGCGGGTCATGAGCTAGCGTCCAGTTCGGGCGGGTAGGGCGATGTCGTGAGCGACATCTGCCGCGATTGGCAATATCCCCTCAGCGGGGTTATCTTCAACTCGTTGGCATGGATGCCTTCGCGCAATCTGGCCCCGGTCTCGCAGCGAACCGGCGACTGGCCCGCCCCCACCGATGAAAACTGCCGCTTCGCCCTGCGCGAGTGGCAGGAAACGGGGTTGCCCGGTCTGGCGGGGGATTAGCGCCTTCCGGCGCCACGGCGCACCAATCGGGGTATGCCCCAAAGGATGAGGATCATAGGCCGAATCGCAGCAGAGCGCGACGGACTCGCGCTCAAGAACGCATCACGAACTGCCGAAGGGTGATTTAGATCGTCATGGACGGCGCTGTCGTAAGTGGAGTACACGAAGAGGACTTCGGTGGTGAGCTTGCGCTCGCCCCGCGTCTGGTCGGGACGGGCCTCGCCACGCATACCTCGCGGGGCAGCGAGCGATGGTCGGTGCTGCGGCGCCTGCTGTTCTCAGCGGACCTGATCGCCGCCACCCTCGCCGGCACGATCGTGGCCCTGGCCTCTGGCCTCGGCGCCGGTGAAGCGCTCTGGTTCGCGCTCGCCGTGGCCGCCGGTTGGCCGCTGTCTGCATTCATCTTCGGCCTCTATGCGGCGGACGATCTCGGCTCGTGGGCGAGCGGCGTCGGCGAAGCGCCACGCATGGTCGTGGCGCTGCTGGTGCTGTCGTGGCCCCTCTATGCGGCGGCCGCTGCGGTGAGCGCGCGAAACCCGGTGACGACTGCGCTCGTAGCCATGGGCGGCACGGCGCTGCTCAGCAGCTCGGCGCGAGCCGGCGCCCGCGCGATGATCCACCGCGTCGCGCCCCTGCGCCAGCGCACCGTGATCGTCGGCTCCGGGCAGGTCGCGGGACAGCTCGCACGCAAGCTCCAGATCCACGATCAATTCGGACTCGAGCCGATCGGCATCGTCGACGACGAGCTGCACGACATCGGCACGCCGGACCTCCCGCACCTCGGCCGTCTCGACGACCTCGATCATGTTCTCCGCCTCCACGCGGTCGACCGCGTGATCATCGCCTTCTCGCGTGCCAGCCACGAGCAACTGCTGACGAGCATCCGCGCCTGCCGCGACCAGCGCGTCGCCGTCGACGTGGTGCCGCGCCTGTTCGAGTTCCTCGATGGCGCCTCGCGCGCCCTCGGCTCGATCGGCGGCCTGCCGCTGCTCTCGATCGGCGCGCCTCAGATGAGCGCCGCCTCGCGCGTGGCCAAGCGCGCGCTCGACGTGGCGGTGTCAGCCGCGGCGCTGCTGGCTCTGTCGCCGCTGATGGCGCTGGTCGCTGCCGCGATCAAGCTCGAGAGTCGCGGCCCAGTCTTCTTCCGTCAGGTCCGCGCCGGGCGCGGCGGCACGGTCTTCGGCGTCTACAAGTTCCGCTCGATGTACGCGGACGCGGAGCAGCGGAAGGTCGAGCTCCACGCGGTGAACGACGTATCCGACGGCGTGATGTTCAAAGTCCATCGCGATCCGCGAGTCACGCGCACGGGACGCCTGCTCAGGCGGCTGTCGGTGGACGAGCTGCCGCAGCTCATCAACGTGCTGCGCGGCGAGATGAGCCTCGTCGGCCCCAGGCCGCTGATCCTGCCCGAGAGCCAGGCGCTCGAGGAGGGCTGGCACGAGCGACGGCTCGACCTGCGCCCGGGCGTCACGGGACCGTGGCAGGTGTCCGGCCGCTCGGACATTCCCTTCCAGGAGATGGTCCGCTTCGACTATCAGTACGTGGCCGGCTGGTCGCTCGCACGCGACGTCGAGATCCTGCTTGCCACGGTTCCCGCCGTCCTTTCCGGGCGCGGGGCGTACTAGAGGCGCCGCGCGCCATCGGTACCGGCGCGGCGGCACGGCCCTGTACCGTCCGACTCCATGCGACTGCTCCAGGTCTCAGAGTCCCTCGGCGGCGGCGTGCTCGAGGTCGTGCGCACGCTGTCCGAGCGGCTGGCAGCGCAGGGACACGAGGTCGCTCTTGCCTACGGCGTGCGTCCCGAGACGCCCGACGACCTGCGGTCCGCGGTGAACCGGGAGGTGGAGCTCCTCACGATGCCGTGGACTCGCCGCAGCCTGGGGGCGCAGCTCGCCGCAGCCCGGCGCCTGCGAGCGCTGGTGCAGGAGTGGAAGCCGGACGTCGTGCATCTGCACTCCTCGTTCGCGGGAGTGGTGGGTGTGCTTGCCGTGCGGGACGTGCCGACGGTCTACTCGCCGCACGCCTACTCGTTCACGCGTTCCAACGATCCGGCGCCGGTGCGCGCGGCTTACCGCGCGGTGGAGCGTTTCATCGCCCGCCGCTCCACCCTGATCGGCGCGGTGTCCGAGAGCGAAGCTGAGCTGGCGCGCTCGGGCCTCGGCGCGAGCCGCGTGGAGGTCGTGCCGAACGGGATCCCCGAGCTGGACGGTGAGCCGGCCGAGCAGGTGCCCGACCGGCGTCCCCCGCTCGTGGTGGGCATCGGGCGGATCGGCGCGCAGCGGCGCCCGGAGGCCTGCGCCGCGATCCTCTCCGCCGTCGCGGGATCGGCCGAGGTCCGCTGGCTCGGCCAGGAGCCCGTCGAGGGCGCCGGCACCGCCGCGCTCGTGGGCGCGGGCGTGCCCGTGAGCGGCTGGGTGCCGCGCGAGGAGGTGATGCGAGCGCTCGAGGACGCCGTCGCGTACCTGCATTGGACCGCATGGGACGGGCAGCCGCTCTCGGTGCTCGAGGCCATGGCGCGCGACGCCGTGGTGGTCGCGAGTGACATCCCTCCGAACCGTGAGGTGCTCGGCCCGGACCAGGTGTGCGCATCGGAGGACCAGGCGATCGAGCTGCTGCGGCGCGTCATATCGGACAGCGGCCTGCGCGATTCTCTGCTCGCCGAGCAGCGCCGCCGCCGTCGCGCCTATGGCGCCCAGCGCATGGTGGACCAGTGGCTCGAGCTGTACCGGCGCATCGCGCGAGCGCGCGCGACGCCGGCCGCTGCCGAGCAAGCCGGGATGGCTGGGTAAAGCCACTCG
>JBJMLG010000188.1:0-11869 GCA_045805385.1 Thermoleophilaceae bacterium
GCGCGAGCGCATTCGCGAACTTCGCGAAGATCGTCGGCTGGTCGGGCGCCTCGCGGCCGGTCTCCTCGGCGTGCGAGCCGTAGTTGAGGCCGAGGCAGACGATCTTCTGCGGGTCGACGATCGGCGGCAGAAGCGCGGATTCGTGCACGTGCGCGGCCGGCTCGGCATCCTCGACGCCGCGCGCCTTCTCGAGCAGGCCGCCGCGGATCACCTCGCTGAGCGACGGCTCGCAGCGCGGGCTCTCGTCGAGCGAGTCCCAGATGTCGACGATGCCGTGCTCACCGCTGAGCACCCCGGCGCGCGGGCCACGCCCGGAGTCGTAGGTGACGAGCCTCATCGCGGCGGCAAACTACCGCAGATACCCTTTCGCACATGAGGCGACCGGTACTTCTCGCCGCGGCGGCGGCGACGTTGGCATTCGTGCTTCCCGCGGGAGCGGACGCACCGAAGCGCCTGCCGGCGGGTGCCACCATCGCGGGCGTCCCCGTGGCCGGCATGGGCCCGGTGACGGCGCGCCGCGATGTGCAGCGAGTGGTCGGAGCCCAGTACGAGCGGCCGATCACGCTCCGCGTGGGCTCGCGCGACGTGGCGATCTCGACCTCCAAGGCGGGGCTGACGATCGCCTACCAGCGCATGGTCGACCTGGCGTTCAAGCTCGCGGGCGACGGTAAGCCCGTGCACGTCCGCCTCGATCGCGACTTCGATCCGAAGGCGCTATCGGCGGCGGTGAAGGGGGCGTCCAAGCCCTTCTACCGCGCGCCTCGCGACGCGCGCGTGCGCTTCGGGGTCACGCGGGTCGTGCGGATTCGCGGCCACAACGGCCGCGGCCTCGACCTGAAGTCGCTGCGGGCCGCGGTCGGCGCCGAGCTTCACCGCCCCACCGAGACCCGGGTCGTGACCTCGTCCGTGCGCACGCTGCGGCCGCGCATCACCGTCAACAAGCTCGGCAGCGTCTACTCCACATACATCTCGGTCGATCGCGGCCACTTCAAGCTGCGTCTCTTCAAGCGGCTGCGGCTCGTGAAGACCTACCCGATCGCAGTGGGCATGGCCGGGCACGACACGCCGCGCGGCATCCGCCACGTGCTGTCCAAGGAGAAGAACCCGGCCTGGCACGTGCCGAACAGCCCATGGGCCGGCTCGCTTGCGGGAACCACCGTGCCGCCGGGCTCGCCGAACAACCCGCTGAAGTACGCCTTCATCGCGCTCGGGGACGGCGTGGGCATACATGGCACGGCCGAGGACTGGTCGATAGGCTCGCGCGCGTCGCACGGCTGCATCCGCATGCACGTGAGCGACGTGAAGCGCCTCTATCCGCGCGTCCCCGTGGGGACGCCAGTCCTGATCCACTGATCCCCCGCTCGAACTCCCCCGTCGACGACCTGCGCGAGGCCGACCCGGTCCTGCGCGGGCTGATCGACCAGTTCGGCGAGATCGACGAAGAGGAGCACCGGCGCGGGCGCCCGGACGAGGCCTACGGCGCGCTCGTGCGGTCGATCGTCGGCCAGCAGCTGTCGACCAAGGCGGCGCGCTCGATCTACAACCGGCTGGTGGACCTCTTCGGCGGCCACACGCCCACTCCGGAGGAGCTGCTCGCCGCCGATCCCGAGGAGGTGCGCTCGGTGGGCCTGTCGCGGCCGAAGGTCGCCTACCTGCGCTCGCTCGCCGAGCACGTGATCGACGGCGAGCTCGAGCTCGACCGCCTCGACCAGCTCTCCGACGAGGAGATCGCGGCCGAGCTGACGGCGGTGAAGGGGCTCGGCCAGTGGACCGCCGACATGTTCCTGATGTTCCACCTGCGCCGCCCGGACATCCTGCCCGTAGGGGATCTGGGCATCCGGCGGGCGGTGGAGCGGGCCTACCGGCTGAGGAAGATCCCGGACGCCGCGAAGCTCGAGAAGATCGCCAAGCCGTGGCGCCCGCACCGGACGCTGGCGTGCCTGTACCTCTGGCGCTCGCTCGACAACGAGCCCGTCACCGGCGCCGACGCCTGAGTTAGACCTCGACGCGGGAGCCGAGGATCACCGTGCGGTCGCGCGGAAGGGCGAAGTAGTCGGAAGCGTCGGCGGCGATGTGTGCCGTCGCGAGGAACAGTCGCTTGCGCCAGGGGCTCATGCCCGGTGCGTCACTGAGGACGAGGTCGACGGTGGAGAGGAAGTACGACGCTTCGTCGACCTCGAGCGGACACTCGATCTGGCCAGGCTCGATCAGCCGCAGGACGTCCGGGACGTGGGGCGCGTCCATATACCCGAAGCGGGCGCCGACATGTGAAATCCCGTCGTCCGCATAGCCGAGGTCGTCGATCACCAACCGGTCGGCGACCGGCACGTGCGGCACCGGCATGGTCTCGATCGACAGGATGACCACGTGTTCGTGCAGCGCGTGGAGGCGCTCGACGCTGGCGCGCATCGCCAGGGGAGCCGTGAGCATGTTGCGGTTCAGGAATACCGCGGTCCCCGGGACCCGCTGCACCGGAGGCCTGCTCTCGTGCAGCCCGTCGACGAACCCGCGCAACGGCCCCTCTTGGCGCGTGCGCCGCTCCGTGACCAGCTCCCGTCCGCGCTTCCAGGTGGTGAGGATCGTGAAGGCAGTCACCGCGATCAACAGCGGCAGCCACGCGCCGTGCACGATCTTCGTCAGATTGGCGGCCAGGAACAGCAGGTCCACGCTGAGCAGGAAGCCCGCGCCGATGGCCACGAGCCACAGCGGGATTTGCCACTGCCGGCGGGCGATGTAGAAGAACAGCAGCGTCGTGATCGTGATGGTGCCGGTGACCGCCATGCCGAACGCGAAGGCGAGTCCGCCTGACGTCTTGAAGGTCACGACGAGCGTGAGCACGGACACCATCAGCAGCCAGTTGATCCAGGGGATATAGATCTGTCCCACCGTCTCCTCCGAGGTGTGGACGATGCGAAGTCGCGGGAGATAGCCGAGCTGCACGGCCTGGTACGCGACCGAAAACGCGCCGGTGATGACGGCCTGTGAGGCGATCACGGTGGCCGCGGTGGCGAGGAGCACCAGTGGCCACTGCCCCCAGTCCGGTGCGAGCAGGAAGAAGGGGCTGCGGATGTTGCGTGCGGGGTCGTCGAGGATCAGGGCACCCTGCCCCATGTAGCTCAGGGTGCACGCCGGGAACACGAGGAACAGCCAGGCACGCGTTATGGGAGCGCGCCCGAAGTGACCCATGTCGGCGTACAGAGCCTCGGCGCCGGTGACCGCTAGCACGATCGCCGCCAGCGCAAAGAACGCGATCCCGAAGTGACCGAACAGGAAGTCCAGCGCGTAGGTCGGCGAGAGCGCCTTCAGGATCCCCGGATGACCGGCGATGCCCTTCACCCCCAACGCCGCAATCGTGAGGAACCAGGCGATCATCACCGGGCCGAAGAGGCGCCCGACGGCAGACGTTCCGAGGCGCTGAAGCATGAACAGGGCCACGATGATGCCCGCCGTGATGGGCACGACCAGGTGCGCCAGCGATGGCGCCGCCACCTTGACTCCCTCGACGGCCGACAGCACGGAGATCGCCGGCGTGATCATGCTGTCCCCGAGGAACAGCGAGGCACCGAAGATGCCCAACCCGGCGAGCCAAATCGCGGTCCGGCGCCCCTCGGGCACAAACCGATGCCGGATCAGGGTGATCAGCGCCATGATGCCGCCCTCGCCGTTGTTGTCCACGCGCATGACGAGGAGCACGTAGGTGACCGTCACGATGATCATCACGGACCAGAAGATCAGCGACGTGACGCCGAAGATGGCGTCCGTGGTCGCCTTGACCGGATGCGGATCCTTCGGGTTGAAGACCGTCTGAACGGTGTAGATCGGACTGGTGCCGATGTCGCCGAAGACCACCCCGAGGGCGGCCACGACGATCGCGCCCCTCGCCACGCCGCGCCTGCTGTGGGTGTCCGCGTTCGTGAGCATGGGTTTGGATCCGCCCCCGCGCCCCACCGTACAGAGGCGACCTGCTCCCCGACTGCGCCTCGTCAAGGGCGTGGGCTAGCCCAGACGAGGTACAGCGACCGGGCGTGCAGCCGTTATTGCTGCCGCTAGCGCGGGGCGCGCGCTAAACGGTCGTGCCGCAGCTCGGCTCTTCGTCCGCCACGCGGAACGAAGACCCGCACCCACAAGCCGCCACGACGTTCGGGTTGTTCACCTCGAAGCCGGCGCCCATGAGCGATTCCTTGTAGTCGACGGTCGAGCCGTTCACGTACTGCAGGCTCGCCTCGTCGACGATCAAGCGGATGCCTCGGTCCTCGAAGACGTGGTCGCCGTCGCGCTGCTCATCGAGCGCGAGCGCGTACTGGAAGCCGGAGCAGCCGCCGCCGCGCACCCCTACCCGGAGGCCGGCGGTCTCCCCTGCATTCTGACCGGAGAGGAACTGCGAGACCTTCTCCGCCGCTACGTCTGTGAGGTTCACCATCTGAATCGATTGTAGCCACAACTGCCGTCGGCCACTCCTGTACGAGGGACCGCTCTCGCTATCTTTGATCGGACGCCGATGCCGAATGCTGAAGACCTGAAGGAACGAATCCAGGACGCGCTGCCCGGGGCACAGGTCGAGGTCGAGGACCTGACCGGCGGCGGGGATCACTTCCGCGCGGAGGTCGTGTCCGAGCGCTTCGACGGCCTCAGCCGCATCGAGCAGCACAAGCTCGTCTACAACATCTTCGGCGACGAGATCGGCGGCGCGATCCACGCGCTCTCGATGAAGACTTCAACGCCAGGGGGCAACTGATGGAGAACCAGGAGATCCGCGAGTTCCTCGAGAACGCGATCCAGGAGAACCGCGTGATGCTGTTCATGAAGGGCACGCCGGATGCGCCCCGCTGCGGTTTCTCCATGCGCACGTCCGCCGCGGTGAACGCCATGGGCGTGCAGTACGCGGCGATGGACATCCTGCCCGACCCGCGCATCCGCGAGGAGCTCTCCGCGATCTCGGGCTGGCCGACGATCCCTCAGCTCTTCATCGACGGCAAGCTCGTGGGTGGCTGCGACATCGTGCTCGAGATGTACGAGTCCGGCGAACTCGCCAACGCGCTCGGCGTCGAGCAGCCCGAGGATGACGAAGAGATCAGCCCGCAGTCTCCGGGCCAGGAGGGCTCGCAGCCCCTCGGGCTCGAGAACCGCCTGGGTTAGCGGCTAGGGCTTCTTCCGCGCGCGGCTGCCGGCGTAGAGGTCGCGGCCGCGCTGCATCGCGCCTCCGCCGAACGCGCGCCCGCGCTGGGCGTAGTCGCGGGCCATCTTCAGGTAGCGCTGCTTCTCGTGCTCGGGCAGCCGGTCCCAGCGGCGCTTCGCCTCGAGCGCGAGCGGCAGGCCGCGGCGCACCATGCGCGCCATGCGGCGGTAGCCGGCCATCAGCCGCTCTCCCCCAGCGCGGCGTCGCGCTGCCGCGTGCTCGCCGACTCGAGGTGGTCGATGTACTCGAGGATGCGCCGGGAGTCGTGGATCACCTGGTCGCCGTGGACCAGCACGGGCACCCAGCGCTGGCCGGTCAGTTCCTCCACCTCGGGCCTGTGTCGCTTGAGATAGGGCACGCGCACCTCGTCGTACTCGATCCCCGCCCCGTTCAAACGCCGGGCGACCTTCCCGCAGGCACAGAGCAGGTTCGTACGGGTCCTACACCGGTACAGCGTGGCCATGTCGCCGAGGTTAGCGACCCCTCAGACAGGGCTGAGCCGCCTCGCGATCCCGGCTGCTCCCTCCAGCGCTCCGAGCGCCCTTGCTGCCGCCTTGTACTGGATCGGCTGGGAGCGGTGCGAGCGCGCCACGCGGGCGCCGTCGCGCTCCAAGTACCAGGCGATCGTGGCCTCGACCGCCTCCTCGTGCGGCGCAGGCTTCCAGCCGAGCTCGCGCTGCGCCTTCGTGCTGCGGTAGGTCCACCACTGGCCCGCGGCCTTCACCTCGTCGATCGAGATCGGCGCGCGCCCGGGCGCCGCGTCGAGCGCCTGGGCCACGCGCAGCGCCAGCCCGGGCGAGAGCTTGAGCGGCGGCGGCTCGCGCCCCGATAGTCGCGCGAGGTCGGCGAACAGGCGATCCCAGGTGTAGTTGCGGTTGCCGAGGACGTAGCGTTCCCCCACGTTGCCGCGCTCGTCCGCGAGCAGGTGGCCCCGCGCCACATCGGCCACGCCGACCACGTTCAGGCCGCCGTCGGTGTAGACCGGGATCCGCCCGAGCAGGAAGCGCCTCACCACGCCGGTCGAGCCGCCGGTCACGTCGCCGCGACCGAACACGAAGCAGGGGTTCACGCACACAACGGGCAGCCCCTTGGCGGCGAGCCGCATGGCCTCCACCTCGGCCTCGTGCTTCGAGTTCACGTAAGGGATCTGCAGGTGCGCCGCGGTGAAGAGCCCGTTCTCGTCCGCGGTGCCGCCTCGACGAGCGGGGCCGATGGCGGCCACGCTCGACGTGTACACCACCCGCTCCACGCCCGCGAGCAGGCACTCCTCGAACAGGATGCGGGTCGCGCCCACGTTCACCTGGAAGAGCAGGTCGGCGTCGGCCGGCCGCAGCGACAGCAGGCCCGCGGAGTGGAACACACGGTCAACGCCCTTCAGCGCGCGGCGCACCGCGCGGCGGTCGAGCAGGTCGCAGCGCACGCCCTCGTAGTCGATCCCCTCGACCCCGTCGAGCCGCGAGCGCTCACGCAGCGTGAGGCGGAGATCGTCGCCCCGCTCGGCGAGCAAGCGTGCGACGTGCGACCCGACGAAGCCCGTGCCTCCCGTTACAAGGGTCTTGCCCACCCGCGCGAGTGTAGGGGCGCGAGTGCTGCTTGCCGACCCGCGCTAGTGCGCGGCTTCGTGCGCCTGCTGGCACGACACGCAGCGCACGGCGTCCGGCAGCAGCTCCAGCCGCGCAGCGGTGATCGTGGTGCGGCACACGGTGCACACCCGTGTCCGTCGCGCTCGCTGCGCCTCGATGGGCGCGTGCTCGCCGAGCTCGGCGGCGTGCTCGTCGGCCTCCTCGCCGCGCCGCGCGCTGCGGCCCCGAACCATCCCGTCAGCCCGCTCGCGCAGCAGCGCTTCGACTCGATCCCTGTCGCTTCCGGTCAGCATGGAGTCCTCTCCCCGGTCGGGCAGACGCCGCGGCAGCCCCGTCCGCGGCTCTGTAGGCTGCGCGCGCATGTCGCCCGTCGCAGCGGTCACGGACACTACCGCTTATCTGCCGGAAAATGTCCTCGGCGCGAACAACATTTACGTTGTCTCGCTCTACGTGAACTTCGGCGGTGAGCGCACCGAGCGCGAATCCGACATCTCCGACTACGGACGCTTCTTCGAAGAGCTTCGCCGCGCGGAGCAGCTCCCCACCACCTCGCAGCCCGCGGTCGGCGACTTCCTCGAGGTCTACGAGCCGCTGCTCGAGCAGGGGCAGGACATCGTGTCGGTGCACATCTCGGGCGGGCTCTCCGGCACGGTCGACGCCGCGCGCCAGGCCGCCCAGGCGCTCGAGGGCAAGGGCGGCGAGCGCGTGCACGTGTTCGACTCCGAGACCGGCGCCGGCGGTGCCGGCATCCTCGCGCTCGTGGCGGCGAAGGCGGCCCAGCGCGGCGAGTCCGGCGAGCAGATCATGGAGCGGCTGCGCGGCGCCCGGGACGACCTCAAGATCTGGTTCGCGATCGACACGCTCGAGTACCTGCGCCGCGGTGGGCGCATCGGCGCCGCCAGCGCCTGGATCGGGTCGACGCTGAAGATCAAGCCGATCCTCACCGTGGAGCGAGAGATGACGCCCGTCGAGCGCGTGCGCACGAGCAAGCGCGCGTTCGAGCGGATGGTCGACTACGCCAAGCAGCGCCACTCCTCGGGCGCCGACGCCTGGGTCGTGCAGCACATCCAGTCGCCCGAGCAGGCGGCCGAGCTGGTCGAGCGCTGCAAAGAGGTGTTCGGCTGCGACCCGCTGTTCGTGGGCGAGGTCGGTCCGGTCCTCGGTGTGCACATCGGGCCGGGCATGCTGGGCGTGGGCGGCGTACCGCCGCGCTGGTTCGACTAGCCGCGGCGGAAGAGCCCGAAGGTGGCGGCGATGCCGCCGCCGATCACGAAGCCCGCGACGCCTGCGGCGATCATCGCCGTGCGCTTGTTCTCACGCAGCTGGCGCCGCCAGTCGGTGATCTGGTGGACCTTGCCCTGAAGGTCGTTGAGCGAGTAGGTGAGCTCCGTGCGGGTGGCCTGTACCGAGCGCCGGATCTCCTCGGGCGAGCGAATGGGCATCAGTGACGCGCCTCCTCGAGAGTGGCGCGCGTCTTCTTCGCCTCCTCGATGGCCAGCTCGGGCACCGGCGGCGCTCCGCGCTTGAAGAAGCGCCGCGCCAGCAGGCCGCAGATCGCCCCGAGCACCAGCAGCAACCCCGCCGTGATGAGGAAGCCCGGCCAGACGACGTTGAAGTCGAACAGGTCGTTCCAGAACCAAGAGAGCCCGTGCAGGAAATAGATCAGCACGAGGACGAGGAAAATCCCGCCGACGGCTGCTAGCGCTGCGCCCTTGGCGAGGCGGTTCACCTTCTGCTGGATCTCGGCCTTTGCGAGCTCGATCTCCTCGCGCACGAGGAGCGAAGCCTTCTCGCTCACCTCGTTGACGATCTCGCCGAGCGACTTGTCGGCGCTGCCCGGAGGCGAGCCGTTCAGGTCAGCCATCGTCGCCCCCGAAGCGCTTGAGGATCTGGGCGATCACAAAGCCGCCTGCGAACGCCGCACCGACCAGGACCTCCGGGCGGTCGTCGGACTGCTCGACCGCGCGGGTGTGCGCGTCGAGCGGAGACTGCCCCGCGCCGGCCGCGGTGTACGAGCCGCCGGCGGCTGTCTCCGCGGCCTCGCGGCCGACGGCGTCGGTCTCGGCCGTCGGCTGCTCGGACGCGCGTGCGTGCGTTGCGGTGTCTTCCTGAGTCATGCGCTCACTCCGGCGGGTCCTCGTCGAACACTCGCTGCCAGATAACCGTCGCGATCCGATTTGCGACGATCGTGCTGAGTGCACCGATACCCGCGAGCAGTCCACTCCATGCGAGGCGCTTCACCATGTCGTTGCTCATGAAGCGGGCAGTGTAACCGGGCCGGGCGGCTACGAAACCGGCGCCGACGCGGACGGCGACTCGAGACCGCCGCAGATGGTCTCGACGACGAGCCCCTTCGCACGCTCGTAGTCCTCGTCCTGCTGCGGCATGAGGTCGAAGATCCAGCCGGAGAGCAGCTGCTCGATCGCGCCGTAGAAGCACATCGCGGCGAAATCCGAGGAGATGTCCGACTTGAACGAGCCGTCGACGCGAGCCGACTCCACGATCCCGGCGATGAGGTCGTACGCCTCGCGGATCTTGTCGAGGTGCTGGCGGCCGAACGAGTTCGCCGCGCGCGTGACCTCGACGATGATCACCTTCATCAGGTTCGGGTCGTAGCGGTAGGAGTCGATGATGAACGACGCGACCATGTAGAGCTTGTCGCGCGCCGGAACCTCCTGGCGGTCGATGTCGACGATCGCGTCGAGCATGATCTGCCAGCGCTCGGTGAAGAGCGTGTTGAGGATCTCCTCCTTGGAGTCGAAGTAGTGGTAGACGAGGCCGTAGGCGACACCCGCCTCGTCCGCCACGTCGCTCACGCGGCAGGCGTGGAAGCCCTGTTGCGCGAACACGCGCACCGCGGCGTCGAGGATCAGCCGCCGCTTGTCCACCCCGTTGGGATGCTGCCGGGCCGAGGCCATCAGACGGTCGCCTCCTGCGGCCAGCGGTAGGCCGACGGCACGCGGTTGGCGAGCGAGGGAAGCTGCCGGCGCACCTCGTCCTGGCGCTCGAGATCGAGGTCGGCCGCGACGAACGTCTCCTCGTCGGGCGCGCGCGCGAGCACCTGGCCCCACGGGTCCACGATCATCGAGCCGCCGAAGCTCTCCTTGCCGTCGCTCGTCGCGCCGATCTGGTCGGCGGCCACCACGAACACCTGGTTCTCGATCGCCCGCGCGCGCACCAGGATCTCCCAGTGCGCCTGGCCGGTGACCTTGGTGAAGGCGGCCGGCAGCGTGAGCACGCGCGCCCCGCGCACAGCGAGGATGCGGTACAGCTCCGGGAAGCGGAGGTCGTAGCAGACGGTCATCCCGACCGGCACGCCGCCGGCATCCGTGACGGTGAGCTCGTCGCCGGGCTCCTCCGACTCGGACTCGCGGTACTCCACGCCCTCGACGACCACGTCGAACATGTGGATCTTCCGGTAGACGCCCTTGAGCTCCCCGCCGGGCCCGACGTGCACCGACGTGTTCGAGAGCTTGTCGTGGCCCTCGCGGCTCTCGACGATCGAGCCCGCCACGAGGTCGATGCCGAGCTCGCGTGCCGTGTCGCGCGCCCAGCGAATAGTGGGCCCGTCCAGCGTCTCGGCGCCGGCGACGTAGTCGTCGTGGGTGCCGAGCACGTTGAACTTCTCAGGCAGCACGACGAGCATCGCGCCGTCGGCGGCAGCCGCGCGCGTGAGGCGGTCGGCCGTGCCCAGATTACGTTCCTTGTGTTCCGTGGAATTGAGCTGAACCGCTGCGGCCCGCACGCCTGTTCTCCCCCCTGCCCCGAGTCCCGACACCGGTCCTCGGGCCCGGTTGACTGACGAGTCAATCCAATCTTACCTGCCGGATGGGCTACCCGGGTACAGGACGCGCACCCGTGATACTTCGCGCCCGATGGTCACCGCCCGCAACCTGCCAGCGCGCGGGCCGCGCGTGCGGCAGCTCGGCCTTGCGCTGCCGCCCGGCCGCATGCCGCTGCTGCGCCGCGGGCGGCCGCTCAAGCGCTGGCGCTACGTGGGAGTGTTCGGGCCGCAGCTGATGCTGTGCGCCGGCGTCGCGCGTGTCGGGCCGTTCGCGCAGCGGTGGTGGGCCGTGGCGCTGCCGGACGGCACGCTGCGGGAACGCACGACGGCCGGTGCCGGCGGACTCACGCTCGAGCCGGGCCGCGTGCGGCTCGACCGGCAGGGCGTGCAGATCGACGTGCAGCTCGACGAATCGGGAACGGAGGTCGAGGTGGTGTCCCCGAGCGGCAGCTCCGGCTACATCTGGACGCGGAAACGCGGCGGTGTGCCCGCGCGCGGGCGAGTGGTGATCGACGGGCGCGCGTTCGAGGTGGACTCGGGCGCAGTGGTCGACGAGAGCGCCGGCTACCACGAGCGGCACACGCACTGGCGCTGGTCGGCCGGGGTGGGCTTCACCGAGTCGGGCCGGCCGCTCGCGTGGAATCTGGTGGACGGGGTGCACGACGCCGCCGTCGACAGCGAGCGCACGCTCTGGATCGAAGACGCTGCGCACGAGCTGGCGCCGACGCGCTTCGGGGACGACCTCATGGGCGTCGGCGGCCTGCGCTTTATCCCCTGGTCCGCGCGCGAGCACCACTCGAACATGTTGTTGTTCCGCTCCGACTACCGGCAGCCCTTCGGCTCCTTCGAGGGCGAGCTCGCGCCCGGCGTGCGCGTGGCCGACGGCTGGGGCGTGATGGAGGAGCACGACGCATGGTGGTGACTGCCGCCAGACCGGCCGGCCCGGCTTCGCCCCGCCCGAGCGTGCGCCAGTCGCCGGCGCTGTCTCTTGGGGAAGTGGCGCTCGCCGCGCTCGCGGGGGTGCTCATCGCTTGCCTGATGCACTGGCCGATCCCGATCCACCTCGGGAGCGACGTGCCGCGCGACCTCGGCGATCCGCTCACCCAGGCGTGGCAGGTGGCCTGGGGCGGTCACGCGCTCCTGCACCAGCCGCTTGACTACTTCCAGGCCAACGACTTCTGGCCGCTCAAGGATCCGCTTGCGTTCTCCGACGCCCTCGTGGGTTACTCGCCCGCCGGGATGATCGGCAGCGGGCCGCACGCCGCGGTCGTGCGCTATGACGTGCTGTTCCTGTTCGCGTACGCGCTCGCGTTCTTCGGCGCGTAC
>JBJMLG010000189.1:0-3872 GCA_045805385.1 Thermoleophilaceae bacterium
ATCGACTCGACCGGCATCGCACTCATGATCAACGCGCAACGGCGGCTTCGCCGACGCGGCCACCGGTTCCATGTGGTGTGCGCCGACGGATCAGTGCTGCGCACGCTCTCGATCACGGGGATCGCCGACAACTTCAGCATGTTCCCCTCGCCGCACGCGCTCGGCCGGGCTTCGCGCGCCGCCCAGTAGCTGCGCTCAGCGTCCGCTGGAGCCGAAGCCGCCGGCACCCCGGACGGTCTCGTCGAGCGACTCGAGCTCCACGATCTCCTCGCCCGCAAACTGCACCAACACGAGCTGCGCGATGCGGTCGCCCACGCCGATATCGAACGGCTCCTCGCGATCTGTGTTGAGGAGCAGCACGCGCACCTCACCGCGATAGCCCGCGTCGATCAGGCCCGGCGCGTTCACCAGCGCGATGCCGTGACGGGCTGCCAGCCCCGAGCGCGGCAGCACGAGTCCGGCGTGCCCTTCGGGTATCGCAAGTGCGATGCCGGTGCCAACGGACGCGCGCTCACCAGGCTCGAGTTGCGCGGCCTCAGCCGCGTACAGGTCGTAGCCCGCGTCGCCGTCGTAAGCGCGCGTGGGCGCGGTCGCCTGTTCGGTCAGGCGCGTGAAGCAGAGACTCACTCGGCCTCGTGGCCGTTCACGCTGAAGCGCTCGAAGCGCGGCGCCACGCCGGCGGGCACGCGCGCGCGGATGCGCACGCCCTCGGCGGTGTCCTCGCGCTCCATCTCGCCCGCAAGGTCGTGGAGCTCGGACAGCCGGCCGCCTTCCTCGTATGGCACGAGCAGCTCCATTGGCCGCAGCGAGGAGAGGAAGCGGCCCTCGATCGCCTCATGCAGCGTGTCGAGGCCCTCCCCGGTTTCGGCCGAGACCTGCACGGCCCGCGGGTAGCGGAAGCCGAGCGCGCGCCGGCGCTCGTCGTCGAGCAGGTCCACCTTGTTGAGCACGAGCAGCCGCGGCTGATCGGCCGCGCCGATCTCCTCGAGCACTTCCTCCACAGCCGACAGCATCTCGGCGAGCTCGTCCTCTGGCGCCGACGCGTCGGCCACGTGCAGGATCAGGTCGGCGTGCAGCGCCTCCTCGAGCGTGGCCGCGAACGCCTCGACCAGCTGGTGGGGCAGCTTGCGGATGAAGCCGACGGTGTCGGTGAGCAGATAGGTGCGTCCCTCGATCTCGAACGAGCGGGTGGTGGGATCGAGCGTGTGGAAGAGGCGGTCGCGAACGCCGGCGGAGGCGCCCGTGAGGGCGTTCAGGAGTGTGGACTTGCCGGCGTTCGTATATCCCGCAAGCGCGACCGTGGGAAGCGCGGCGCGCTCACGCTCGCGGCGCATCACGCCACGCGTGGCCTTCGTGTGCTCGAGCCGGCGCTTGAGCGCGCTGATGCGGTCGCGCGCGAGGCGGCGGTCGGTCTCGATCTGCGACTCGCCCGGCCCTCTCGTGCCGATACCGCCGCCGAGACGCTCGAGGTGGGTCCACAGGCCGCGCATGCGCGCGAGGTTGTACTCGAGCTGCGCCAGCTCGACCTGCAGCTTGCCCTCGGCCGAGGCGGCGTGGTCGGCGAAGATGTCGAGGGTCACGGCGGTGCGGTCGATCACCGGCACCCCGATCGCCTCCTCGAGGTTGCGCTCCTGGCGCGGCGCAAGCTCGTCGTCGACCGCCACGAGGTTCGCTCCGGACTCCTTGACGGCCTGCTTCAGCTCGCTGAGCTTGCCCCTGCCGAAGTAGCGGTCCGGGTCCGGCTGCGCGCGGTGCTGCGTCATCTCGCCGACGACGGCCACGCCGGCCGTGCGAAGCAGCTCGCGCAGCTCGGCGAGGTCCGGCTCCTGAGGCGACGCGGAGATTGTGAGCGCACGCTGACGCGCCCGCACGTTGCGGATCCCCTCTCCGTATGACGACCCGTTACGGGTCTCGTTGGTGCGTCCGTTCCTGCCTTTATCCACTACTTCCAGTCTAGGGATCGAAGCGGCGTGCGCGCAGGTTTGCCGCCCCACCGCGGCGGGCCTCAGCCCACCTGCGGCGCGGTCCAGGTAGGTTTCCGCGCCATGAAAGCGTTCGTGACGGGGGGCACGGGCTTCATCGGCGAGCAGCTCGTGCGCAAGCTCCGCCAAAGGGGCGACGAGGTGGTCGCGCTGGTTCGCTCGCCGGAGAAGGCAGGGAAGCTGCGAGACCTCGGCGCGCAGGTGGTCGAGGGCGACGTGACCGACGCTGCGGCGGTGCGCCGCGGCCTCGAGGGAGCCGACGCCGCGCTCCACGTGGCCGCGATCTACAAGGTCGGCATACCGAAGTCGGAGCGCCAGCAGCTCTACGACGCGAACGTGCGCGGAACCGAGGTCGTACTCGACCAGGCGATCGAGGCGGGCACGCCCCGCATCGTCTACGTCTCGACGATGAACGTGTACGGCAACACCCGCGGGAAGGTCGTAGAAGAGGGCTACGAGCGCCCCGGCGACGACTTCCTCTCCTACTACGACGAGACCAAGTGGCGAGCGCACCAGGTCGCGACAGACCGTATCGCCCAGGGCGCGCCGATCGTGATCGTGCAGCCGGGCGGCGTCTACGGGCCGAACGACCACTCGGAGCTCGGCAACATGATCGACCAGACGCGCACTGGAAAGCTGTTCTTCAAGCTGTTCCCGGACGCCGGCTTCAACTTCGTCTACGTGGACGACGTGGCCGAAGGCATCCTGCTCGCCCACGACAAGGGCCGGGTCGGCGAGAGCTACAACCTCGCGGGGCCCAAGCACACCATGAGTGACCTCGTGGAGAAGACGGCCGAGCTATCCGGCCGCAAGGCGCCGCGCCTGACGATGCCCGCGGCGTTGATGAAGACCGCGATCCCGATCGGGCCGGTCGTCGGCAAGGTGATGGGCTTCCCGCCGAACCTCGGCGAGCTGATCAAGACCTCCGACGGCGTGACCTTCTGGGGGAGCGACCAGAAGGCCCGCAGCGAGCTGGGCTGGCAGCCGCGCGATCTGGACACCGGCCTGCGGCAGACGCTGGGGCAGCCGCCCGTCTAGAGCCTTGGGGGTGTCGGGCCGAGCGTGCTGGGTAGCAGCAGCGAGCAGCCCATTCGCACGGGGGGAGGCCCCAAACGGAAGTGCCAGGACGCGACGTGACCGCCGACCCGCTCGAGCACGAGGAAGACGAGTCGGCTGAGGAGAGCACCGAGCAGGAGACCGAGGAGGCTGGCCAGGACGCCGACGACGCGGCCTGACCCGAGCGTGGACGACGGCAGCCGAGTCGCAGGGCGCGTGAGACTCGCCGCCGGCCGGCGCGAGGATCTACCCCGCGTGCTGTTCGCGCAGGGCGGCTACTACCTGGGCACCGGGGTGCTGCCTTTCATCTCCCGGGGCCTGTTCGAAACGGCCACGGGTCCGAAGCGCGAATGGTGGCTCGTGCAGACCGTGTCAGGCCTCGTACTGGTGATCGGCGGCGCGCTCGTCGCGGCCGCGCTACGGCGCAACACCTCCACGGAGATCGTCGCCGTCGCGAGCGGCACGGCGGCGACGCTGGCCGCGATCGATGTCGTCTACGTGGCGAAGCGGCGGATTGCCCCCACCTATCTGATTGACGCGGGCGCTGAGATCGGCATCCTCGCGGCGCTCGCGGAGAGCTGCGCGCGCCGCTGAGGAAGGAGGTCGGTCCTCCTAGTCGTAGTTCTCGATCACCCGGACGCTCAGGGCGAGCATGATCACGCCGAGCACGGCGACAACTCCGAAGCCCAGCAGGATCTTGCCCCATTCGAGGTGCACGAGAAGGAGCGAGCGGAGCGCCTCCATCACGTAGGTGACGGGGTTCACCGTCGCGGCGATCTCCATCGGTCTTGTCAGCAGGCTCCGAGGCACGAAGTTCGGCGTGAGGAACAGCAG
>JBJMLG010000190.1:0-5143 GCA_045805385.1 Thermoleophilaceae bacterium
AGGTAGGGCAGCGGCCGCTCGCCGTTCTTCTCGCGGCGCTGGTTCAGCTCCACGAGGTTGCGCGTGCGCGCGAGGCTCATGATCGAGTAGCGCTGCTCCATCTCGCGGATCAGGTTCTGCAGCACGTTCGCGGCGATTCGCGGGCTGGTGACCACCGGGGTGAGCAGGTGCGGGATCGAGACGTAGTGGTTCAGCTCGACCTGCTTCGGGTCGACGAGCACCAGCTTCACCTCGTTGGGCGTGGCGCGCAGCAAGATCGAGGACAGCATCGCGTTCACGCAGCCCGACTTGCCCGAGCCGGTGGTGCCGGCCACGAGCACGTGAGGCTGCTTGGCGAGGTCGGTGCCGATCGCCTTGCCCGCGATGTCCTTGCCGAGCCAGACGGTGAGCGGCGACCAGCCCTTCGGAGGCTCCTGGTACACGTCGCCGAGGTGCACCATCTTGCGCACGGTGTTGGGCACCTCCACGCCCACGGCCTGCTTCCCCGGGATCGGTGCGAGGATGCGCACGTCGGTCGCGGCGAGGGCGTAGGCCAGGTCGTCCTTCAGCTGCGAGACCTTCGACATCTTGATGCCCGGCGCGAGGCGCAGCTCGTACCGCGTCACGTGCGGACCGCTCACCGTGCCGCTCACCTTCGCGTCTACGCCGAAATGGCCGAGCGCCTCGACCAGCTGCTTGCTGGTGCGCTCGAGCATGCCGGTGTCCACCTTCGCCGCGCCGTTCGAGTGCTTGAGGAGGCTGGTGGGCGGCACTGTGTAGTGGAAGTCGTCGGCCTCGGTCACGTTCGACCGCAGGCGACCCTGCGGAGTGAGGTCCTCCTCGCCGTACTCCCGCGGCGCGGGCTCGGCCGCAGCCACGCCGTGCTCCTCGTCGTCCTCGAGCTCGGGCTGCGCCTCGCCCTTAGGCTCCGGCTCGAGTTCTTCCTCGCCGTAGATGTCCGGATAGCGCTCGGCGCCGTCGAGAGCGGGCGCCTCCACGTGCGTGGCGCGCACGACCGGCTCCACCTCCGGCGGAGTGACCTCGTCGGTGTCGGCATCGTCCTCGAACGGAGGCGGCGGCGGCGCGGCGGCCTGCGGCCGGCCCGTCACCACGGCCGCGAACTCGCCCGTGGACTGCTTCACGCGCCGCGTGGTGGTCGTGAGGCTCTCGCTCGTGGCCTTCACCACGCCCGCCACGGACGCGCCCGTGAGCAGCAGCACGCCGGCGAACATCAGGAACAGGAAGATCAGGTCGGTGCCGAACTGCTGGACGAGGGTGTGCGTGGTCCAGTACATGGCGTCGCCCACCACGCCGCCGTGGTGGCGCATGAAGCCGGTGTTCAGGTAGCCCTGGCGCGCCGGGTGGTCGGGTCCTATCCCGAACGATCCCGCCGCCAGCCCGAGCATCAGCCCGAGCAGCAGGCATGCCGCGCCCGCCTTGAACGGGCGGACCGAGGGCAGCAGCTCGCGCAGGACGAGCACGGCGCCGGCGCCGAATAAGCCGATCGGCACGAGGTACGCAACGCCGCCGAACAGGTAGATGAAGCCGTCGGCGAGCGCCTCGCCGACCTTGCCGCCGTTCCAGCCGAGGTAGAAGACGCTCGCGAAGAACACGCCGGCCGCGACCAGCCCCAGCCCCACGAGGTCGAGGTCGCGCTGGTCGAGCTGCGGCAGGCGCGGAAGCGTGAATCCGGACGAACGGCGACCCCGCGCACGCGAGCGGCCCGATCGTCCCCTGGCGGGTTTCTTGGTCTGGCGGCGGCTTGCCATCCTCAGCGCAGGTGTTTTCGACGCCGCCAGGCGCGACCCTGCCGCTAAAGGGGGGTTAAAAGAGCCAGACGATCGGCTGAGCCGCACCTACCATTTCTAAAGATGGCCTCTAAGCCCCGCGTTCTGGTTGTGGAGGACGACGCCGAGATAGGCGGCGCGCTCCGCCGATCGCTGCGGCTGGAGGGCTACGACGTGCGCCTCGCGGAGGACGGCGTCGCCGCTCTCGAGGAGTCCTCGCTGTTCGAGCCCGACGCAGTGGTGCTCGATCTCGGGCTCCCCCGGCTCGACGGCATGGACGTGTGCAAGCGCCTGCGCGAGTCGAGCGACGTGCCGATCCTGATGCTCACCGCGCGCGATGCCACCGACGCGCGCGTGACCGGCCTCGACGCCGGAGCCGACGACTACCTCGTGAAGCCCTTCGAGCGCGAGGAGCTGCTCGCCCGCCTGCGGGCGCTGCTGCGCCGCCGTCCCCCGCGCGGGAGCGCCTTCCTCTCCGTCGGCGACCTCCGCCTCAACCCGGACACGCGCGAGGTGTTCCGCGCCGAGCGGCCGGTGGAGCTCACGACGCGCGAGTTCGAGCTGCTCGAATACCTGATGCGCAACGAGCGCCTGGTGGTGTCGCGCGACGCCCTGCTCGAGAAGGTGTGGGGCTACCAGGTCCTGGTGGAGACGAACACCGTGGACGTGTTCGTGTCGAACCTGCGCCGCAAGCTCGAGTCGAACGGCGAACCGCGCATGCTGCACACCGTTCGCGGCGCGGGGTACGTGCTGCGCGCCCCATGAAGCGCCTCGCCGCCCTCCCGGTGAGGTGGCGGCTCGCGCTCACCTCGGCCGGGCTCACCTTCGTAATCCTGTTGCTGTTCGCGGTGGTGGTCGGCGTGTTCACGGCCAACCGGCTGTACGGCAACTTCGACGACGACCTGCGCGTGGCGGCGGCGGACGTCCAGGACCGGCTCACGATCTTCCCGCTGCAGGGCAAGGTCCAGATCCGTCAGACGCCCGACGAGCTGGATGCGGCCGCGACGGGCCACTCCATCATCCGCGTGGTCGACAGCCGCGGCGGTCTGCTCGGTGATGCGCCAAAGAACAGCCCCGCGCTCGGCCCGCCCGCCGCCGGCATCCGCGACGTTGGCAAATACCGCGTGGTCACGCGGCCGCTGTTCATAGGCGGAGAGGACTCGCCCGCGGCGTTCCTGCAGTACGCGCGCCCGAAAGAGCAGGTCGACGAGACCATCGGCCGGATCTACCTGTTCCTCGGGCTCGGCGTTGTCGGTGGCTCGCTGCTCGCTTTGCTTGCGGGCCTGGCGGTGGCCGAGCGGGCCATGGAGCCGATCGCCCGGCTCACCCACACGGCGCAACAGATCGCGCGCACGCGGGACCCCGCCCTGCAGATGCCCGCGCCCGAGACGGAAGACGAGGTCGCCGACCTCGCGCGCACGCTCGACCAGATGCTGCGGGCACTCGACGCGTCCCGGGCCGAGACCGAGGCGATGCTCGAGCGCCAGCGCGAGTTCGTAGCCGACGCCTCGCACGAGCTGCGCACTCCGCTCACCAGCATCCTCACGAACCTGGAGCTGCTCGCGGCCGAGCTGGGCGGCGACCAGCGTGAGATGGCCGACTCGGCCCTGCGCTCGTCGCGGCGCATGCGCGTGCTGGTGTCGGACCTGCTGCTGCTGGCGCGCGCCGACGCCGGCCAGCGCTCGCCGCGCAAGGTCACCGACGTCGCGCAGGTGGCGCGCGAGGCGGCGGCCGAGGTTGCGCCGGTCGCGCCCGACCACGAGCTGGCGGTCGAGGCCGAGGACGGCGCGCTCGTGGACGGCTCGCCCGACGAGCTCCACCGCCTGGTGGTGAACCTGCTCCACAACGCCACCGTGCACACGCCCCCGGGCACCCACGTGCGGGCGAGCGTGCGCCGCGACGGTCGATCCGTGGTCCTCGAAGTCGCGGATGACGGCCCCGGCGTGCCGGACGACCTGCGCGAGCGCGTGTTCGAGCGCTTCGTGCGCGCGGCGGGCGACAGTGCCGTTGCCGGGCGGCGCGGGACCGGCCTCGGGCTCGCGATTGTGCAGGCGGTCGCCCAGGGCCACGGCGGCACGGTGGAGCTGGCGGACTCCGAGGTGGGAGCGCGCTTCGTGGTCACGCTGCCCGCCTCGAGCCTGCCCGAGGCGCAGGACGAGCCGGCCGCGCAGGCGTCCGCCGGCGAGCGGCTCTAGACCTCGACCACCACCGGCAGCACCATCGGCCGCCGGCGCATCCGGTCGTACACGAACTTCGCCACGTCGTCGTGCAGGTGCGACTGGAGCAGGTCCACCTCGCGGATCTCCTCCTCGGCGGAGCGCTCGAGGGAGTCCTCCACCGCGTCCCGGATCTCGTCCACCAGCCCGTCGTCGGCGTCGCCCGCAAATGGCACACCGCGGAAGATGATCTCGGGCGGGGCGACCGAGCGACCGTCCTGCTCGGAGATGGTCGCCACCACGATGAAGATGCCGTCCGCCGACAGCATGCGGCGGTCGCGCAGCGCGACGTCGGACAGGTCCCCCACCTCCATGCCGTCCACGAAGATCAGGCCCGCCTGCTCCGCCTCGCCGAAGCGGGCGCCGCGCTCGTCGATCTCGAGTGGGATCCCGTTCTCGCCACGGAAGATGTTGCGCCGCTCGACGCCGAGGGACTCGGCGAGCTCGAAATGCATGCGGATCCGCTTGTGGTCGCCGTGCACCGGCAGCACGTACTGCGGATTCGTGAGGTTGATCATCAGCTTCAGCTCCTCCGCGCAGCCGTGGCCGGTGGCGTGAATAGGAGCGTCGCGCGGCGTGATCACGTTCGCGCCGAGCTGGTAGATGCGGTCGATCGTCTCGTTCACCGCGCGCTCGTTGCCGGGGATCGGCGTGGCGGAGAAGATCACCGTGTCACCGTCGTGCAGCGACACGTGCGGGTGGTCGCCGTGCGCCATGCGGCGCAGCGCGGACAGCGGCTCACCCTGGCTGCCGGTCGAGATCACCACGAGCTTGTGGTCCGGGAAGTCCTCGACCTCCTTGGCCGACACGAGCATCCCGTCGGGGATGTGGATGTGGCCCAGCCGCTGCCCGATGTTCGTGTTCTTGCGCATCGAGCGGCCGAGGAGCGACACCTTGCGGCCGAGCGCCTGCGCGGCGTCCACCACCTGCTGAACGCGGTGGATGTTCGAGGCGAAGCAGGTGACCACGATGCGCCCGTCGCAGCGAGCGAACGCCTCCTCGAGGTGCGGCCCAACGCTCGACTCGGACAGCGCGACGCCGGGGCGGTCCACGTTCGTGGAGTCGCCGCAGAGCAGCAGCAGTCCCTCGCGACCGAGCTCAGCGAGCCGCGAGACGTCGGCCGGCACGCCGTCCACCGGCGTCTGATCGAACTTGTAGTCG
>JBJMLG010000191.1:0-46904 GCA_045805385.1 Thermoleophilaceae bacterium
AACCTCCACGACGGAGCGCAGCAGCGGCTCACCGCTCTCACCGTGCGCCTCGGGCTCGCGTCCGAGCGCGTGACGGTTCATCCCGAGATAGGTGCGGCTGCCCTCCTCGACGCGGAGTCTGAGCTCGCGATAGCGATCGACGAGCTGCGCGACCTCGCGCACGGCCTCCACCCGACGCTCCTCACCCAGGGCGGCCTGGCCAACGCCATCCGCGGCATCGCGCAGCGCTCAGTGGTGCCAGTCCAGATTGTCGAGCTCCTGTCTATCCGGCTGGACGTCGCCGCCGAGGCGACCGCGTACTACGTGGTGGCCGAGAGCCTCGCCAACGCGCAGAAGCACTCGCGCGCCTCGGCGATCGAGATCCGCACGGCGATCACTCCGGGCTTGCTGCATGTCCTGATCGGCGACGACGGCGTCGGCGGGGCGGAGGAGTCGGCCGGGACCGGCCTTCAGGGCCTCAGGGACCGAGTCGAGGCGATCGGCGGCAGCTTCGGGGTCGAGAGCAGCGCCGGCGGCGGCACGCGCGTGGCGGCGGTGATCCCCGCCGAGCCGCTTCTCTCCTAGCTGCCGTGCTCGCGCCAGACCTCGCGCAGCAACGTGGTGGAGAGCTCCTGCTTGCGCACGAAGGCAGCCGCGCCCGCCGAGTCGCGCGCAGCCAGGTCCGGCTCTTCGAGCGACACGATCAGCACCACTGTGCCCGGTCGCCGGGCGGTGATCAGCCGGGCGGTCTCTATACCGGTCAGGCCGGGCATGCGCTTGTCGACGATCACGAACTGAGGGGAGAGCGCCTCCAGCGCGGAAAGCGCGTCGGCGCCCGAGGTCGCCTCGCCCACGAGCTCGAACTCCGGGAGGGCGTCGATCAGCTCGCGGACGACTTTGCGGAACGGCTCCTGGTCGTCCACGACCAGGACGCCGACCGGGCTTTCGGCGACCACGGCTCGGAATACTCCCACGCGACCGGCTAGGCGGCGAGCTTGCGGCAGATCTCGGCGAGCGAGCGCTTCTCGCCCTCGTCGAGCGCGCCGAACACCTGGCGCACGCGCTCCGTGTGATGCGGGAAGACGCGGCTCACGAGCTCCAGGCCGTCCGGCTCGATCCGAACGAGCGCGGCGCGGCGATCGTCGATCATGCGTCGCCGCCGCACCAAGCCGCGGCGCTCGAGCGTGGTGACCACCTCGGTCGCATTCGCCTTGCTCCAGCCGAGCCGGCGGCGCAGCGTGCGCAGCTCCAGCTCGCCTCCCGCGGTGGTGAGTACGACGAGTGCGGAGAATCCGGCGGCTGAGATACCCTCACGTTCGAGCTCGGCGGCCAGCGTGCGCCGAACGCTCGACTCGGCGCGAACCAGCGCCTCCAGCGCGCGATGCGCGAGCGCATCGCCGATCTCTAGCCTCGACACAGGCGGATCGTAGGTATGCGCGCGGACGCGACATCCGTCACTTGGGGGGCAGGGGCGCAACCGAACACGACGTACTGAGTTACGAACCTGATGATCAATAGAGACAGAGTCACAAACAGCACGAGCCTGCGCCGGGTGCTCGCGGCAGCCGCCGCGGTCACGGCCGTCGCGGCGGGCTCACTCGCAGGCGCGGGAGGCGCTCAGGCGGCGCGAGGCATGGAGATCGCGGTGCAGGACGACGCCGTCTTCGTGAACAACGCGTACTACGGCCGTGACAACGCGCTCGACAAGGCCCAGGCGCTAGGGGCTACTCGCATCCGCGTGAACGCGATCTGGTCGCGCCTCGCCGCCAATCCGAACGCATCGCGGCGTCCGAGCAACCGCCAGTATCACTGGGCGGCGGTCGACGACCTGATCGACGCGGCTGCCGCGCGCGGGATCCGGGTGCAGCTGAGCCTCACCGGCCCCGTCCCGCGCTGGGCGGCCGGCGATCACCGCATCGGCGTCTACAAGCCGAAGGCGCACGAGTTCGCGCTCTTCGCCAACGACGCCGCGCGGCACTTCAAGGGGCGCGTCGACCGCTACTCGATCTGGAACGAGCCGAACTGGATCGGCTGGCTGAAGCCGATCGCGTCGGGCCCGCGGATGTACCGCGCGCTGTTCGTGAGCGGCTACCGCGCCATCAAGAGCGTGGACCACAACGCCAAGGTGCTGATCGGAGAGACCGCTCCGCGCAGGCGCGGCAAACTGTCGACCGCTCCGCTGGCCTTCCTTCGCGGGGTCACCTGCACGGATGCGAGCTGGCGCCGGCACGGCTGCAGCTCGCTCAAGGCGGACGGCTACGCGCACCATCCGTACGCGTACGAGGTCGCACCGACCAAGGTGAACGGCGGCCGCGACGACGTGACCATGGCCAGCCTCAGCCGGCTCACCCACGCGCTGGCGAAGCTGCGGGCCAACCGCGCGCTGCGCACGCCCGGGGGCGCCTCGCTGTACCTCACCGAGTACGGCTACTTCACGCACGGCCGGCACTCGCTCGGCACGCGCAGGACCTCTGCCTACCTGAAGGCCGGTTTCCGGCTCGCGCAGCGGAACCCCGCGGTGAAGCAGATGCTCCAGTACATGCTCGTCTCACCGCCCGGCGGGGCGAACTGGGACACCGCGCTGCTGGCCACCAACGGCAGCGCGCGCAGCGCGTACTTCTCGCTGAAGGCGTGGACGAACGCCGCCGCGGCGCACAACATCATCGCCCGGCCGCAAGGGCCGATCAGCCTGCCGCCGCGCCCGGCGAGCTAGGCGCCGCGGGCACTCAGACGGCGCCCGACCGGTTCGACCGCCTGCTGCCGCGCAGCGGGTGCGTCGAGCCGGCGGCCGTCGACGAGCGCCTTCATGTTGGCGGTGGCCTCGCCGAGGCGGGAGCCGAGGGAGGGGATCGAGTGAGTGCCGGACACCGGCATGGCGTCGCGGTACTCGTAGATGCGCGCTTGCGAGTCGGCGTGCCGTACGGAGTAGACGAGCCGGCCCACCACGTCGAGGGTCGCGCCGGCGCCGCAGACCACGATCGCGGTCGGATCGAGCGCGCGCAGTGCGCGGGACACGCGCTCCTGGGCGAGCCCCATAGAGAGGAGCAGCACGCGGAAGCCCGCGCGCCGCAGCGCGAGCTCGAGCGCCTGGACGTGGATCGCCTCGACGTCGAGCATCGGGCTCGAGTCGAACAGCAGCACGCCCTCCTGGCGGGTGGCCGGGGGAGCGACGCGGCGCATCGCGTGGAGCCAGCCGGTCCCCCAGCGGCACGCGAGCTCGTACTCGGCCTCGCGGCCCTCGCGGTCGCGTGCGATCTCTAGCGCGGGCAGCAGGAGGTCCTCGATCGTCCGCTCCACCGAGCGCACGGCCAGGCTCTCCTCCATCGTGCGGTCGGCGACCGTCTCGTCGAAGCGGTCGAACGACTCGACGAGCCGCGCGGGCGAGGTAGGACCCTCGCCGCGCTGGCGCGCTACCTCGATCGCCGAGGAGATGTTGTGCGTCTCGAGCAGCGCGCGACGGAGCGCCTCGAGCTCGGCGAGCTCGTACTGGCGGTGACCGCCGCTCGTGCGCCGAGGCTTGGGATAGCCGAAGCGGCGCTCCCAGCTGCGCAGTGTGTTCGGACTCACGCCAAGTAGCTCGGCAGCCGCGTTCGTTCTGATTCCACTCATCTGAAAGCCCCCTGGGTCGGCGTGCCGACCGGTCCCCCTACCTCTGCAGACTGCGGAGGTTTTCGCGCTTTTTCCGAACGGACACAAGCGCTGAACCCGATCTTGCACTGCTTCCCGCCTGCGTATCGGCGCATACCTTCACAGCGCCGCTGGGCGGGTTGTTGCAGTGGACGCTTGTACTAGAGGGTAGGGCCCACGAGCGTCATGGGCTCGAGCGCCACGAGCGCACCGCGAGGCGGGCCGCAGGCCGTCACGCGGGCTTCGAGGCGGCCGAACACGGGCCGGTCGCCGCGGATCAGGCGAATCGGGACAAGCGCAACGCCGCGCGCGCCGTTCGCCGCCCTGGCGACTCGCAGCGCGAGCTCGTCGTCGCCCTCGGGGCTCGTCATCACGCGCAGGAGGTTCGTGCCGATCAGGTCGGGCTCGGGCGATCCGAACAGGCGCTCGGCCGCTTCGCTGACCGCGCTGATGCGCAGGTCGTTCGTCACGACGAGGAACGACATTCCCTCGGCAGGCAGCGCCTCCCGCGACGCCGCGAGGAGCACTCCCATTCCGCAGTCGGAACACACCCTCTCGGGGCGCCTGTCTCCGCGTCCGGCACGCTCTTCACGAACGTTGCCGCAACGCGAGCAGAAGCGAATGCGATCGTTGGGCGAACGCACCGCTTCGAGGAACGGGCGTCCTCCCTGGGCCAATAGGGTGGTCACGAGTCTGGGCTCCTTCGTATGCCTGCCGGGGCTCCGTCCTCGGCTGTGGGGCGACTAGAACACGGGTCGGCGGGAGCGCGTTAGCCCGCGCGCCTCAATGCACCGTTTCGCGGCCGAAGCTTGTGCGCCCGCTCGCTCGATACGGCCGCTCCGGACGCCGCTGCACGATCCCCGGCGAGAACTGGACGCAATCGCTCGCCGCTCGCCACCGTCCAGGGATTACGATCCGCGGCGTGCGCGGGCTCGTGCTCGTATGCGGGCTGGCCGCCGTCGCGCTTGCGTCGGGGTGCGGTGGCGATCACGGCCTGCCGGCTGCGTGCCGCGACGGCACCGGCGCCGTCGCGGGGGCGTTGCGCGCCGCGCCGGCCCGCGTCGAGCTCAGCCCCGGCGTGCCGCTGTCGAGCTGCGTGAAGCGCGCGGTCAACCCGGACGACGTGGTGTTCGTCGGCGGCACGCTCGTGTCGGTGGCGGTCGCCCTCGGCGAACGGGCCCGCGCCGACCTCGAGTCGCCGTCCGCACTCCAGCTCGGCTACCTGCTCGGGGCGGCCCACCGCGGCGGCGACAGCACTCTCGTCTCAAGCGAGCTGTTGCGCAGACTCGACCAGGAGGCCGCCGGCATCGAGGCGCGCTCGCGTGCGTATGCGCGCGGCCTGCGCGCCGGGCGGGCCGCCGGCTGAGGCCGAGCGATAGCCTCAGTTCTATGACGACTGAGACTGAAGAGGCGCGCGAGCTCTGGGGCATGGAGACGCGCAAGGCCGTCGACAACTTCCCCGTATCCGGCGAGCGCATCCCGCCGTCGGTGGTGCACTGGCTGGGGCGCATCAAGGCCGACGCGGCGCGCACGAACGCGGAGCTCGAACTGCTCGACGCCGACATCGCGCAGCGAATCGCGAGCGCGGGTGACGAGGTGGCCCACGGACGCCACGACGACCAGTTCCCCATCGACGTGTTCCAGACCGGTTCCGGCACCTCCTCGAACATGAACGCGAACGAGGTCATCGCGAACCTCGCCGGCGACGGCGTCCACCCGAACGACCATGTGAACATGGGGCAGTCGTCGAACGACGTGTTCCCCTCGGCGGTGCACCTCGCCGCGCTCGCCGAGTCCACCGACAAGCTGCTGCCGGCACTCGAGCGCCTGCACGACTCGCTCGCGCGCAAGGCCGACGAGTTCAAGGACGTGGTGAAGGCCGGGCGCACCCACCTCATGGACGCCGTGCCGGTCACGCTCGGACAGGAGTTCGCGGGTTACGCCGCGCAGGTCCGCCTCGGCCGCCAGCGCGTGGCGGACACACTTGCGCGCGTCGGGCAGATCCCGCTCGGCGGCACCGCCACCGGGACCGGGCTCAACACCCACCCGGACTTCGCCGCCGGCGTGCGGGCGAAGCTGAGCCAGGCGACCGGGCTACGCATCGAGGCGCCCGAGGACCCGTTCGAGGCGCAGGCCAACCGCGACGCTCTCGTGGAGCTGTCGGGCGCGCTCAAGGTGGTTGCGGTGTCGCTCACCAAGATCGCGAACGACCTCGCGTGGATGGGGTCGGGCCCGCGCACCGGGCTCAGCGAGATCGCGCTGCCCGAGTTGCAGAAGGGCTCCTCGATCATGCCCGGCAAGGTCAATCCGGTGATCCCGGAGGTGGTCCTCCAGGTATGCGCCCAGGTGATCGGCAACGACACCGCCATCACCATCGGCGGCATGCAGGGCAACTTCGAGCTGAACGTGCGCATCCCGCTGATCGCGCGCAACCTGCTCCAGTCGATCCACCTGCTCACCTCGGCGGCGACGCTGCTCGCCACCAAGGTGGTCGACGGCGTGGAGGCCAACGAGGAGATGACCACGCGGCATGCGGAGTCCACGCCGGCGATCGCCACGGCTCTGAACCCCTACATCGGCTACGACAAGGGGACGGAGATCGTGAACGAGGCCGTCGCGTCGAGGCGCACCATCCGCGAGGTGGCGATCGAGAAGGGCGTTGACGAGGAGACGTTGGACAAGGCCCTCGACCTGCATCGCATGGCGAAGGGCAACACCTAGAGGCGAGCCGCTCGCCGCTCCAGTTCCGCACGTGTGACGCTGTTCTCGGAGCAGGCCGCGGCGCGCTCGTAGGCGGCCGCGGCCCCCGCCGCGTCGCCCAGCCGCTCGAGCAGGTCGCCGTGCGCCACGTGCAGCGGCCCATAGTCCTCGAGCGTGCCGGAGGCGAGGAGCGGCTCGAGCACCTCGAGTCCCGCCTCGGCGCCGGCCGAGCGGCCCACGGCGACCGCGCGGTTCACCTCGATCACGGGCGACGGCACGAAGCGGCCGAGCTCGCGATAGAGCTCGGCGATGCCGGCATAGTCGGTCTCTGCCGGGCTCATCGAGGTGGCGTGGAGCGTGGCGATTGCGGCCTGGAGCTGGTACGGCCCCGGCCTCCTGCGCCGGAGCGCGCCTTCCAGCAGCCGCCAGCCCTCCCGGATGCGACCCATGTCCCAGAGCCTGCGGTCCTGGTCGTCGAGCAGCACCGCTTCGCCTCGCTCGTCCACGCGCGCCTCGCGACGAGAGTCGTGCAGGAGCATGAGGGCGAGCAGGCCGGCCACCTCGGGATCGTCGGGCATGAGCTGGTGGAGGACTCGCCCGAGGCGGATGGCCTCGGAGCAGAGCTCGCCACGCACCAGCCGGTCGCCGCCGCTCGCGGCCCAGCCCTCGTTGAAGATCAGATAGATGACCGCCAGCACGCCGGCGAGCCGGTCCGGCAATTCCTCGTCGGGTGGCACGCGGTACGGGATCCGTGCGTCCGCAATCTTCCGCTTCGCGCGCACGAGGCGCTGCGCCATCGTCGGCTCGGACACCATGAACGCGCGCGCGATCTCCGCGGTGGTGAGGCCGCCGAGCGTCCGCAGGGTGAGCGCCACCCGCGCCTCGATGGCGAGCGCAGGGTGGCAGCAGGTGAACATCAGGCGCAGGCGATCGTCCACGACGGCTGATCCCTCCTCTTCCCCGTCCTCGGTTTCCGCGGCGGCCTCTCGGTCGGCAAGCACGCGCAGCCGCTCGACGCGGTCCGCCAGCGCCCGGTCGCGCCGCAGGCGGTCGATCGCCTTTCGCCGTGCGGCGACCGTGATCCACGCGGCCGGATTCGCGGGCACGCCGTCGCGCGCCCACGTCTCCACGGCCGCCGCGAAGGCGTCCTGGACGGCGTCCTCGGCGAGCTGGAAGTCGCCGACCTGGCGGATGAGCGTGGCGAGCACCGCGGCGCGCTCGCGGCGAAACGCCGCCTCGGCCGCCGCGGTGCTCTGAGAGCTCACGCGCTGGCGCCCGCCTGGCTGACCGGGCGGCCCTGCTCGTCGAAGACCACCACCGGCCGCACCTCGACTGAGCCGCGGGGCGCGCTCGGGATCTTCGCTGCCCACTTCAGGGCCTCGTCGAGATCCGGCACGTCGATCACGTAGTAGCCGCCGAGGACCTCCTTGGTCTCCGCGAAGGGGCCGTCGCTCACGACGGTCTCACCGTCGCGCACGCGAACCGTCGTGGCCGCGTCGGTGTCGTGCAGCGCGTCGCCGGCCGACATCACGCCGGCGTCCTGGAGCGCCTGGGTGTAAGCGCCCCACTTGGGCATCTCGGCCTGCGCGGCGTCGGGGGAGAGCCTCTCCTCGGCGGGCGTGTAGATGAGAAGCATGTACTGCGGCATTTCGTGACCTCCTCGGGCAGAGGGCCGGAGGATTCCGGCTCCGACCAATCGACGGACGGCGCTGCTCGAATTCGACAACACGGGACGCACCGGCGCAAGCTGGCGCGTCGGCACTATGCGGCGAGTTCGGCCGGCCGCGCCGCGAGATCTCCGGGATTCACGTGGCGCGTGAACGTGCCGAGGTAGTCGCGTGCCGCTGCGGGGTCGCGCTCGAGCCTGTCGAACACGGGGCCGGCCGTCGCCTCGCGCGGGAAGCTGCCGAGCTTGAACGACCACTCGTAATGGCCGGCCGCGC
The DNA here is from genome assembly GCA_045805385.1 of Thermoleophilaceae bacterium. Lineage (GTDB taxonomy): Bacteria > Actinomycetota > Thermoleophilia > Solirubrobacterales > Thermoleophilaceae > JADGHQ01. The sequence continues at coordinate 8,250 of JBJMLG010000191.1, forward strand.
GATCGTCGAGCCAGGTGCGGTAGCGCCGCAGCTCGGGGTCGGGGCCGGTGAGCGCCGCGGCCAGGTGGAACGCGTGGGCCAGCGCGTCGGCGATCCCCTGCGCCGAGGCAGGGTGCTTGAAATGCGCGGCGTCGCCGAGCAGCGCCCAGCCCGGACCGCTCGGCTGCCTGAAGTAGCCGCGCATCAGCGACTCGGGCGCATAGCGCATCTCCGAGACTATCGTGGCCCGCTCCAGATCGCGCATGTCGAGCAGCTCGGGGAAGCGCGACAGCACCTCGTAGTACTTGCGCTCGCGCTCGCGGCGGCTGCCGTGCGTGTGATCGGAGTCGCCGCCCGCGAGCAGCATGTGGATCCCGTCCTCGCACTCGATGCGAGTGAACATCGCGTCCTCGCTCGCCGCCAGCGTTACGTACCAGTCGCTCGGCAGGCCGCGCCAGTAGGCGAAGGACAGCGAGCACTCGCCGCTCATCGGGCGCTCCTTCGTCAAGCCGAGCAGCCGCGCCACGGTCGACGCGCGCCCATCGGCGCCGACCACGCGGCGGGCATGGAGCCGCTCCCCGTTCTCCAGGACAACGCCCGAGACGGGGTCGTCCGCCGTCCCCGAGCCGATCAGCTTCGACACGCCGATGCCGAGGCGCATCTCCGCACCGGCATCCCGCGCCGCGTCGGCGAGCGCTGCGTCGAGCACCACGCGGCGCGGGGCGATCGCGCCGTCGTGGCCGTGAACAGCCGGGTAGCGGCCGGCGACCTGTCGTCCGAGGACCCACGAGCGGTGCTCCATGAACGCGAGGTCGTGGCGATCGAGCAGCCGGTCGAGCACGCCGAGCTCGTCCAGCCGCGCGACCCCGTTCGGGAAGACCGTGTGCGTGGAGAGTGTGTCGCTCGGGAAGGTGGCGCGGTCGATCACGGCCACCCTGGCGGCATTGCGCGCCAGCAACGCCGCGAGCGAGGAGCCTGCGGCCCGGGCGCCGACCACGATGAAGTCGTACGTCTTCATGGATGCACACGCGAGCGTAAGCGTGTGGGCGCGCCGTTCCAGTGCGGATAGCCCGCCTCCGGCGGGGCGGCTGGCGGGTAACCCCCTGTCCGCCGGTGCCACATCCGGGTTACTGTCCGCCATCAGACTGGTGCCAGCGCGCGAGGACACGATGACCGCGCTTCGGCGCGACCCGGGCAGCGGCCGCGAGCAGCACGCCGCCGCGCTGGAGCTGTTCTACGACCTTGTCTTCGTCTTCGCGGTCACGCAGGTGTCGCACCTGCTGCTCACGCACCTCACTTGGGAGGGCGCCGGCCAGTCCGCGCTCGTGCTGCTCGTGGTGTGGTGGGCGTGGAACTACAACACCTGGGTCACGAACGAGCTGAACACCGACTCAACCGTCGTGATCCTCCTGATGGTCGCGCTCATGCTGGCGAGCCTGTTGATGGCGGTGGCGATCCCGGGCGCCTTCGGCGGCAGGGCGCTGCTGTTCGCCGGCTCCTACGTGGCGATCCAAGTGGGGCGCCACAGCTTTCTGACTTTCGCGGCGGCAACTCCAGGGACGCTCGAACGCGTGCGCGCGGCGCGCATCCTCACTTGGTTCGTAGGCGCCGGCGTGCTCTGGATCGCGGGCGCGCTCGCCTCCGGCACGGCCCGCACGCTGCTCTGGCTCGTCGCCCTCGCGCTCGACTACGGCGCGCCGCTCGTGACCTACCGGGTGCCCGGGCGAGAGCGCATGACGCCGGAGGCCTGGAGCGTGCAGACGTCGCACTTCGCGGAACGCTTCCAGCTCTTCGTGATCATCGCCCTCGGCGAGTCGATCGTCCTGATCGGCGCGACCACATCAGACCTGCACCTCGACGCCGCCCGGCTGACCGCTTTCGCGTTCGCTTTCCTCGGTGCCGCTGCGCTGTGGTGGCTCTACTTCGGATCGGTTGCCCGGATCGCCGAGCGCAGCCTCGCCGCTGCCGAGCACCGCACGCTCGTGGCGCGCGACGCGTACACGTACCTGCACGTGGTGATCGTTGCGGGAGTGATCGTGTCTGCGGTGGGCGACGAGCTCGTGATCGCTCATCCCACCGACACGCTTTCCGGCGCGGAGGTGGCCGCCGTCGTGGCCGGTCCCGTGATCTACCTGGTCGCGCACGTGCTCGTGCGCTTGCGCCTCGAGGGCGTGGTCGCCTGGAAGCGCCTGACCGGCGCGCTCGCGTGCGCAGCGGTCGCGGTGTTCGGCTCGTTCGCCCCCGCGCTCGTGCTGGCCGCTCTGCTCGTGGCAGTGCTCGCCGCCGTGATCGCGTGGGAGCGCCCCCGGCGCGGGCAGCCGCTTGAGCGGGCCGCGTCGTAGGCGTACCCTGCCGCCCATGGCTGAGACGCTTCCGCTGGTGGGCGGTCTCGTGCTCGGGGTTTTGGCGAGCAGGCTCGGGACTGGCGCGTGGCGAGGCCTCGCGTTGGGCGCGTTGGGCGCGCTCGTGGTGCTCACGGCGGGGCTGGTGAGCGGCGAGCTGGCGCGCAGTCCGGCATTTCTGCTCGTGGATGGCCTCGAGGTCCTCGCGACCGCGGCGGTCGGCGCGCTCACGGCGCGCCTCGGGCGTGAGCGCGGGCAGCGCCGGCTCTAGCTCAGGGCCCGAGATGGTTGAAGGGATGACGGACGAGGTCCGCATCCCGCACGGCCGAGATCGGCACGCCTCCGAGGTCCATCCGGTGACGCCGGCCGGGCGCGATCTGACTGTCGGCGTGAACGGCCCACATGCTCCGGCCCCAGGTGCCGAGGAACAGGGCGTCGCGTTCCTGCCAGGTGCCGAATCGGAGGTCGCAGCAGTGCGGCACGCGCGGGAGCCCGCCGGATGCGCGCTTCCAGGTGTCCCCGTCGTCGGGGCTCACGAACACGTCGGTGTCGGTGGAGACCGCGAGAGTGATGGGGCCGCCGCCGCGATGCACGTCGAAGCCGAACATCTTGGTGAAGGGAAGCGCCTTGCTGCTCTTGAGTTGACGCCAGCCAAAGCCGGCGAGCTCGAGGATCACGCTGCCGGGGCCGCTCTCCATCATCGCGAAGGGGCCGCGTCCGCCGTGCAGCACGATTCTCTCCACTGCGCCGAGCCCGCTCGAGGGCGGATGTACCCCCAGCTGGAGCATGCCTCCACCCGCTGACGGGTCCATGACGAAGATCTCGCCGTTGGCGGTGCCCACGAAGATGTAGTCGCCGGTGTCCGCGCCGAACGCGGTGATCCGCCCGGATCCTGCGGGCATCTGCTGGATGGCCCGCCACTCGAGGAACGGGTTGTCGGGCAGTCCGAACAGGCCGAAGACCCAGTGGTTGTCCACCTTCGCCGAATCCGTGTGGCCTTCGAGGCCGAGCGGGATCGCGCGCATGACCTCCTCGGCGTAGATCTGGGGCGGGGCGCCCACCGCATACAACAGCTCGCCCCCGCGCTTGAACCTCGGCCGGGGAATCGCCTCGGCAACTGGGCCTTTAAGTCCGTCGCTCTCCAGCGTCCCGACGGGCGCCTCCAGTGGGATCACTTCGTCGGACGCGGGGCCACCGCCCGTCCAGTGAGCGCGTCGCACCCCCTCACCCATGGGGTTGGTGAGAATCTGGCCGTTCGCGTGGTTCACGCAGGCGAACCAGCCGCCGTCGCCTCCGGTCGCCCGCTTCCAGGGTCCAGCGACCGAGTGGTCGCACACCACGTTCCCGTTGTCCTGAAGTCCGCCACCGACGATCGGTGCGAATGGCGCCCCGCCCACGGTCCCCCAGAAGTCCCGTGGGGGGCCGGGAGAATAGAACTGCAGGGTCGCGAGCTCGCGGTTGGGATAGCTCGTGAACTCGGCCGGCACGACGCTCCAGTTGTCGGTCTTGGCGACGCCGCCGTCGCTGCACACGTAGAGGCGGGTGTCGCCATAGGTCGGGTCGAAGCGGATCGCGTGGATGTCGGCGTGAAGGCTTGGACTTCTCCAGTCGTAGTAGGTCGGCGATGTCCACACGCCTCCGAGCACGCGCCAGCTGTTCCCGGCCCGGTCAGAGATCAGCGGCGGCCTCCAGCCGAAGGCCACGACATCCGGGTTGTGCGGGTGCACGCTTATCGTCTTTTGGGCGCCCCCGGCTGTGACGTCTCCTAGGAAGTCGCTCACGTCGAAGCCCGGGTCGGCGCCGTCGATGGTCATCCCCGTGGGCTTCCAGTGCTCCCCGCCGTCGCTCGAGCGCAGGACGCGCCCGATCACCCCCTTCGGCCCGGCCGCAAGCGCGTACGCCCGCCTTGGGACCTGCTCGCAGCTCGCGAGGGAGAAGTTCGTCAGCGTGCTCAGCTCGCCTGGCTGCAGCCCGTCTATGCTCGCCGGCGCCAGCGACAGATTGCCGCTCTGCCAGCCGCCCACCCAGATGCCGCCGGCACCCACGCCGCCGTCACGCTGTCCGGCGATCACCAGCGGCACGGTGTTGCCCCGCGGCCCTCGGGTTGCCCCGCGGGCGAGGCCGGAGAATGCGCCTCCACCCGGGCCCAGTGCCTGTTGCCACGCCGGGACACCGCCCCCCATGTCGGCCCACCAGACGCCGGCGTCGGTTGCGAGCACCAGCCGGGCGGGCTCAGACACAACAACGATCTGCATCACCGACGCGACGCCTGGTGGGAGCGGGACCGAGCGCCATGCCGACAGCGGGCCGGGCGCCGATACGTCGGTCTCGTACAGGCCTCCGATGCAGCCCGCGAACACGTGCCCGCGGCGGCGGTCGGCGAGTCCCAGGCAAACCACGTCCGGGAAGTCCCAGTCGTCACTCAATGGGCGGGCCGCGTACGTCCCGTCCACGTGCCACACGCCCCCGCTCTCACTGGCCACGAGCAGGTTGCCCTGCCCCATGGGCAGCAGGTCCACACAACGGCCGGAGTGCCAGACATCACCGTCGCCGTCGATCTGGATGCCGGCATTCGTGACCAGTTGCCAGTTCTCCATGCTCCCTCCGGAAGCGGGCAGCGCGACACTAGACCCGTCCGGAGGAACGGGTCAAGGCGGGTCCAGGCCCTCAGTCCATGTTCACGGCCACGTACTTGGTCTCGAGGAACTCCTCGAGCCCCTCATGGCCGCCCTCGCGCCCGATGCCCGAGTGCTTCACGCCTCCGAACGGTGCGCCCGCGTTCGACACCATCCCCTGGTTCAGCCCGACCATGCCGGTCTGGAGCGCCTCGATCACGCGAACGCCGCGCTTGAGGTTGTCGGTGTAGACGTAGGCCACCAGGCCGTACTCGGTGTCGTTCGCCCGCAGGATCGCCTCCTCCTCGGTTGAGAAGGTCGTGACCGGGGCCACCGGTCCGAAGATCTCCTCCTTGAGCAGCCGCGCGTTGTCGGGCACATCGGCGAGCACCGTGGGCGGGAAGAAGTACCCGGGCCCGTCCAGAGGCTTGCCGCCCACGAGCGCCCTCGCGCCCTTCTGCACGGCGTCCTCGACCAGCTCCGCGACCTTCGAGCGCTGGTTGTCGTCGATCAGCGGCCCGACCTTCGCGTCCTCCTCCGTGCCCCGCCCCACCTTCATCTGCCCGAGGCGGTCTGCGAGACGCTTCGAGAACTCGTCGGCCACTGACTCGTGCACGTGGAAGCGGTTGGCCGCGGTGCAGGCCTCGCCGATGTTGCGCATCTTCGCCAGCACGGCACCTTCGACGGCGGCATCCAGGTCGGCGTCCTCGAACACGATGAAGGGCGCGTTGCCCCCCAGCTCCATCGACACCTTGAGGATCTGGTCGGCGGCCTGCTTGATCAGCTCACGGCCAACCTCGGTGGAGCCGGTGAACGACAGCTTCCGGGTACGCGGGTCCTTGATCAGCGGCTCCATGATCTTCCCGGACGAGGAGCTCGTGACGATGTTGAGGACGCCTCCCGGCAGCCCGGCCTCCTCCAGGATCTGCCCGAGCGCCAGCATCGAGAACGGCGTCTGCTTCGCCGGCTTCATCACCATCGTGCAGCCGGCAGCAATGGCCGGCCCGATCTTGCGCGTGCCCATCGCCAGCGGGAAGTTCCACGGCGTGATGAGGATCGACGGCCCCACCGGCTGCTTCAGCACGAGCACGCGGCTCTGGCCGTTCGCCGCCATCTTGTAGTTGCCGTTCGCGCGCGCGGCCACGCCCGCGAACCAGCGGAAGAACTCGGCGGCGTAGGTGATCTCCGCGGCCGACTCCGGTACGGGCTTGCCCATCTCGAGAGTCATGAGCAGCGCCAGGTCGTCCTTGCGCTCGATGATCATCTGGAACGCCCGGTGCAGGATCTCGCCGCGCTCGACCGGCGGCACGGCGGCCCACTCGTCCTGCTTCTCGGTCGCGGCCGCGAGCGCGTCCATCGCGTCGTCCACGGTCGCGTCGGCCACCTCGGCGATCGTCTCGCCGGTGGCCGGATCCTCGACCGGCAGCGTGCCGCCCTCGCGGGCGTCGCGCCACTCCCCGTTGATGTGGAGCTGCTTCGGGACCGTATCGACGACGGTCTGCTCCCGGGTGACTGTGCTCATCGCTTGCCTCTTTTCTCGAAGGTCACGTGGCGACGGTCTCGGCGCCCAGCTCCTCGGATATCGCGACGTCGATCGAGTAGTCGATCGGGAGCACGATCAGAGAGGGCACGTCGAGGCCGAGCGCGTGCTGGAGATGGCGGGGGAAGTCGTCGACTCCCTCGCAGCGCCAGGCCGGCATTCCGAAGGACTCCGCGAACTTCACGAAGTCGGGGTTGGTGAAGTCCACGCCGAAGTGCCGGCCGAACTTCTTGTCCTGCTTCCAGACGATCGATCCGTACTGCTGGTTCTCCCAGATCACGGACACGAACGGCGTCTTCAGGCGCATGGCGGTCTCGAGCTCCTGCGAGTTCATCAGGAAGCCACCGTCGCCGTTCACGGCCACGACCTTGCGCCCGGGGTGCACGAGCTTCGCCGCGATCGCGGCGGGCACGGCGAAACCCATGCCGGCGAGCCCGTTCGCGATCAGCACGGTGTTCGGCTCGTACGCCGGGAACATGCGCCCGATCCAGAGCTTGTGCAGCCCCACGTCCGAGATCAGGATGTCCTGGCGGCCGAGGGCCTTGCGGATCTCGTACAGCGCGCGCGGCGGCTGCATCGGGAAGTGCGGGTCGTCCTTCGCCGCCTCGAAGCGGCCGCGCACCACGTCGCGCAACCGGTGCGACCCGCCAGAGTGCGGCACGTGCCGGCACTCCTCAGCCAGCCTCGTGAGGATGTGGTAGACGTCGCCGACAAGCTCCACCTCCGGCATGAAGTACTCGTCCACCTCGGCCGGAAGCGAGTCGATGCAGACGACCTTCTTGTCGCGGTTCGGGTTCCAGTGCTGCGGCGAGTGCTCCACCAGGTCGTACCCGATCGCGAGCACCACGTCGGCGTCCTCGAAGCCGGCCATCTTGTAGTCGCCCGACTGGAGACCGACCGAGCCGAGCGCGAGCGGGTCGTCCGCGTCGAGCAGGCCCTTGCCCATGAACGTCTCCGCCACCGGGATCCCGGTCGCGCGCGCGAACTCGCGCAGCGCGGGCGCAGCGCCCGCGCGCACCACGCCGTTTCCGGCGAGCGCCACCGGGTTGATCGCGCCCCGGATCAGGTCGGCTGCGCGCAGCAGCTCGCGCGCCGAGGGCTCGGTCTGCGGGTTGCGCCGTTTCGGCAGCGGCGCTCCCTCCGTCTCGGCCGCCATCACGTCCTCGGGCAGCTCGATATGCGTGGCGCCGCGTTTCTCGGACTCCGCCACCTTGAAGGCCTTGCGCACGACCTCGGGGATGATCGCCGGGTCCGACAGGCGCGCGTTCCACTTGGTGATGGGCCGCATGATGCGCTCGACGTCGATGTACTGGTGCGACTCCTTGTGCATGCGCTCGAGATCGCCCTGACCGGTGAGGGCCACGAGCGGCGCGCGGTCGAGGTACGCGTCGGCGACCGCGGTCACGAGGTTCGTGGCGCCCGGTCCGAGCGTGCCGAGGCACACCCCGGCGCGGCCCGTGAGCCGCCCGTACACGTCGGCCATGTACGCGCCGCCCTGCTCGTGGCGCACGGGGATGAACTGGATTGAGGAGTCGGCGAGCGACTCGTTCAGGTCGAGCGTCTCCTCGCCGGGGATGCCGAAGACGTGCTTCACCCCCTCTGCCTCGAGGCACTCAACGAAGAGATCCGAGGCCCTGCGAGCGGCCAACTACGACCTTCCTTCCAGTTCGACGAGCGGCTAAAGGGACTGTAACAACGGCAATTTTCCGCGCGCGCACCGCGTCAAACAGGGCTATGCCCTGTTACGAGATCTGCCGATACCCTGGACAACGGACCCGCCTGATGCGTCGCGCCCTCCTTTCCGCATTACTCGTCGCGCTGCTCGCTGCCGCCGCACCGGTGGCCGACGCCGCGACCAAGAACGTGATCCGCGGCCGCGGCTGGGGACACGGCATCGGCATGAGCCAGTACGGCGCGTACGGGCTCGCCCAGCACGGACAGGACTACCGCCAGATCCTCGCGCACTACTACACGGGCACGGAGCTCTCGAAGGCAGGCACCTCCACGATCCGCGTGCTGCTCCAGCAGGGTCGCCAGAAGGTGTTCTTCACCGGCGCGACCGCCGTGCCGGGGCACGACCTCGACGCGAGCAAGACCTACTACGTGCGCAAGGCCGGGCTCGGCAGCTACGAGTTGCGCACTTCCGGCGGCAAGAAGATCGAGACGTACTCGGGGCCGGTGCCGGTCACGAGCGACCTTGGCACCGTCGAGCTCGTGGGCCGGGCGCTGAACGGACTCGGCAACGGCCACTACCGCGGCACGATCGAGATCGAGGAGGCCACGTTCGGCGGCCTCGTGGCCGTCAACGCACTGAACCTCGACGACTACGTCCAGGGCGTCGTGCCCGGCGAGATGCCGAGCGGCTGGTTGCCCGAGGCGCTCAAGGCGCAGGCGGTGGCGGCGCGAAGCTACGCGCTCTCCACGGACGCGGGCGGCACCCTCTTCGACCAGTACCCCGACACGCGCTCGCAGGTGTACCGCGGCGCCGACTCGGAGGTGCCGAGCACGAACGCCGCGGTGCAGGCCACTTCGCTCGAGGTCCTGCGCTACAACGGCGAGATCGCCACCACGTTCTTCTTCTCCACCTCGGGCGGGAGCACGGAGGCCGTGCAGAACGTGTTCTACGGTGCGGCGCCGAAGCCGTACCTCGTCGCGGTCGACGATCCCTACGACAACATCTCGCCTCACCACACCTGGCGGCTCACCTACAGCGCCAAGCAGATGCAGGGGAAGCTGGCCGGGTTGGTGAAGGGCCGCTACCGCGGCATCAAGATCGTGCAGCGCGGCGAGTCGCCGCGCATCGTGAAGGCCGACATCGTCGGCTCGAAGGGCAAGACGCGAGTAACCGGCGCGACGCTCAAGGGCCGGCTCGGCCTCGAGGACACCTGGGCCGCCTTCGCGCGCACCACCACGAAGTCGAGCGGGCGCGTGGCGCGGCTCGGCTCTGGAGCGCAGGCGGGGGCGAGCTTCCTGGACCGGCTGCAGAAGGCGATCGCGGGCGGACCCACGCGCGTATACGGCACGATCAGCCCGCGTCCGGCGCACAGGCTGGTCACGCTCGAGCGCCAAGGGCCGCACGGCTGGAAGAAGCTGCGCCGGCTCCGCACCACGCGGCGCGGGGAGTACGCGGCGCTCGTGTACAAGCCGGGCCTCTACCGCGTGCGCGCGAACGGCTTCGCCGGCCCCGTCGTGAGCATCAAGTAGCGCCCCTCTAGGATCCGCGGGGAGTGCCCGCAATCGAGACCCGCGAGCTGGCCCGCGCGTTCGAGGGCGGCGTGGTGGCGGTCGCCGGGATCGCGACTGACTCATTACACGACCGGGCTACCCCGACTGTGGGTGTCAGATCAACCCAAAGTCAGGATTGTCGGAGTTTGTGACGAGCGGTACCTTGGTTTGTGCGTCTCGGCCGACGTTGGCCCGGCGCTTTGGACGTTTCGGGGCGACCGACCCGCTCGGGTCAGGAGCCCCAGATTGCCATCGGCCTCGAAGATCGAACTGGAGCTGTGATGCCCACACGGCAGCCCGCCCCGTCCTCACGTCCCGAGCTCTTCCAAGCAGAGCTCGCAGAGCGCCTGCCTGTGCTTCACCGCGCACTGCGCCAGATGGCCGGCGACCTCGGATCCACCCGCAGAGAACTCGCGCGCCTGAAGCGCGAGAACGCCGCACTGCGCGCGCAGCTGAGATAGCCCGCCCGCTTCGCCGCTCACCGTCGGTCCTTGACATAACGATATATCGCGATACTCTCCGATATAACAGAAAGGAGAGCGATCATGCGATCAAGGCATCGATTCAAGGCCCATTTCGGCCCAGCATTCGCTCACGCCGGTCCGGACTTCGGCCACATGGCCATGACCGGCCGGCACGGCTTCGGCGGCCCGCCGTTCGGCGGTGGCCCCGGATTCGGGCATCGCCGCGGGCCACGCGCCCGCCGGGGCGACGTACGCGCCGCGATCCTGCTCCTCCTCGACGAGGAGCCGCGCAACGGCTACTCGATCATGCAGGAGATCGAGGAGCGGAGCGGGGGCGCCTGGCGGCCGAGCCCCGGCGCGGTGTACCCCGCGCTGCAGCAGCTCGAGGACGAGGGACTCGTCGAGCCGAACGAGGGCGGCGGCCGCAAGCTGCTGCACCTCACCGACGAAGGCCGAGCGCACGTAGAGGAGAATCGCGAGCGCTTCGGCAACCCCTGGGAGGAGGCCGCGGGCGGCATCAGCGAGCCCATGGCCTCACTCGCCAACGAGGTGCGCCAGACCGGCGCGGCCGTGATGCAGGTGTTCCACTCGGGCAGCGACGAGCAGCGCTCGGCGGCCCGGGACATCCTCGCGGACGCGCGCAAGGCGATCTACCGCATCCTCGGCGAGGGCGACGACACCAAGTCCGCCTGACGCCGAGTCCGGCTCAGGGCGTGAACTTCACGGTCATGACGTCACCGTCGCGCATCGTGTAGTCACGCCCTTCGAGCCGGAGCAAGCCCTTGTCCCGCGCGCCCGCGTAGCCGCCGTTCTCGACCAGGTCCTTCCAGGACACCACCTCCGCGCGCACGAAGCCGCGCTGGATGTCGGTGTGGATCTCGCCCGCGGCCTCCCAGGCGGTGGTGCCGCGCTCGACCGCATGGGCGCGGGCCTCCTTGCCCTCGCCGGCGGTGAAGAACTGGATCAGGTCGAGCAGCTGGAACGCCCCGCGCACCACGGCGTCGAGACCCGATTCCGGAGCGCCCAGCTCCTCGCGCATGGTCGCAGCCTCCTCCGGGTCGAGCTCCGAGAGCTCGGAGTCGAGCCGCGCGCTCACGGCCACGGCGCCCGCTCCCTCGCCGCCCGCGTGCTCGGCCACCGAGGCGGGAACCTCGCTCTCTCCCTCGCCCACGTTTGCCACGTACAGCACCGGCTTCGCCGTGAGTGGCTGGAGCAGCCGCATCGCGTCCGGCGCGTCGGCCGGCGGCGGCACGGAGCGCACGGGCCGGCCGGCCTGAAGCGCTTCGATCACCCGCCGGAGCCAGTCGGCCTCGGCCACGAGCGCCCTCTCGCCCGACTTCGCCTGGCGGCCGACTCGCTCGAGCCGGCGCTCGGCCTGCTCGAGGTCCGCGTACACGAGCTCGGTCTCGATCGTGTCGATGTCGGCGCTCGGGTCGACGCGCCCCTCGGGGTGCACCACCTGCGCGTCGTCGTGCGCGCGGACGACATGGATGATCGCGTCGGTCTCGCGGATGTTCGCGAGGAACTGGTTGCCGAGACCTTCGCCGGCGTGCGCGCCCCGCACGAGCCCGGCGATGTCGTGGAAGGCGATCGTCTCGAACGTGATCGGGTTCGAGCCGAGCGTCTTGGCGACCGCCACCAGCCGCTCGTCGTGCACCGGCACGACAGCCACGTTCGGCTCGAGCGTCGTGAACGGGTAGTTCGCAGCCTCGGCACCTGCCTTGGTGAGTGCGTTGAAGAGCGACGACTTGCCGGCGTTCGGCAGCCCGACGATGCCGATCCTCATCGCACGAGCTCCGCCACCGCGGTGCCGAGCGCCGCCCCGGCGAGCACGTCGGAGGGGTAGTGCACGCCGAGGTACGGGCGGCTGAAGGCCATCAGCCCCGCCGCCGCGTAGAGCCCGCCTGCGGGGAGGCAGCGCGACAGCGAGCGCGCGCAGGCGAACGCAGTGGTGGTGTGCGCCGACGGATAGCTGAGGGCTGTGATCGTGCGGGTCAAGGGGGGAAGGTCGGGAAGGCTCGGCCGCGCCCTGCGGACGGTGAACTTGATCGCCTGGTTGATGCCGTAGGAGATTGCCACGCTTCGCAGCCCGCGCAGGTAGAGCGGGCGGCGCCGCTCGTCCAGGAGGGCGCCCGCCGAGCACAAGCCGAGCCATAGCTTGCCGTGCTCGCCGGCATGGGCGTACGTCTTCATCGCCCGCTCGAGCGGGGGCCAGTGCCCATGCGTGCGCATGAGCCTGAGAAGAGCGACGTCGGCGCGGATGCCCGCTAGCCGCCGCTGAAGCCGACGCGGTGAGTGTCGGTGTCGAGCCGCACGTACACGACCTGCGCGAGGTCGATGTGCACCTCGGAGTCCTCGGTGGGCAGCTCGTGCCAGCCGCCTTCGCCCACCTCGAGTGCGCCACGCAGCCCGCGCCACGACTCGTCCTGCACGCGCAGGGCGAGCACCTGGCCGCCCGAGAATCCAATGTCAACCCGCTTTACGTCTGCTGCCATATCAGTGCGCTGGCTCCACTAGCTCGGTGAGTACCCCGCCTGTGGCCTTCGGATGCAGGAATGCCACGCGGCTGTTTCGTATTCCGGTTCGGGGCTCCGCGTCGATGGTACGGATGCCGGCCGCCTTCACAGCCTGGAGGGTCGAGTCGATGTCGTCGGTCTGGTAGGCCACGTGGTGGATCCCCGGGCCGTTGCGCTCGAGGAACCTGCCAACGCCGCTCTCTGCCGAGAGGGGCCGAAGCAGCTCCACGTGGCCGTCGCCGACCTCGAGCAGCACGGCCTCCACGTCGAACGCCTCGACCGTCTCGCGGTGCTGCTCGCGCATCTCGAAGCTCTTCGAGTAGAGCTTCACAGCCGCGTCGAGATCCTCGACTACTACTCCTATGTGGTCGATCCGCCCGAACAAGGGCGCGGATACTACTGAGCGGCTTCTGGGTCCACGCGCTCGGCAGCGGCGATGTGCGCCTCGCCGCCGACGGGCTCGCGCTCAGCCATCTGGCGTAGCACGTCGGCCCGGTGCAGGGCCATGATGCGCTCGAGGTCGTCGCGTTCGAGCACTTCTTCCTGGAGCAGGTGCTCGGCCAGCGAGTCGAGCAGCGGGCGGTTCTCCACGATCAGCGCGAGTGCCCGGCGGTAGGCCAGATCCGTGAGGTGCGCCTGCTCCTCGTCGAGCAGCCGGCGGGTGGCGTCGGACACGCTGTAGTCGTCCGCCGGCAGGCGGCGGGAGCGCAGCTCGGTGCCCATGCCGTAGTCGGCCACCATCGAGCGGCTGATCTCGTGCACGCGCTTCAGATCATCCGCCGCCCCTGTGGTGATGCGCCCGAACACAACGTGCTCGGCCACCCGGCCGGCGAGCAGCACCACGAGGTGGTCGAGCAGCTCGTCCTTCGACTTCAGGTAGCGGTCCTCTTCGGGCAGGTTCAGGGTGTAGCCGAGGGCGCGACCGCGCGGGATGATCGAGATCTTGTGGACCTTCTCCACGGTCGGTAGAAGCTCCGAGCAGAGCGCGTGCCCGGCCTCGTGGAAGGCGACGACGCGTTTCTCGTGATCGTTGATCACCTTGCGCGACTGCATCCCGGCGACGACGCGCTCGAGCGCCGACTCGAAGTCGCGCATCAGCACCACGTCGCGATGCTCGCGGCCGGCGAAGATGGCCGCTTCGTTGCAGATGTTCGCGAGGTCGGCGCCCGTCAGACCGCTCGTCTGCCGCGCCACGAGCTCGATGTCCACGTCCTCCAGCGGCTTGTTCCGCGAGTGCACCCGGAGGATCTCCTGACGCCCGCGCAGGTCGGGCGGCGGCACGAAGATCTGGCGGTCGAAGCGACCCGGCCGCAATAGCGCCGGGTCGAGCTTCTCCAGCAGGTTGGATGCGGCGATCACGACGAGCTCGTCGGAGCCGCCAAAGCCGTCCATCTCCACGAGCAGCTGGTTGAGCGTCTGGTCCTTCTCGCCCGAGATGTCATGACCGCGCGTGGCGCCCACCGCGTCGAGCTCGTCGATGAACACGATCGCCGGGCGATGCTTGCGCGCCTGCCGGAACAGGCGGCGGATGCGCGCGGCGCCGAGCCCGGCGAACATCTCCACGAACGACGACGCGGACTGTGCGAAGAACTTCGCCTTGGCCTCGCTCGCGACCGCCTTGGCGAGGAGCGTCTTGCCCGTGCCCGGCGGCCCGTGCAGCAGCACTCCCTTCGGCACCTTGGCGCCGAGCTTGCGGAAGCGGCGCGGATCGCGCAGGAACTCGACGATCTCGCGCAGCTCCTCCTTCGCCTCTTCGACACCGGCCACGTCGTCCCAGCGGATCGAGTCGGAGGACTCGGGCTTGATCTCGTGCGGCTTGGTGCGCGGCATGTACCGCAGCGTCACCCCGATCAGCAGGACGATGAGGCCCATGAAGATGATCGGGAGCCACGTGATGGCCCAATCCTGGAATCCGGCCATGGAAAGACCCAGAAGCGTCAGCATCCGCGTACCTCATCGGCTGATGACCCCCAAAGCATTACTCCACGCGCTCCAAACGGGGGTTGTAGTGGTAGCGGCGGCCCACCTTGGCGCAATCGCGCCCGTCGACTCGCACGACGTCCGCCGTGAAGTCGTTGGAGCCGCGCAGCAGTGACGAGCCGACCCCGTACGCGTCGACGGGCACGCCGGCCGCCTCGAAGGCCCGGATCTTCTCCACCCGGAAGCCGCCCGAGGCGACGATCTTCACGCGCTCGTGGCCGGCTTCGTCGAGCGCCTCGCGCACCCGCTCGACCAGTCGCGGGTTCACGCCCGTCGGCTTGAACTCGCCCATCTCGTGCCATAGCGAGCGGTCAACCAGGTTCTCCGAGGTGTCCAGCCGGACCCCCCAGAGCTCGTCCCCGAGCGCGTCCGCAACCTCGAGCGCGGTCCTCGGCGAGTCGTTCTCGAAGTCCACCAGCACTGTCACGTTCATCTCGCCGGCGAAGCGCCGCGCGAAGGCCTTCGCCGCGGCCACCGTGTCGCCCCCATAGGCGGCGATCAGCCCGTGCGGCACCGTGCCCACGCCGCGACCGCCCCACCACGAAGCCTGCGCGTCGGTGGACACGCCGATCGCGCCCGCCACGTGCGCGGCCCAGCCGTCGCCCGTCTGCACGAGCCAGTGGTCGTGGCGCGCCGGGAAGAACAGGATCTGCTTTCCCGCGGCCGCCTCCACCACGTCGCGCACGTTGCGCATCACGAGAGTGCGGCGCGCCATGGTGCCGAGGTAAACGGTCTCGAGGTGGGCGAACAGCGAGTAGTCGCCCTCGATGGTCAGCACCGGCTCCCACGGCGAGATCTCGTCGCCCTCGTAGAGCGCGTGCACCTCGAGCTGCTCCCAGCCACCTTCCCAGGTGCCGTCCTCGCGCTGGCGCCCCGAGCAGTGCTTGAGCACGGCTATCGCCTCGTCGATCCCGCCGAGCACCGACTGCTCCTTCTGGAACGCCTGCATCGTCACGCGCGGGGTGCGGCCCTCCGCCTCGAGCAGCTCCTTCGTGTAGTTGAAGTACGCGTCGGAGTAGTAGCCCGAGCGGATCCGCTCGACCGGCAGGCGGAAAACGGCCGGCGACAGCCGTTGGCGGGTGGCCTCGGTTGCCATCGAGGCAATGGTACGGGCGCCCTAGCCCTGGCGCACCGACTGGGCGATACTCACCAGGTCATGGCCGAAGGCGATGCCGACATGGTTCGCCAGGCGTACGGGGCTTGGAACGACCGCGGCTCCGAGGGGCTGTGGCCGTACTGGCACGAGCAGGCCGAGTGGCACGACCCGCCCGAGCTGCCCGACGCCGGCGTGGCGCGCGGCCGGGACGAGGTGAGCCACCACCTCGACGACATCGCGCTCATCCTCGGCCCGATGCACCTCGAGGTCGATGAGTTCGAGCAGGTCGCGCCGGACGAGTACCTCGTGCTGATGAAATTCGGCGCGCGCGGAAGCGTGAGCGGCGCCCCGGCAGAGGGCGTTCGGCTTGCCCACCTCGTAAGGGTGCGCGACGGCAGGGTCGACCGCATCAGGGCGTTCTTCAACATCCGCGAGGCGCGGGCGGCCGTGCCTCTTACGCAACACTTCGACGTCTCTTAGGCGTCTTTCGAGAGGCGTCCGTAGGTTTCCTCGATGGCTGAGACGCCCCTCACCCGCCGCGGGTCGCTCCTCAAGGCCGGCGGGCTGCTCGCGGCGACGCTGGGAGCGGCCGGCTGCGCGTCGGACTCGTCTAAGACGACGGCTTCCACCGCCGACGCGTCGACCGGGCCGGCGGGCGTCGCCACCGGGGCGGTGAGCTGCGTGCTCGCTCCCGAGCAGACGGAGGGCCCGTACTACGTGGCCGGCGAGAAGCTACGGCGCAACATCGCCGACGGCCGCCCGGGCGCCGCGCTCGCGCTTCGTCTGAGCGTGGTCGACGCCTCGAGCTGCAAGGCGATCCCGGGCGCCACCGTGGAGGTCTGGCATTGCGACGCGGGCGGCGCCTACTCGCACTTCAACGCGAGCGGCAACTTCCTGCGCGGCGCGCAGAAGGCGAACGCCAACGGCGTGGCCACCTTCCACACGATCTACCCCGGCTGGTACCAGGGCCGCACGGTGCACATCCACGTGAAGGTGCACCTCGGCGGGAACGTGGTGCACACGGGCCAGCTCTACTTCTCGGACACCGTCACGGACGCCGTCTACCGGCGCTCGCCGTACAAGAGCCGAGCGGCCGCGCGCGACACGCGCAACGCGGCGGACTCGATCTACCGGAACGGCGGAAGGCGCTCGACGCTCGCGGTGCGCAAGAGCGGCTCGGCTTACGTGGGCACGATTGTGATGGGCGTGCAGCGCGCCTAGGGCGCGTCGCAGCTCGCTGTGTCTGCTGGGCCGAACGACGGCGGAGCCGCTGCCGGATCGCTGCCCCATCGCGGGTTGGGGGTGCCGGCCAAGTCGAAAGAGAGGGTTCCGCCCTGCGCCACGTCGGAGAGCCGCAGCCAGGGCCGGTTGTGGTCGACGCCGTTCAAGGTGAGCCCCCGGACGTAGGGAGCGTCGCGGCCAGCGCCCCGGCCGACGATCCGGACGTCGCCTCCCGACAGGTGGAGCGTCGCCTCCGGGAACAGAGGACTGCCCAGGGCGAGCACGTCCGAGCCCGGGACGGCGGGATAGAGACCGAGCGCCCCGAAGACGTACCAGGCCGACATCTGCCCGAGGTCGTCGTTTCCCGGATAGCCCGTCGGAGCTGAATCGAACATCGCGAGGATCGCCCGGCGCATCACGTCCTGGGTCTCGTACGGGCGTCCGAGCCAGTCGTACAGCCAGGGTGCGTTGGAGTTCGGCTCGTTGCCGAGGAAGGCGTGCGGCGAGCTCGTGCCGGCGTTGAGCTGCTGGAAGAACGCGTCGAGCCTGTCCGCGGCGGCCTGAGTGCCGCCGAGCGCATCGAACAGGCCCGCGGGGTCGTGCGGCACCATCCAGGTGTACTGGGCGCCATTGCCCTCGACGAAGCCGAGGCTGCTCAGCGGGTCGTTGGTGCCCGGGTCGTAAGGGGTCACGAACTGCCCGGTCGACCAGCGCGGCCGGGCGTAGCCGCTTGACTTGTCGAAGAC
The DNA here is from genome assembly GCA_045805385.1 of Thermoleophilaceae bacterium. GTDB lineage: Bacteria > Actinomycetota > Thermoleophilia > Solirubrobacterales > Thermoleophilaceae > JADGHQ01. Next base: position 25,974 of record JBJMLG010000191.1, read on the forward strand.
GTTCCGCCAGTTGCCGGCGCGCTGGAGGAAGCGACCGCAGGTTGCCGGGTCGCCCCCGGCAGCGGCCAAGCGAGCAACGGCGAAGTCTGCCGTCGCGTACTCGAGCGTGGTCGCTGCAGAGCCCCAAGTCAGGTCCGTGTTCGTCGGGTCGGGGAGCGGCGATGCGTGGCGCCACGAGTCGAGGCCCATTGCCGTCAGGAAGTTGCCGTTCTTCTCGTGCGGGACGTAGCCGAGCCGCATGTAGTCACGGACCGCTTGGCGTTCGACGTAGCCGGCGTTCGGGCTGGTGCCGGTCTCGGTCGCGCCCTTCACCGTCGCGGCTAGCGCCTCGCGCAGATCGAAGTCGCGCGCGCCGAGCGCCCACACGTGTGCGATCGCCGGCGCTGCAGGGTCGCCGGTCATCACCTCGGTATGGCCGTTCGCGACCGACCATTTGGGCAGCCATCCGCTCTCGCGCTGGTCTGCCAGGAGGGACGTGACGAAGTCCGACGCTTGCTTGGGCGCGACCAGCGCGAGCAGCGGTATCTGGCTCCGGTAGACATCCCAACCCGAGAAGTCCGCGTACTGGGTATAGCCGCCGGCCGTGTGGATCTGGCCGTCGAACCCCGCGTACCGGCCGTCGACGTCGCTGAACGTGCTCGGGTGGATCAGCGCGTGGTACAGCATCGAGTAGAAGGTCCGCAGGTCGTCCTCGCGCCCGCCGGCCACTTCGATCCGGCCCAGCATCCGGTCCCAGGTCTTGCGAGCGGAGTCGCGGAGGCTCTCGAACTTGCGCCCGGCGGTCTCCGCCTCCAGGTTCCTTCGCGCTCCCTCGACGCTGACGAACGAGATCCCCACGCGTGCCTCGACCACGCGGCTCTGCGTCGCATCGAAGGTCAGGTAGGCGCCGGTTTGCGCGGTCGGGCCGGAACCGTTCTGCACGAACGGCGGTCCGGGTGCCGAGTCGTGCGCCGTGAGCGATCCGGGCGCGAGCGACTGACCCGTCCACGTGCCGAAGCCGGCGAACGGCCGGTTGAAGCGAACCGCGAAGAAGATCTTGTACTTGTTCGGGAGAACGCAGAAGGCGCCGCTCGTGCTCTCGCCGGTCACCTCTCGGCCGCCGGGGTCGATCTGCACGGAGCCTGAGCTGTTGCCGGTGCGGCTGCCCGTGGCGTTCAGGAGCACGCTCGCTTGGCGCGTGGCCGGGAACGTGAAGCGGCCGATCCCGGTGCGCGTGGTCGCGGTCAGCTCCGCGCCGATGCGCTTGTCAGTGCCCGGGTCGAGCCCAACGCGGTAATAGCCGGGCGAGGCCGACTCGTCGCCGTGCGCGAAGGCCGGCAGAAGCGAATCGCGGAACTCCGTCGACTCCGGCTTCACCGGCGATTCGGTGACCGGCGAGGTCGTCGGGAGGAGCGGGAAGTCCCCTTCGTTCGCACAGCCCGCTCCGCTCAGCCGCCTGACGCTGAAGCCTCTCAGCTTCGTGTCGTCGTATGCGTAGCCGCCGCCGGCGTTCGTCGACGACGGGCTGGTGTCGGGGCCCCACTGCGTCATGCCGAGCGGCGTGGTCGGCCCCGGATTGGTGTTGCCTGCGCCACCACCGGTGCCGAAGTCCGGTGCGCCCGGCTTCGTCCCGTTGAACGGGTTGACGTAGCTGGTGGGTGCCGTCGCCGCCGATGCCGGCGTGGCGAAAATGAGCGCGGCAAGGACCGCGATCGCTATGGATCGAGTGCTTGTGCCGCTCTGGCGCTGCCCTGCCCGTCGCGCGGAAATGCCGCCTCCCGTCGTACCCCGCCGCGCAGGGTACCGGGCCTAGACGGCCTGCTGCTCCACCCGCAGGATCTCCGCGATCGCCGCCTCGCCCACCTCGATCTGCTCGGAGCTCGGCTCGCGTGTGCCGAGCAGCCGCTGGATCTCGTAGCCCGGCTTGCGCAGGGCCTTCGCCAGGCCGGTGTCGGCGTGGCGCTCTGACCACGCGAACACCTCGATCGCCGCGGCGATCGAGCCGAGGCCCACGACGGCGTCGGCCTTCGGCCCGCGGAGGCCGGCCCGGCGGGCGGCCACGTTGCCGAGCACGGTGGAAGCGAGCAGCGGGGCGACCAGATTCGAGCCGCAGCGCTCGTGCTCCTTGGTCGCGTCGACCGTCTCCTCGCCTGTCTCGTAGGCGCCGATGGCCTTGTGCTCCACGCCGTGGTAGGAGGCGATGTCTCCGCTGCGCAGCACGAGCATCGCGGGCGCAAGCGAGATCAGCGCCACGGCCGCCTCGCGGGCTACCGTGCGCGGTCCGCCGCGGCGTACCAGCTGGCCGGCGAGAGACGCGCCCGCCATGCCCAGCAGGGCGCGGAAGTCCTCCATCGGCAGCTGCGCCTCGGGCAGGTTCTTCTTCACGACCGGCACGATCGCGAACGCCTCCGCGAGCTTCGGGATGCCCCGCAGGCCGGGAATGCGCTCCGTGGCGCGGCCACCAAGGTCCGGCTTGCGCCCGGAGGCCACCTTCAGCTCCCCGTCGCGCGTGCGCACGGCGGCGGCCCAGTGTGTCGGGCCGTGAACGAGCAGTCCGTTACGCAGCGCCATGCCGCCGAGCCGCAGCTTGTCTTCCTCGCGAGTCTCAGTCATCTCATCCACCAAGCAGTTTGGGTGCAAGACGAGCGTAGAACCGCGCGGCGAGACCCAGGTCGGAGATCGGTATGCGCTCGTCGGCTCCATGCACCAGCGGCGCCGCCTCGAACATGCTCATCTCGCGCTGGGGGAACCACCCGTACGCCACGCAATCTGGGAACGCGGCGCGGAAGGACTGCGAGTCCGTGTAGCCCGGCAGCCCGATCGGGACGACGTCGGCCTCCGGGTCCTCGTCGGCGACGAACGCCCGGATCTCGTGCATCAGCGGCGTCTCGATCGGCGAGCGGTTGCCGGGCGTGCTCTCGTTGAACTCGATCTCGTACTCGCCCTCTCCGAGTAGCTCCTCCACGCGCATGCGCGCGTGCTCGGCCCCCAGGCCCGGCGGCACGCGGCAGTCCACCTTCAGCTCGGCGACCGAAGGGATCACGTTGATCTTCTCCGACGCGCTCACCATCGTCGGCGCGACCGTCACGCCGAGCAGCGGCTCGAGCAGGATGGCCACGAGCAGGTTCTCCTTCTCGACCGCCGCGAGCGATGCCTCGAGATCGCCGTCGAGAGGCGCGCCGAGCGCGCGCATGAAAGCCTCCGGCTCGGGGCTCAGCTCCAGCGTCGGCCGGCGTGTGGTGAGCCGCCCGATCAGCGGCGCCAGTTTCTTGAGCGCGTTGTCGCCGATACGCGGAATCGAGGCATGGCCGGCTCGCCCACGCGTGCGGAGCGTGAACCGGAACACGCCCTTCTCGGCGACGCAGACGCCGTAGTGGCGCTTGCCGCCGTACTCGAACACATCGCCGCCGCCCTCGTTGATCACGTAGTCCGAGCGCACCTTGTCTGGGTGCTCCCGGCAGAGCCACTTGACGCCGTCCTCGGATCCCGCCTCCTCGTCGACCACGACGAGCACCATCAGCTCGCCCGACTCCGGCCGCCAGCCGTTCTCAGCGAGCGCGATCGCGGCGACCACCTCGGCGGCCGTCTGGCTCTTCATGTCCAGCGCGCCGCGCCCCCAGACGCAGCCGTCGCGGATCTCGCCGCCCCACGGGTCGGCGGTCCATTCCGCCGGGTGCGCCAGAACGGTGTCGACGTGGCTGAGGTAGCAGAGCCTCGGACCGTCGGCGCGACCGCGAAGGCGGGCCAGGAGGTTGGGCCGCCCGGCGGTGCGGGTGAGCAGCTCGCACTCGAAGCCGGCCGCCTCGAGCCGGTCCCTCAGCCAGAGGATCGCCGGTTCCTCGTTGCCCGGCGGGTTCACCGTGTTGAAGCGGATCAGCCGCTGCAGGTACTCGGTGGTGTGCCGTTCGAGATGAGCCGCGTCAGGCATCCGGGCGCAGTCTAGATCCGGCGCAATGCCATAGCCTCGCTGTACCGGGGAAACTCCACGTCGACAGGCAGCCATCGAGAGGAGCCGGCATGGCCACCGCGACACCCGAGCGAGTCCCCGTCCCGCGCGACCGTGAGAACGACTACACGCGGGAGGCCGCCGACGCACGCCGCGCATTCCTCGAGGAGCGCACCGGCGCGAAGCTCGCGCACGTGTCGCAGTACTCCTTCGACCCCGGTCTCGTGCCGGGCAACATCGAGCACTTCATCGGCGTGGCGCAGGTGCCACTCGGGGTGGCGGGCCCGTTGCTTGTGAACGGCGAGCACGCCGAGGGCGAGTTCTACGTGCCGCTCGCGACCGCCGAGGGCACGCTCGTCGCGAGCTACAACCGCGGCATGAAGCTCCTCCACGACGCGGGCGGCGTGACCACCACGGTTATGGACGACGCGATGCAGCGCGCGCCGGCGTTCCTCTTCGCGAGTGCGCGAGAGGCGCGCGCCTTCGGCGAATGGCTGAAGGAGCACTTCGACGACATCAAGCGGGTCGCCGAGAGCACGACCAGGTCAGGTCGTCTCCGCGACATCGAGCAGTACTCGGCCAGCCGCATCATCTTCACCCGCTTCAACTACACGACGGGCGACGCCGCGGGCCAGAACCTCACTGGCAAGGCCACCCAGGCCGCATGCATGTGGATCAACCAGAACTACCCCGGCATCGAGCACTACTTCCTCGAGTCGAACTTCGCGACCGACAAGAAGAGCTCCCAGGTGAACATGCTGCGCACGCGCGGCAAGCGGGTGGTTGCCGAGGCCGTGATCTCGAACGACCTGTTCGAGCGGCACATGCACACGACGAGCGAGATGATCTTCAAGGCGCGGCAGGTGTCCACGCTCGGCGGCTTCATGTCGGGCGTGAACAACAACGGCGCGCACTCGGCGAACGGGATCACGGCGATCTTCATCGCCACCGGCCAGGACGCGGCGAACGTGGCGGAGTCCTCGGCCGCTCTCGGCTACGCCGAGCTGCGACAGAACGGCGACTACTACTACTCGGTCACGATCCCGTCGCTGATCGTCGCCACCTACGGCGGCGGCACCGGACTGCCGACGCAGCGGGAGTGCCTGGAGCTGCTCGGCTGCTACGGCGACGGGAAGGTGCGCAAGCTCGCGGAGATCATCGCCGCCACGGTTCTGTGCGGCGAGCTCTCGCTCGGCTCGGCGATCGTCGCGGAGGAGTGGGTGGCCGCCCACGACCTCTTCGGGCGCAACCGCTGACCCTGCTGCCAGAATCGGGGCGTGGAGCGGCTTTTCGAGAGCGAGGACGGGCCGCGCGGCCGCACGGCCGTGCCGCCCGAGCATCTGCCTCTGGCGGTCCGGATGCGACCGGCGACGCTGGGGGAGTTCGTCGGCCAGGAGCACCTGCTCGGCGAGGGCTCGTCGCTGCGTGCGGCGGTCGAGGAGGGCCGGCCGCACTCGATGATCCTCTACGGCCCTCCGGGCACCGGGAAGACCACGCTCGCGCGCCTGCTCGCCAAGAATGCCCGGGCGGCGTTCGAGGAGCTCTCGGCGGTGAACGCCGGCCGCGCCGAGGTGCGCGACGTGATCGAGCGCGCCGAGCACCGCCGCAAGACCACGGGCGAGGGCACGATCTTCTTCCTCGACGAGATCCACCGCTTCAACAAGGCGCAGCAGGACGCGCTGCTGCCGGCGGTGGAGGAGGAGCTGGTGGTGCTGGTCGGAGCCACCACGGAGAACCCCTACTTCGAGGTGAACTCGGCCCTGCTCTCGCGCTCGACCGTCTACGAGCTGCGGGCGCTCGAGGAGCCGCACGTGCTCGCGCTGCTGCGGCGCTCGCTGGCCGACGAGCGCGGCATAGCCCACGCCCCGCCCGTTGACGACGACGCGCTCGAGTTCCTCGCGGCCCGCTCGGGCGGTGATGCGCGTTCGGCGCTCGCGGCACTCGAGCTGGCGGTGGAAACAGCCGGCGGCGAGACCGTCACCATCGACGTGGCCGAGGACGCGATGCAGCGCAAGGCGCTGCTCTACGACAAGGGTGGCGACCGCCACTACGACCTCATCTCCGCCTGGATCAAGGCCACCCGCGGCTCGGACCCGGACGCCTCGATGCTCTACCTCGTGACGATGCTCGAGGCGGGCGAGGACCCGCGCTTCATCGCGCGCCGCATGATCGTGCTCGCGAGCGAGGACATCGGCATCGCCGACCCGCGCGCGCTCGACGTTGCCGTGGCCGCCGCGTACGCGGTCGAGCACGTGGGCATGCCGGAGTGCGCGTACAACCTCTCCGAGGCGGCGCTCTACCTGTCGCTGGCTCCGAAGTCCGACACCGTGAAGCGGGCTCTCGGCGCCACCACCGCGTGGGTGCGGGAGCACGGGGGTGCCGACCCGCCCGACTACCTTCGGAGCGCCGCCTACCCAGGCGCGAAGAAGCTCGGCCACGGCGTGGGCTACGACTACCCGCACGATCGCCCGGAAGGTGTCTCACCCCAGGAGCTGATGCCCGCGGGAGCGGAGGACGCGCGGCTCGTGGAGCTCACCGAGCACGGCGAGGAGCGCGAGCTGCGCGAGCGGCTCGAGCGCATCAAACGGGCGCGCGGCCGATCCATGTGAATGCAGGGTTTTTTGCCCTGCTCTGTGCGCCTGCTCACATTCACCCGCGCTTTACCGACAGGCGCGGATTCGTCTGCAACAGTCACTGTGGTGGCTCCCCCGCAGACAGCCCGCCAGCTGGTCGATCCCGGCGCGATGCTCGGCACCGTGCATGAGCTGGACTCAGGCCTGCGCCTGGGCCTCCGGCTCGCACGTGCGAGTGACGCGCCACGCGTACGGGCCTTCCTCGAGCGGCTGAGCCCGCAGACACGCCACCGCCGCTTCTTCACCGCGGTGCCCGAGGTGCAAGACCGGCTCGTGGAGCACTTCACCTTCTACGACCCGCGCGCTCGCCTCGTGCTCGCGGCGACCGCTCCCGTTGAGGGCGTCGAGGAGATAGTCGGGCTTGCCGACATCGCCCTCGTGGGAACCGGGCTCGCCGAGCTGGGGCTGGTGGTCGACGACGAGCACCAGCGCCAAGGCGTCGGCACACTGCTCACCGAGTCGATCGCCTCGCTCGCGATCCAGCGCGGAGCCACGCACCTGAAGGCCGAGATGCTCGACGGAAACCGCGGCATGCTGCAGCTGATGCAGGAGCTCGGGCCCACGATGCAGACCGTCGAGGACGGCAACCGCGTCGTGTACACGCGACTTCCCTCTTAGCTCCCCGGCAGAATCCCCGGGCATGGAGTCCGCCACCGCAACGGCGCCCGCGGCGCTCGAGTCGTTCAACCCCGCGACGGGCGAGCGCCTGGGTTCCGTCCCCGCGCTCGCGCCCGATGCAGTTCAGACCGTGGTGGACGACGTCGCGGAGCTCCAGCCGTTCTGGGCGCAGCTGCCGTTGCTCGACAGGGCCGCCTACATGCGGCGCGCGGCGCAGGCGATCATCGACGACCTCGAGGGGCTCGCCCGCCTGCTCAGCCGCGAGCAGGGCAAGCCGATCGCCGAGTCGTACTCGATGGAGCTGCTGCCCACGATCGACGGGCTCCACTGGATCGCCGACAACGGACCAGAGCTGCTCGCCGACGAGGACGTGCCCATGCGGCAGCTGTTCGTCCGCCAGAAGAGCGCCTGGCTGGCGTATCAGCCACTCGGCGTGGTGGCGGTGATCGCGCCGTGGAACTACCCCTGGTCGATCCCCTTCGGGGAGGTCGCCGTGGCGCTCATGTGCGGCAACGGCGTGGTGCTGAAACCGGCGTCGCTCACGCCGCTGATCGGGCAGCGCATCCAGTCCGTGTTCGAGCGAGCCGGCGTGCCCGACGGCTTGGTGCGCTGCGTGCACGGCGGCGCGGCCGTCGGCCAGGCGCTCGTGGATTCGACTGTGGCGAAGGTCTTCTTCACGGGGTCGGTGGAGACGGGCCGGCGCGTGGCTGCATCGTGTGCCGAGCAGGTGAAGGGCTGCGTGCTCGAGCTCGGCGGAAAGGACCCGCAGATCGTGCTGGCGGATGCCCCGCTCGGCCACGCGGTGTCCGGCTCGCTCTGGGGCGGCTTCGCGAACGCGGGGCAGACGTGCTCGGGGATCGAGCGGGTGTACGTGGCTCGCGAGGTGGCAGACGAATTCATCGACGGCGTGGTGCGGGGCGCGAAGGCGCTGCGCGTCGGCAATCCGTTGGACCCCGCCACCGAGATCGGCCCGATGGTGTCCGAGCAGCAGTTCGACCTCGTGCGCGAGCTCGTCGACGATGCGGTGGCGAGTGGAGCCGAGCAGCTGTGCGGCGGGCCGCTCGACATGCAGTCGATGGCCGGCCGCTTCTTCGCCCCGGCGGTGCTCACCGGCGTGACACCGGAGATGCGCATCATGCGCGAGGAGATCTTCGGCCCGGTGCTGCCGATCGTGACGGTCGACTCCGAGGAGGAGGCGATCCAGCTCGCCAACGGCTCCGCCTTCGGGCTCGGAGCGTCCGTGTGGACGTGCGACCGCGACAAGGGCGCGCGCATCGCGCGCCGGCTCGAGGCGGGCATGGTCTGGATGAACGACCACATGTTCAGCCACGGGGTCATGCAGTGCGCCTGGGGCGGCGTGAAGGAGTCCGGCCTCGGCCGCGTGCACGGCAAATTCGGCTTCTACGAGTGCGTGAACGTGAAGCAGGTCACGTGGGACCCGGCCCGCAGGCGGAACTTCTGGTGGTACCCCTACGACGCGTCGCTGCCCAGGGCGCTCGATGCTGCCGCGACGCTTCTCTACGGACGCGACACGCAGAAGCCGGGGGCGCTACGACGCGGCTTGGTGCCGCTGGCGCGCCTGGTCGCGAAGTCGCTTCGCCGCTGACCGTCCCGGACGAGGCTCTTGACGTGCGTCGGGAAGCAGACGTACGTTCGAGTCAGGCCCACGACTCGCAAAGGAGCCTCTGTGACTCGCCGCTCGCTCCGTCGTACCTGTGCCCTCGCTTCGATAGCAGTGCTCGCCGCGGCCCTTTCAGGCTGCACCACCATCGTGAGTCAGGTAGTGACTCAAAAAGATGGGGTCGGGGCCCTCCACCTGGTCGCAAACCTTCGCGAGTGCCCGTTCACGCTCGGCAGCACCGCGTGCGGGGGCGGTACGGGGCAGAGCTTCCTCGGCTTCAGGGTGCCGCAGGGCGCCGAGCTGCCGGAGAGCATCAGCACCACGAGTGGCCACTCGGCGACGTACTTCAAGAACGACACCTACACGAGCGAGCTGCAGCGTCTGGTGCCCGCGCCCGCAGGTGAGAAGTGGGTCGGCTACATCTCCAACGCCGACTCGATCATCGCCAGCGACACGCCCACGACTGGCACCGTGGAGCTCGATATCCCGCTTCCGAAAGGCGCAGACGGCGCTCCGTTCAACGGTCCATTTACGTACCGGACCGTGACGGGCGGCCGCTTCACGGGCCCGGGGAACCCGTTCCCGAGCCAGCAGGTCCGGTGCGATCCGACAGACCCGACCGCGCCCAACCTGACCGACTCGATGGACATATCCGGTGCTGCGGTCTGCATCGCCAGCCCGTCAGACCTCACGACCATCAAGGCGGACGAGCAGCTCGCCACCCGGGATCTCAGCCTCCAGCCCGGCTCGGCCCGGGCGATTCTCCCGGGTGACACCGGCAACGTTCCGTTCAACGCGAAGTTCGCGGGACCGGACGCCACCGGCGTGAACATGCTGATGACTGCGACTAGCAATCTCGCGGGCGCCTTCGTCCAGCCGAGCGTGGCGAGCTTCACGCCCAGCCCGGACAATCTCCTGAACGTATCCGTGAAGGTGCCCGCCCGCGCCGCGCCTGGCACCTACACCACAACGCTTCGCGCGGCCCAGGGCGACGCGATACGGACCGCCACTGCGTCGTTCACGGTGCCGGCGCTCCCGCCCGGCGCAGCACCGTCCTTCGTGAAGAAGACCGTGAGCACGGACGGTAAGTCCGCGACGCTTGCGCTGCGCTGCCCGGCTACCGCCATCGACCCGTGTGACGGGACGGTCACGCTCGCGAGCCTCAACGCGGTCCAGACCAAGAAGCGGAAGATCACGATCGGAAGCGCTCACTTCGTGATCGCTCCCGGCAAGCTCGGCGGCGTGAAGGTCAAGTTCACGAAGAACGGCCGGAAGGCGTTCAAGAAGGCCGCCAAGATCAAGACGAAGGCGACCTTCGTGACGAAGAACCGCGCCGGCACGGCAAACACGAAGTCCACGACGTTCACGCTCAAGAAGAAGGGGAAGACGAAGTAACCAGGTGGCCCGGCTCGAGGGCCTAGACTGAAGGGCCATGCCAGCCCAGGCCTACGCCGGCAAGGAATGTGTGTGTCAGCTCCGCAGGGGGATCTGCGACCAGAGTTGCGTGCAGGGCATGCTCGACACGCCCTTCTACATCGCTTGCCTGAAGCTGAGCGGCCGGCGCTGCGTGGTGGTTGGGGGCGGCGACATCGGCCTCGAGAAGGTCGAGGGGCTGCTGGCCTGCGACGCCTCGGTCGTCCTGATCTCGCCGGAGGCGATCGAGCCGCTGCACGAGCTCGCTGCCGAGGGCTCGATCTCCTGGGAGCGCCGCGAGTACCGCCGCGAGGACCTCGAGGGCACGTTCATGGTGATCGCCGCTACGAGCGACACGGACGTGAACATCAAGGTCTACGAGGACGCCGAGGAGCGCGCGATGCTCGTCAACGTGGTCGACGTCCCGCCGCTGTGCAACTTCATCCTCCCGGCCGTCTTCCGCTCGGGCCCGCTCGCCATCGCGATCTCCACGGCCGGCGCCAGCCCCGCGCTTGCGAAGCGCATCAAGAGCGAGATCGCCGAGGAGTACGGCGAGCCATACGCGCGCCTGGCCGAGCTGCTGAACGAAGTGCGCGGCTGGGCCAAGGGCACGCTGCCCACCTATCAGGACCGCAAGGTCTTCTTCGAGGCCATCGTGAACGGCGAGCCCGATCCGGTCGAGCTCCTGCGCCAGGGCGACGAGCAGGCGGTGCGCGACGTCATCGCCGCGGCTCAGCACACGGCGGGCCGAGAGTTCGCGCCCGGCCACGCTGCCTAGCAGGCCCGGCGTGAGCGCCGATCCCGACTCCCTCACGCACCTCGACGAGCGCGGGCGTGCCCGAATGGTCGACGTCGGCGACAAGCAGGTGAGCGACCGCCGCGCAGTCGCCGAGGCCGTCGTGCGGATGTCGCCGGAGACGGCGGCGATCGTCGCGGCCGGCGACGCCCCGAAGGGCGACGTCGTCTCCACGGCCCGAATCGCCGGAATCCAGGGCGCCAAGCGCACCGCCGAGCTCGTGCCGCTCTGCCACGCGCTCCCGCTCGCCTTCGTCGATGTTGCGATCGAGGTCCATCCGGACGCCGGCGAGGTGCGCGTCACGGCCGAGGCTCGCACGAGCGCCCAGACGGGCGTGGAGATGGAGGCGATGACGGCCTGCTCGATCGCCGCCCTGACCGTGTACGACATGGTCAAGGGGCTCGAGCGAGGCGTCGAGATTGGCCCGCTGCGGCTGCTCGAGAAGACGGGCGGCAAGCGGGACTGGCGCCGCGATCCGGCGTAGTCTGCGCGCGTGCGCGCCGCAGTCGTGACGATCTCGACCACGCTCGCGCGCGGGGACGGCGACGACGTGTCAGGCCCCGCGCTCGCGGATCTGTGCAAAGAGGCCGGGCTCGAGACGGTCCACGAGGTCGTGAGCGACGACCGTGAGGCGATCGCGTCCGCGCTCAAGCGGCTGGCGGACACCGAGCGCGTGCGCTTCATCTTCACCACCGGCGGAACCGGGCTCACGCTCGACGACGTGACGCCCGAGGCCACGCGCGACGTGATCGATCGCGAGGCGCCCGGCTATGCCGAGGCAATCCGCGCGGAGTCGCGCAACCACACGCCGCTGGGCATCCTCACGCGTGGCATCTCGGGTGTGCGCGGACGCACGCTGATCATCAACTTCCCGGGCTCGCCGAAGGGCGTGGCCCAGTCGTGGCCGATCGTCGAGCCCACTCTCAAGCACGCCGCGGAGACGCTCGAGCGTGAATGACACGGCCGTCGAGGCGGCAGGCCTCGAGCGCCGCTACGGGGAGCGCGTAGCGCTCGCGGACGTGTCGTTCGAGCTGCCCGCCGGAGCCACGCTCGGCGTGTTCGGACAGAACGGCGCCGGCAAGTCCACGTTGCTGCGCGTGCTCGCCACGCTGCTGCGCCCGCATGCGGGCACGGTTCGAGTGCTCGGCAACGAGGTGCCGCGCGACTCGTGGAAGGTGCGCGGCCGCGTGGGGCTGCTCGGCCACGACCCGCTGCTCTACCGCGAGCTGAGCGGGCGCGAGAACCTGCTGTTCCACGCGCGCCTGCACGACGTGGCGCGCGAGCGCGTGGAGGAGGTGATCGCGGCGGTGGGAATGGAGCGCCGAGCGGGCGACCCGGTGCGGGAGCTGTCGCGCGGCATGGTGCAGCGCCTGGCCGCGGCGCGCGCGGTCCTGCACGACCCACCGCTGCTGCTCCTCGATGAGCCGCGTGCCGGCCTGGACCCGGGCGCCGCCGAGCTGCTCGAGCCGCTGATCGGACGCGGCTCCGGGCGCACGCGCGTGCTCGTGACACATGACGTGGAGCACGGCCTGGCGGAGTCGGACACGGCGATCGGCCTGCGCGCGGGCCGGCAGGTGATCGCCGGGCGCCTCAGCGTCGAGCAGGTGCGGGAGCTCTACCGGTGACCCGGGCCGCGAGCGCGATCTTGCGCAAGGACCTGGCGATCGAGCTGCGCACGCGCGAGTCGGTGTTCCCGATGGTGCTGTTCTCGATCACGGTGTTCGTGCTGTTCCACTTCGGTCTCGGGCGCAACGAGCTCGACGGCGACCTGGCGTCCGGCGTCCTCTGGGTCACGATCCTGCTCGCCGCGATCCTCGCCGTGAACCGGCTGTTCGCCGCCGAGTACGAGCAGGGCGGGCTCGAGGGCATCTTGCTCGCGCCGATCGACCGCACCGCCGTCTTCCTCGCCAAGGCGACCGCTCTCCTCCTCTACCTCGTGGTGCTGGAGGTTGTGGCGCTGCCCGCGTTCGCGCTCCTGCTGCTCGGCCCGGACCTGCTCGACGCGTTCCCCGAGCTGCTGGCCGTGCTCGTGCTCGCCGACATCGGCCTGGCGGTGGTGGGTGCGCTCGTGTCGGGGCTCGCCAGCGAGACGCGGGCGCGCGACCTGATCGTGCCGCTCCTTCTGCTGCCGCTGCTCGTGCCGGTCGTGATCGGGGCGGCGAACGCGAGCGAGCCGCTGCTCAGCCTCAGCCCCCACGCCGAGGACCTCGGCAAGTGGCTCGGTCTGCTGGCGCTTTACGACGCGGTCTTCGCGCTCGTGGCCTACGCGGTCTACGACTTCCTGCTCGACGACTAGGTTCGGCGCTCGAGGCCGTCCGGTCTACCATGTGGCCGGATGTATTCGAAGGGACTTCGCCCCCTGGCGGCCGCCGCAGTCGTCTTCATCGCGGCCTCGCTGTCGCTGGTGTTCTTCTACGCGCCCCTCGACGCCGACCAGGGCTTCATCCAGAAGATCTTCTACCTGCACGTGCCGCTCGCGATCGTCGCGCTGCTCGGCTTCATCGCGGGCGGGATAATGGCGATCAAGTACCTGCGCAGCCGCGACCCGTCGTGGGACATGCGCTCGTACGTGGCCATCCACCTGTCGCTCGTGCTGGCGATCGGCGTGCTCATCACGGGCTCGATCTGGGCCAAGGGCTCGTGGGGCCACTGGTGGGTGTGGGACGAGCCGACGCTCGTCTCGTTCCTGATCATCTTCCTGCTCTACTGCTGCTACCAGCCGCTGCGCTTCTCGATCGAGGATCCCGAGCGCCAGGCGCGCTACGCGGCGGTGTTCGCCATCACCGCGGGCGCCTTCGTGCCGGTGAACTTCATCGCCGTGCGGCTCGCGCAGGCGTTCAGCCATCCCCGTGTGCTCTCCACCACCGGCGGCAACATGCCCGGCGAGATGCGGCTGACCTTCTACGTTTCGTTGATCGCGATGGGACTGCTGTTCGCCACACTCTGGAAGTTCGAGCTCGCCTCGAAGCACGCGAAGTTCGAGCTGAAGCGCCTGCGGCGCCGGCTCGAGCTGTCGCTCGAGGAGCAGCCGGCGCGCGGCGGAGCGCCCTCGCCGCCCACGGCCACGGTCCCGGCCCAGCCGATCGGGAGCTGACGTGCCCGCCCTTCCGCTCGACGAAGCCGGCAAGTACGTGGCCGCCGCCTACATCGTCTTCCTCACGCTGGTCGTCCTCTACGTGGCGATCATGGCGATGAAGGTCTCGAGGATCGAGCGCGAGGTCGAGTCCCTCCACGAGCTCCTCGACGAGCGCGGCAAGTGATGCAGGGGCTCCTCTGCCTGGGCGTGTCGCACAAGACTGCGCCTGTGGCGGTGCGTGAGCGGCTGGCGCTGCCCGAGGGGCGCGCCGTCTCGGTGCTCGTGGAGCTGGTGGCCGACCCGGCCATCGAGGAGGCGGTCTCGATCTCCACCTGCAACCGCACCGAGCTCTACATCGTCGCGAGCGACCCGGTGGAGGCGGAGACGGTCGTGCTCTCCGCGCTATCGCGCCAGGCGGAGCTTCGACCGACCGAGCTGCTCGGCCACCTCTACTCGCTGCGCTCCACGGAGGCCGTGGAGCACCTCTTCAGCGTGGCCGCGGGACTCGAGTCGATGATCGTCGGCGAGGCCGAGATCCAGGGCCAGGTGAAGCGCGCCTACGAGCTCGCGCTCGTGGAGGGCGTCACCGGCCCGATAACGAACCGCCTGTTCCGGGACGCTCTTGCGGCGGGGAAGCGGGTGCGCACCGAGACCGGCGTGGGGCGCTCGCGTGTCTCCGTATCGTCCGTCGCGGTCGATCTCGCACGCGGCGTGATGGGCGAGCTCGAGCGGCGGCGCGTGCTCGTGATCGGCGCCGGTGAGAACGGCGAGCTCACGGCGCAGGCCCTGCAAGAGCGCGGGGTCTCGACGGTGTTCGTCGCCAACCGCCGCTACGACCGCGCCATCGGGCTCGCACAGCGCTTCGGCGGCGTGGCGGTGCGCTTCGACGACCTCCCCGTGGAGCTGATGGAGGCCGACATCGTGGTATCCAGCACGGGCTCCCCCCACACGATTGTCGGACGCGACGAGCTCGAGCTCGTGATGGACACGCGCGCGGGCAAGCCGCTGCTGCTGATCGACATCGCCGTGCCGCGTGACATCGACCCGAGCGTGCGCGATCTCGCAGGCGTCACGCTCTACGACATCGACGACCTTCAGCGCGAGGTGGCGCGCAACCTGAGCGGCCGCGAGGCCGAGGCCACGCGGGCCCGCGCGCTCGTCCAGCAGGAGGTGTCGCGGTTCGCGGAGTGGATGGCCACGCTCGACGTGGTGCCCACCATCGCGGCACTGCGCGCCCGCGGCGACGAGATCGTGCAGCACGTGCTGCGGGAGAACCGCTCGCACTGGGAGTCGCTCTCGGAGGCCGACCTCGAACGCGTCGAGGCGATGGCGCGCTCGATCGTGAGCCGCCTGCTCCACGAGCCGACCCTCCGGATGAAGCACGCCGCCGAGGACGGCCGCTTCTATGCCCAGCTTCAGGCGCTCCGCGAGCTCTTCGCTCTGGGCGACGACGGCGAATCGCCGGCCGCCGAGCCGGAGCGCGAGCGCCGCGACCTCCCGGCCGCGCGCGTAACCTCGCTCGACGAGCGACGCCGCTCGCGCAAGCCCTAGCTGCCCGGCCAGCGCTCGATGATCCGGCGCGCCGTGGCGACGTCGCGGTGCAGCGGGCGGTCGCGCATCTCCGGATCGAGCTCGGGCGCGGCGCTTTCGTACAGGGCTCGGGTGCCTGCGCCCACCGGCGCCTGCTCCGCGAGTCGCAGCGCCCGGATGCTGGCCACGAGCTCGATGGCGACCAGCTCGTAGAGCGCGTCGACCGCCTCGTGCGCGCGCCGCGCCGCGATCGGCGCGAGGCTTGCATGCGATTCCACACCGCGGGCGACCGACACCGTCTGCGCGGCCACGGGCGTGACCAGCGAGCGCACCTCTGCGGCGGCGGCGTGCGCCGTGTACTCGAGGATCAGCGCGCCCGACTCGGGGCCCGGATTGCGCGCGAGGAACGGCGGGAGGCCGGTGAGGCTCGTGTCGAGGAGCGCACTCACGCGCGCGGCGATCAGAGCGGCCGACTGCGCGATGGCGGTGCGCAGCCCGTCGATCGCATTGGCGAGCCGGGCCGCATGCGGGTTGCCGTTCGCGAGAGCCACATCGTCGGCCGCGAGGATGAGGGCGTTCTCGCCGGCGAAGTTGAGCTCGTGGGTGACGGTCTCCTCGAGCGCGGCGAGTGCGTCGTGCACCACGCCGTCCACCTGGGGCAACGCCCTGAACGGATAGGGATCCTGGATCGCGCCCTCGGACGGCTCGCGAGTGCGCCCGTCCACGCCCGCCAGCAGCTCGCGCATGCGGGCGGCCACGGCCGTCTGGCCGGGCCGGTGCCCGCCGGCGTGCACGCGTGCGTCGAGCGCGACCGGATCCGCGCCGGCCGCCTCAAAGGAGAGCGCGGCCACCGTGAGCCACGCCTCGAGGAGCGCGCCGGCATCGACCACGAGCAGCGCCGCGTGTCCGATGCTCACCGCGTTGCTGCTGATGAAGGCGAGGCCGTCACGCGGGCCGAGGCGAGGCGTGCCCAGACCCGCCTCCCGCAGCGCGGCGCCGGCGTCGATGAGATCGCCGCCCCAGTACACCTCTCCTTCTCCGAGCAACGCGAGCGCGATGTCGGCGAGCTGCGTGAGGTCTCCGGTTCCCAGCGAGCCAAGCTCGCGCGTGAAAGGCACGATGCCGGCATTCAGAGCGGCGACCAGCGAGTCGAGCAGCTCGCTCGACACACCGGCTCCACCGGCGCCGAGCTGGTTCGCGCGGGCGGCCATGGACGCACGGACGCGGTCCTCGGGCAGCGGCCGCCCGGCCCCGCACGCGTGACTCCGCAGCAGATCGAGTTGGTGGCGGTCTCGCTCGGCGTCGTCGAGGCGATAGCCGCGGAGAGGGCCGACGCCCGTCGTGACGCCGTAGATGTCGTCGCCGCGACCAAGCACTGCGCTGACCGCTCTGCGCGCAGCTTCGTTGCGCTGTCGAGCCCCATCGTCCAGCTCCACGGACGCACCCCAGCGAGCCACCGCGGCCACGGCGGCGGGAGTGAGCCCTTCGCCGTCCAGCCGGACGGACTGCTGTCGCTGGGGCTCGGTCAGTGCCATGCCCGCGACTGTACGCGCTGCGGCATGCCTGAAAAGGTGCGGGGCGCCTTTCGGCGCCCCGCGTTGGACCCAAGTTGCTGCGGATTTGGAGGCCTTCGTCGATTGCCTCCCGCTACTCAGGTCTTCGGTCGCGCGCGGAATTGCCGATATGGGGTCTGGACCCCATTTGCCATGAACAAGCGCGAATCCCTGATCGGCCAGATCCTCGCCGTCAACGTCTTCCTGGTGACGGCGACGATCTTCGCCGCGAGCATGGCCTCCCGCCTCAATCTCGCCGTCCGCGACGAGCGCGTGCAGTTCGCGCTGCTGGCGGCGGCGATCGTGCTCGCCCTGTCGGCGAACATCATGATGCTGCGCCGGCGCTTCAACCCGCTCGAGCGCCTGATCGAGCAGCTCGAAACCGTCGACCCCGCCCAGCCCGCGAGCTTCGACTCGCCGCCGGGCGGCACCGACGAGGTGGAGCGCCTCGTCGCGTCGTTCCAGCGGCTGCTCGACCGGATCGAGGGAGAGCGGCGCCGCAGCGGCCGGCTCGTGCTGCGCGCCCAGGAGGAGGAGCGGAAGCGCCTCGCGCGCGACCTGCACGACGAGGTGAACCAGGCGCTCACGGCGATTCTGCTGCGCCTCGAGGCGCTCGTCCAGGACTCGTCGTCGCCACAGCAGAAGGCTGAGGTGGCGGAGCTGAAGCGCCTCGTGAACCAGGCGATGGACGAGCTGCTTCAACTGGCGCGCCAGCTGCGCCCGACCGCGCTCGACGACCACGGGCTCGTGCCCGCGTTGGACAGCCAGGTGCGGCGCTTCGGCGAGCAGACTGGCATCCGGGCGCTGCTTCAGACGCGCGGCGAGCCAGACATCCTCGGCGACGATCAGCAGCTTGTGGTGTACCGGGTCGCGCAGGAGGCTCTCTCCAATGTGGCCCAGCACGCGCGCGCGTCGCAGGTGCACGTGGACCTGTCGGCGCTGAACGGCGGCGTGGACCTGTGCGTGCGCGACGACGGCGGTGGCTTCGACGCCGAGCGCCCCGACGGCGGCGGGCTTGGGCTGAACGGCATGGCGGAGCGTGCGCGCCTCGTCGGTGGCGACCTCAGCATCTACTCCTCTCCAGGCCAGGGCACGACCGTGACCCTGCACGTGCCCTGATGCTGCACATCCTCGTCGCAGACGACCACGGCATCGTGCGCTCCGGGTTGCGCATGCTCATCGAGCGCCAGGAGGGCATGAG
Source organism: Thermoleophilaceae bacterium (assembly GCA_045805385.1). Taxonomy (GTDB): domain Bacteria; phylum Actinomycetota; class Thermoleophilia; order Solirubrobacterales; family Thermoleophilaceae; genus JADGHQ01. Next base: position 44,340 of record JBJMLG010000191.1, read on the forward strand.
GGTCGTCGCGGAGGCCGAGGACGGCGTCGAGGCGCTCTCGCTGGCGCAGTCCGTGCGCCCGGACGTGGCGGTCCTGGACGTGTCGATGCCCAGGATGACCGGCCTACAGGCAGCGCGCGAGATCGGTGCGCACTGCCCCGACACCTCGATCCTCCTGCTCTCGATGCACGACGACGAGCGTTACGTCTTCGAGGCGCTGAAGGTGGGCGCCGCCGGCTACGTGCTGAAGCGAGCGGCGGATACCGACCTGATCGACGCGATCCGCACGGTCGCGCGCGGCGAGCAGTTCCTCTCCGCCTCGAGCGAGAGCGCCCTCGTGAAGGAGTGGCTGGCCGACGGAGCCGAGCAGCCGCGCGAGCTGCTCACGCCGCGCGAGCTCGACGTCGTGAAGCTGATCGCGGAGGCACACACGAACAAGCAGATCGCCGAGATCCTGCACGTGTCGGAGAAGACGGTCGAGTCGCACCGCGCGAACGTGCTCGCCAAGCTGGGGATGCGGGACCGGGTCGAGCTCGTGCGCTATGCGATCAGGCGCGGGCTGATCGAGCCCTAGCGGCGAGCACGCCGGCGTTCTCGGCAACTCGCACCACGCGTTCCATGAGCAGTCTGTCGTCGCGGCGGAGGGCTGCGATCGGCGCGCCCGCCGCAGAGCTCAGCATCTGACGGAGCGCCAGGGACACCGGCCGTGCGCGCCGCACGCCCAGCGTGAAGCCGTACCAGAAGCGCCGCCGCACGAACGAGATCCGTGTGAGCCGCTCGGGGGCGATCACGTGGAGCACGGCGGCGTCGGGGACATATCGGACCGCGTGTCCGGCGCGGGCGATCTCCCGCTGGGCCTCGTCCTCCTCCGAGAAGAACACCCGCTCGCCCGAGTGGCCCAGGTCGGGGTCGAATCCGCCTGCCTCGCGGAGCGGCGCGACCCGGAACGAGATGTTGGCTCCATACACCGTCGTGACCTCCGGATCGAGATCGCGCACGCGCGGCCCCAGGTCGAGCAGGGTGAGCGCGGGCAGCAGCGGAGGTGAGAGCCATCTTGGCGGGGGAGTGTCGTAGCGGGGCCGGATCGGGCCGCCGATCACCGCCACGTGCTCGGGCGCCTCGTCCCAGCGGCGGCGGAGCGCGTGCCACCAGCCCGGCTCCACCACCGCGTCGTCGTCCACGAAGGCGATCACGCCGTCGTCCGGACACGCCTCGAGCGCCCTGTTGCGAGCGAGGGAGAGTCCCGGCCGCGGTTCCTCGATCACCTCGCCGGGGAAGGCTTGCCGATGCGCGTTCGCTGCCTCTGAGGTGAGCCCGCTCGTCACCAGCAGCACGGCCTCGTGGCCTGCCTGTGCGCGCAGCGCCGCCAGGCATTCCGCCACCTCGTCGGGGCCTCTGTTCGTGCAGACAGCGATGCGGGTAGCCCGGCTCAAGGCGACGGAGCGTAGTCGCGACCCGGCACGTCTAGACTCTGGCTGGGAGCGGCCAGGCGGAAGGGCAAGGCGCAAATCACATGCTCGAGATGGTCATTTATGGAGTGAGCTTCGACATGGTCGGCAAGCAGCCGATCGTCCTGCTCAAGACCCGGGACGGGAACAAGTTCCTGCCGATCTGGATCGGGCATCCCGAGGCCGCCGCCATCCTCATGAAGCTCCAGGGCGCTAACACCCCTCGACCCATGACGCATGATCTGATCAGCGACATGCTGAGCGAGATGGAGGTCGCCTGCACGCGCGTGTCGGTGACCGAGCTCAAGGAAAACACGTTCTACGCGTCGATCACGCTGCGGGTGGACGGGCGCGAGGTGGAGATCGACTCGCGGCCATCGGATGCGCTGGCGCTTGCGGTGCGCACTTCGGCGCCGATCTTCGCGGCCGAGGAGGTCATCGCGGAGTCGGCGATCGAGTTCGAGCATGAGGTCGAGGACACGGAGGAGGTTGTCGAGAAGTTCAAGGACTTCCTGGACAACGTCACTCCGGAAGACTTCATGGGCGGCGAGCAGTAACGCTGCTGTACGGCCTTCGAGGGGGGACCGTTCCCCTTCGGGCTCCGCTCGGCCTTCGGCCTCACTCTTGACGCCCTTCGGGGAAGGTCCCGCCCTCGTCGGCCTACCCCCGCCGCTCGCCTGATCTCGGGCTGGGCGCCCGTCCTCGTGCTCCTCCGCTATTGCTGCTTTAGACGCGCGTTTTGCGGGCGCCTATTGCGTAGCCGACCAGGTTGATCGCGAAGTGGGCCGCTCCTATGACTGCCATCGCCAGCAGCAGGTCCTCGAATGGGATCTGCCATATCGGCAGCAGGAGGAGGGCGATCACGGGGACGAAGTCGATCTGGTCCCACACCGTCAGCGCTACTCCCCAGAAGCCGCTTGCCCTGCGGCCCGGGCCGATGTCCAGGCGCCGCTTCACGAAGCTGTTCGGGAGTTCGCCCAGGACGGCACCGAGGCCTATCAGCACGCCGATCAGCGCGGGCGAGGCGTTCTCTACGTCGTCCGGAAGGGCGTGGCGGTAGGCGGGCCATTGCCACAGTGCCAGCGTCGCGATCAGGACGCCGCTCACCATGAACAGGGCGCCCCGCCAGGTCTTGTTG
>JBJMLG010000192.1:0-36884 GCA_045805385.1 Thermoleophilaceae bacterium
AAGAGCTACGGCAACCGCACGCCGAACCAGGACGCCGGTGAGGGCACGTCGCCGGTGCCGTTCAGCGCCGCGGTGACGAGTCTCAAATCGAGCAAGACCTACCACTTCCGTGCCGTTGCGGTGAACAGCGCGGGCACCAAGTTCGGCGTGGACAGGACCTTCAAGACCGCGCCACCCGCCACCACGCCGGTGGTCACGCCGAACCCGGCCGTGTTCAGCCGGCCGCTGTCGGTGTCCGGGCAGCTCCTCGGCAGCGGTGCGGGAGGCGCCAAGGTGACTCTCCTGGGGCGTCAGTTACCCTACACGGCTTAGTTCACGAAGGTCGGTAACACGATCGTGAGCAACGCCGACGGCACCTACTCGTTCCTGGTCCCCGCCGCACTTGGAAGCTTCCAGTTCCAGATCAAGGCCAACACGAACCCTCCGATCACGACCGGCATCGTGACCGTCAACGTCAGCTCGCTCGTCACGCTGCGCGTGCACACGCACGTCCGCCGCGGCTCCGTGGTGAAGTTTGGCGGGATCGCCAGGCCCGTCCAGGACGGCCTGATCGTGCGCATCCAGAAGCGGCGGCCGAACGGCACGTACAAGAACGTGGCGCACACGCTGCTCAGGCACGGCACCGACGCCAGCTCGCGCTACAGCAAGAAGCTGCGGCTGCACCGCGGCGGCACGTTCCGGGCGATGGTGATGTCGGCGGGCGGCTTGGTCTCGCCGGGCGCGAGCGCGGCGAAGAGCATCAGGGTCACTCGGCGCTAGGCGGCTCACCGCCGCCCGCGTACGAGCCCGCCGCCGCCGCGGCCAGCTCGTCGTGCGACACGTCCTCGAGCAGCCGCCGCACCACCGGCGCGCCGCTGTCGTCGACAACGATGATCGTGCCGGGCCAGTACGGGCTCTCGGCCGCGCTCGGCCCGAGGAAGGCGCGCTCGTACACCCAGTTGCCGCTGTTGTAGAGGTTCACGCCGTCTGGCGTGTTCCAACCCGGGTCGCGCTCCAGCGGCCCGGTCCTGTGGGTGTGGCCGAACACCACGTGGCCTGCGTCGATGCCCAGGCGCCGCACCACCTCGCTCATCCCGTGGATGCTCCCCAGGCGCAGCGCGCGGCCCGAGAAGTCCATCTTGAACGGGCCGAGGCCGGCGGCGTTCAGGGAGCCGATCACGACCGGGACCGCCACGCCGCCGAGCAGGCGCCCGAAGCGGGCGCGGCCGCCCGGGCCCTCGAGCATGCGCCAGAGCGCGGTGGAAGGATTGGTGGCCGTGGGCGCGCGCCCGCCGTTTCGCCTCTGCGCCTGCCGGAAGGCGATGCCGTAGAGCGGTGTGAGCGCGCGCTCGTAGTCCGCCGGCGTGAGCGCATCCTCGGCTCGAAAAGCCTTCACGCGCCTGGTGGCCATCGCGACCGCCAGCGTCTCGAGCGCGGGCACGGTGTTGTGCGCGTCGAGGTAGTGCCCATGCGTCGCCCACACGTCGTCGCGTAGCCGGATGCCCGGGTAGCCGAGCCGTAGATCGGCGTCGCCCATCACGGCGGCGAGCGTCGCGAGCGGGCCGCCCTTCGAGGGGCGAGCCGGCTCGGGCTCGGCGCCGTCGGCCGACATGCCGTGCTCGCGCTCCCAGGCGATCAGGTGGTGGTCGTGATTCCCAGGAACAAGGATCACCCGTTTCCCGCCGAGCGCCTCGCCGAGCTCCGAGAAGAACGGGCGCGCCGCCTCGAGCACCCGGCCGAGTGGGGCCTGCCGCAGCTCGAGCACGTCTCCGAGGAGCACGACCTGGTCCGCCTCGGCGAGCGCCTCCACGAGGCGCCGCCGGATCTCGTGGGAGGTGAGCACGGAGCCGGGGCTGGCGGCCCCGATGTGGAGGTCGGACGCGATCGCGGTGGTCACGGCGCAGATCATGGCAACAGGAGCTGACTCGGCCCCGTCGCTAGTCTGGGTGTTCGCCTCGATGACCAGCCTCTTCTGCCGCCACAACCGCTTCACGGCCGAGTGCCCGATCTGTTCCAAGGGCACCGTGCTGGACCCCGAGCGGGCCGGCACCCGCAGGCGCCCGAGTGGCACCTCGGCGCGGCGTTCAAGCGGCGCCCCGCGAGGCTCGGCGGCTGCCGGCGGGGCCCGCTTCAAGGGACCCTTCGCCGCGAGCCCGCGGTACGAGGACGAGGATGGCCCGCCCTTCGAGGTGCGCCTCGAGCGCGTCCCTGGCGGCGTGCGCCTGGGCGCCTGGGCCGCCGGTGAGCTGCAGCGGCGGGCTCCGGTGCTGCCCGCGCGCGATCTGGGCGGGATGGTCCGCGACGCCGCCGAGCGCGAGCTCCTCGCCCCACGCGACATCGATGCGCTGAGCGCCGCACTCGCCGCCGAGCCCGGCAGCGAGGACGACGGCGAGCTGTTCGGCGCAAGCCGCGGCCGCGCCGGCGATTTGCGCGAGGAACTGCGCGTCGAGCTCGTCGACGACGACCGCGTGCGCGTCGCGCGCTGGATCCTCCGGCCCGGCGCAGGCTGGGAGCTCCAGGACTCGCCGGTGATGCTTCCGGCGAAGCGTTACGCGGAGGCGATCGCCGCCGCCGCCCGGCGCGGATTGCTCGCTGGCGCCGATTCTGGCGCTTCGCCGTCCTGAGCCTGCTCTAGAACAGGGCCCTTGGCTCTTCGGCTGATCACGGGGCCCGCGAACTCGGGCAAGGCAGGCGCGATCTTCGGCGACTACCGCGCGCGGCTCGCCGAGGAGCCCGTGCTCGTGGTCCCGAGCTTCCGCGACGTGGAGCACGTGCAGCGCGAGCTGGCCGACAAGGGCGCCGTGCTCGGCGCCGAGGTCGTCCGCTTCCGGCGGCTGTTCGAGCTTGTCGCGCAGCATGCGGGCTACACCGCGCGACGCGCCTCCCCACTGCAGCGCGAGCTGCTGCTCGAACAGGCCATCCACGGCATCGAGCTGCGCGTGCTCGGCGCCTCGGCCGAGCGGCCGGGGTTCGTGCGTGCGGCGGTGCGATTCGTGGTGGAGCTCGAGCGCTCGATGGTGGAGCCGCAGCGCCTCGTGCAGGCGCTGCGCGCCTGGGCCGGCGATGGACCGCGGCGCGGCTACGCCGAGGATGTGGGGGCGATCTACCTTCGCTATCGCCAGGCGCTCGAGAGCGCCGGACTGGTGGACCAGGAGCTGTACGCCTGGCGGGCGCTCGACGCTCTCAGGCGCGAGCCCGCGGGTTGGGGGCGCCGTCCGCTGTACGTCTACGGCTTCGACGACTTCACACCGCTCGAGCTCGACGCCCTCGAGACCCTGGCGGTGCGCGTGGGCGTGGACGTGACGGTCTCGCTGCCGTTCGAGCGTGGCCGCGACGCTTACCGCGCGGTGGCCGGGGCGTTCCAGCGGCTGGTCGAGATCGCCGGCTCGCCGCCGCAGGAGCTCGAGGCGGTCTCGGATCACTACGCGCCGGAGTCGCGCCAGGCGCTGCACCACCTCGAACGGACGTTGTTCGCCGAGCGCGCCGGCCGGCGGCAGAAGCCGCGCGGCGCCGTGCGCCTGTTCGAGGCCGGCGGCGAGCGCGCGGAGGTGGAGCTCGTGGCGGCCGAGGTGCTCGAGCTCCTGCGCACCGGCACGCCGCCCGGCGACGTTGCGGTGGTGTTCCGCGACCCTTCCCGCTACGGCACGCTCGTCGAGCAGGTGTTCAGCTCGTACGGGATCCCGTTCTCGCTCGAGCGCGACGTGCCGTTTGCCCACAGCGGGCTCGGCCGCGGCTTCCTGGCTCTGCTGCGCGTGGCGTTGCTGGACGGCACCTCCGGCGACCTGCTCGCGTATCTGCGCACGCCCGGGCTGCTCGAGCGGCCGCATATCGCCGATTTGCTCGAGCGCGACGTGCGCCGGGAGGGCGCGGAGCTGGCGCAGCGTGCGCGCGAGCTGTGGGAGGCGGAACGCTGGGCGCTCGAGGAGATCGACCGGTTGCGGGCCGCCGCGAACGAGGGCGCTGTCGCGCTGCTCGACCGCCTCGGTGCGGAGCTCGAGCGCGTGTTCGCCGCGCCCTACCGGCGCGCGGCGCATCTGTTCGAGCCCGACGAGCTCGACGACCCCCGCGCGTGGCAGGCGGCCGCCGCTGCGATCGCCGAGCTGCGCGCTCTGGCTACGGGCGGCATGAGACTCGACCCGAGGCGAATCCACGACGCGCTGGCCGGCCTGCCGGTGGGGGCGGGTGAGCCGGCGCAGCCCGACCGCGTCCAGGTGGCCTCTCCGTCGGACGTTCGCGCGCGCCGCTTCGAGGCGGTGTTCGTGTGCGGCCTCCAGGAGGGCGAGTTCCCGCGCACCACGGCGGCTGAGCCGTTCCTGCCCGACGAGGAGCGGCGCAACATCGCACTGGCCAGCGGGCTGCGGCTGCCGGTCCGCGAGGACGAGCTGGAGCGCGAGCGCTACCTCTTCTACGTGTGTGCCTCCCGCGCCGAGCGCCTGCTCGTGCTCAGCTCGCGGGCGAGCGATGAGGAGGGAGATCCGGAGGCTCAGTCCTTCTTCCTAGAGGACGTGAAGGATCTCTTCGACGACAGCCTGGTGAGGGAGGCGAGGAAGCGCTCGCTGTCCGAGGTCACGTGGGACCCGCTCGAGGCGCCCACGGAGACCGAGTGGGAGCGCGCGCTGGCCGCCACGGGCCCGCGCGTGCCGGACGCGCATCCGGCCGAGCTTGCCTCGCCGGAGCTGCTCGGGCGCGTGGACGAGCGCGTGTGGTCGGCCAGCGCGCTCGAGACGTTCGCCGACTGTCCCGTGAAGTGGCTCGTGGACAAGGTCCTGCGCCCGAACGCGCTCGAGCCCGACCCCGAGCAGCTCGTGCGCGGGTCGTATGCGCACGACGTGCTCGAGCGCACCTACCGCGGGCTGCGCGAGGCAACAGGCGACCGCCGGGTGACGCGCGAGAACCTGGCGACCGCCGAGCGGATCATGCGGGAAGCGCTGGGCGAGGGTCAGGCCGCGTTCCCGATCTCGCCGAAGGAGACCCGCGTACGTGCGGCCGTCCGCCGGCTCGAGTTCGACCTCCTACGCCACCTCCGCAAGGAGGCGGACTACGACGGCAGCTTCGAGCCTGAGCACCTCGAGCTCGGCTTCGGATACGACGAGGACGGCCACAAGCTCACGCTCAGGGACGGCGTGGACGTGGGCGGCCGGATCGACCGCGTGGACACCTGGGACGGGCGCGCCCTCGTGCGCGACTACAAGAGCGGCAGCACCGTCACTCCGGTGGCCCGCTGGCAGGCTGATCGGCGACTGCAGGCGGCGATCTACATGCTGGCGGTCAAGCGCATGCTCGGTCTCGAGCCCGCGGGCGGCGTGTACGTTCCGCTTGCGGGGAAGGACCCGAAGCCGCGTGGCCTGCTTGCTGAGGAGCTCCGGGACGAGCTCGGCTCGGGCTTCACGGGCAACGACTTCCTTCCCGAGGCCGAGTTCGAGGCGGTGCTCGACCAGGCCGAGCAGACGGTCGTGGACCTCGTGGGCCAGGTGCGCCACGGCGAGGTGAAACCGTGCCCGGGCACGTGCTCCTGGCGCGGCGAGGGCTGCACCTATCCGTCGATCTGCCGGGAGGAGCCGTGAGCCGGCGGCCGCCACTCACGGCCGAGCAGCGCGACGCGGTCGAGCGCCGCGACGGCTCGCTGTTCGTGCACGCGAACGCCGGCAGCGGCAAGACGTCCGTGCTCGTCGAGCGCTTCGTGCGCTCGGTGATCGACGACGAGATCCCGGTTGACCGGATCCTCGCCATCACCTTCACCGAGAAGGCCGCGGCCGAGCTGAAGGAGCGCATCAGGGACGCCTTCGCGGAGGCGGGCCGGCGCGACCTCGCACGCGACACGCAGCGTGCCTGGGTCTCGACCATCCACGGCTTCTGCTCTCGCATCCTGCGCACGCACGCGCTGGCCGCCGGCATCGACCCCGAGTACCGGGTGCTCGCCGAGCACGAGGCGAGGCGGCTTGCGCACGACGCGTTCGAGCTAGCCCTCGAGGAGTTCATGGACGAGGCGGCGGCCGATGGGGGCGAGCGCCTCGAGCTGGTCGCCGCGTACCGTCCCGACGACCTCGAGCGCATGGTCGGCGCCGTCTACTCGCGGCTTCGAAGCAGGGGTGAGCGCCATCCCGAGCTGCCGCCGCAGGCGCCGCCCGATCCGGCCGAGCTCGGCGCGGCAAGGCAGGCGCTGGCCGCAGCGGCGGCCGCGGCGCTGCGCGAGCTGGGCGCTATCGACGCTCCGGGCAAGCGGGTGCTGCAAGAGCTCGAGAAGCTCGAGGGCTGCGCGGCGCTGCTCGAGTCGCTCGGCGAGGAAGAGCTGCCGATGCCTGACCAGCTCGAGCGCAGCGAGCCGAAGCCGGGCAACCTGAAGACGCTCAAGCAGCCGTGGTTCGACGCGGTCGCGGAGGCGCACGGGAGATTCAGCGAGGCGTGCGCCCGCCGCCGCGAGGCGGCCGCGTATCCGCTGCTCCGCGAGCTCATGCGCCTGTTCGGGCGCGAGTACTCGCGTCTGAAGCGAGAGCGCTCGGGGCTCGACTTCGAGGACCTCGAGCTCGTGGCACGGGATCTGCTGCGCTCCGACGACGGCCTCCGCGAGCAATACCGCACGCGCTTCGAGCACGTGATGGTGGACGAGTTCCAGGACACCAACCGGCTGCAGGTGGAGCTCGTGGAGCTCGTGTCGCGCCGGCTGTTCACGGTTGGCGACGCGTTCCAGTCGATCTACCTCTTCCGCAACGCCGACGTGTCGATCTTCCGCGAGCGCCGGGCCGCCGCGGAGGAGCGCGGGGAGGCGGTCAAGCTCGCGACCAACTTCCGCAGCCGGGAGGCCGTGCTCGACGCGCTCGACGCCGGCTTCTCGGGCGTGTTCGAGGGCGAGGGGTTCGAGCCGCTTGTCGCCGGACGCGACGGCGAGCCGGCAGCCGCCCCGGCGCTCGAGTTGATGGTGGTCGACCGCGGCGTCCGCCACTGGGACGATTGGCTCCCGGAGGAGGGTTTCCCGTTCGGCGAGACGATGTCGAGCCTCACGACATGGCGGGCGGCGGAGGCGCGCCTGGTCGCCGCGCGCATGGCGGACCTGGTCGGGCCGGGGAAGCGCTTCGGCTACGGCGAGGCCGCCGTGCTGATGCGGGCGGGCACGGACATGGCGCACTACGAGCGGGCGCTCAACGAGCGCGGCATCCCGACGTACGTCTCCGGCGGCCGCGGCTACTTCGGTCAGCAGCAGGTCGGCGACCTGCGCGCGTACCTCGGCGCGCTCGCGAATCCGCTCGACGAGCTCTCGCTGTACACCCTTCTCGCGTCGCCGATCGTGGGCTGCTCGCTCGACACGATCGCGCTGCTCGGGATGCGGTCGCGCGAACTCGGGCGCGACCCGTGGTGGGCGCTCGAGCAGACGTTCTGCGGAGGCGACGGTTCGAGCGGCCTCGCCGACGCGCTGCCCGCCGCGGATGGCGAGCGCCTTGCGCGTTTCGTGCCGCGTTTCAGCCGCGAGCGCGCCTCGGCGCCACGCCTGTCGCTCGAGCAGCTCGTGGAGCGGGTGCTCACCTCTTCGGGCTACGACGTGCACGTGCTCGCGATGCCCGCCTGGGAGCGGCGCATGGCGAACATCCGCAAGCTGATGCGCCTCGCCCGCGCCTTCGAGGCGGAGGAGGGGCGCGACCTGCGCCGCTTCATCGACTTCCTCGCCGAGCAGGATGCGTTCGAAGCGCGCGAGGGCAACGCCCCGCTCGAGGCCGCGGACCTCGACGCGGTGCGCCTGATGACGATCCATGCGGCGAAGGGGCTCGAGTTCCCGCTGGTCGTGGTCGCGGACCTCGGACGCACGGGCCGCGAGGACGACGACGAGCTGCGGCTCTCGCCCGACGGCCAGATCGGCCTGCGCGTCGCGTCGCTCGGCGGCGGCAAGCAGGCGGGAAGGGCCTACGAGGACATTCGCGAGGACCAGCGCGAGCAGGCCGACGAGGAGGAGCGCCGCGTGTTCTACGTGGCGATGACTCGCGCGCGGGAGCAGCTCATCGTGAGCGGCGCGACCGACACGGCGAAGTGGCCCGAGCCGAAGCCGCTCGGCTCGCCGATGGACTGGGTGTGGCGCGCGCTGGCACCCGGGCTTCCGCAGGCGGCGGCAGGCGGGCGCGGAGAGGCGGTCAGCGAGTGGGAGGGGCGGCCCGTGCACGTCGCGTGCACCGTGTGCGACCCCTCGACGATCGAGCGCGTGCTTCCCGCAGCGGACCGAATGCCGGCGCCGCCGCCGGTCGCGGGCGAGCGAGCCGACAGCATGCAGCCGCCTCTGTACGCGGCAGTCGAGACGTCGGGCGCACCGCCGGTCAGCCGCCTCAGCTACTCGGCTCTCGAGGGCTACCGCCGCTGCGGCTACCGCTTCTACCTCGAACGCGTGCTTCGCCTGCGCGAGACCGCCCCGGCCGGTCTCGCAGCCGCGGCGGCCCCGGCGATCGCCGCCGGACTCGGCCAGCAGCGGAGCGGCGTGCTCGCGCCGCTCCTGCGCGGGACGATCGTGCACGAGCTGCTCGAGCGGCTCGACTTCTCGCGCCCGCTCGCGCCGTCCGAGGAGGCGATCGCCGAGCTCGTCGAGTCGCACGGCGCCGAGCCGGCGGAGGCGGCGATCGCCGACCTGCGCGGCATGGTCGAGCGCCTCATCGCCTCGCCGCTCTGCGCGCGGCTGGGCGCGCCCGGCGTGCGCGCCCGCAAGGAGCTGCCGTTCGCCTTCACGCTGCGTCCCGGGGGAGCCAGCGGCGCGAGCGTGCTCGTGAACGGCTTCATGGACGTGTACGCCCCCGAGCCCGGTGGCGCCGCGCTGATCGTCGACTACAAGAGCGACTACCTCGACGGTCGCGACCCCGAGGTCGTGTGCGCCGACGACTACGGCACCCAGCGGCTCGTGTACGCGCTCGCCGCGCTGAAGGGCGGCGCGCCGTCCGTGGAGGTCGCGCACGTGTTCCTCGAGCAACCCGAGGCTCCAGCGACCGTCATGTACCGGGGCGACGAGGCAGCGCGGCTCGAGCGCGAGCTGCTGGGGCTTGCGTCGGGGGTGCTCGACGGCGACTTCGTCCCGACCGCAAACCCGCACCGCGACCTGTGCGCGACCTGCCCCGGGCGGCGCTCGCTCTGCTCGTGGCCGCCCGAGCGCACGCTCGCCGACCCTCCGGCCTCCGAACTACCCTCCTCGCCGTGACCGACCAGTCCCAGATCCAGGCCGGCGGCGAGGCGCACGGCATTCCGGGCTTCCCCGGGCCGTACCCGGTCGGGCGCTACGCCGAGGCGCTGCGCGAGCGCGTGCGCGAGTTCGCGAGCGTGTCGGTGATCGGCGAGCTGACAGGCGTGCGCGCGGGCCGCGGGGCGAACGTGTACTTCGAGCTGCGCGACGGCCAGGGCGCGCTCCCGTGCGCCATGTGGCGCGACGACTTCGACCGCCTGGGCCTGCGGCCGGAGGACTTCCGGGATGGGGTCGAGGTCGTGGCCGCGGGCGGCTGCGACTACTACCCGGGCGGCCCGCACGCCTCGCCCAGCTTCTCGTTCCGCGTCAAGCGGCTGCGACTCGCCGGCGAGGGGGACCTGCTCGCCCAGCTTGCAGAGCTGCGGCGGCGGCTGGCCGCCGAGGGTCTGTTCGAGCACCAGAAGCGGCTCGAGCGACCGGCGCTACCGCGCACGATCGGCGTGGTGACCGCCGAGACCGGCGCCGCGAAGCTCGACTTCCTGGCGGGCCTCGAGCGCCGCGCCTGGCGAGGCCGGATCGTGTGGGGCTATGCGCCGGTGCAAGATCGCCACGCCGCGCCGGCCATCGGTCGTGCGCTGCAGGACCTCGCTGCGGTCGGCGGCGTCGAGACGATCGTGGTCACCCGCGGCGGCGGCAGCATCGCGGACCTCTGGGCGTTCTGCGACGAGACGCTCTGCCGCACCGTGGCACTGCTACCAGTGCCGGTGATCACCGCGGTCGGGCACCACGTGGACCGCACGCTGATCGACGACGTGGCGGCCGAGTGCTGCTCCACACCCACCCACGCGGCCGAGGCCGCCGTGCGGGTGGACTGCGCCGATGGGCGCCGTAGGCTCGAGGCAGCGGCGGCTCGCATCGCCACCGGCGGGCGCGACGGCGTCCTGGCCAGAGCGCGGGCCCTGGCTGCGCTGTCGCGCGCTCCGCGCGAACACGCGGACCGCCACCGCCGGCACCTGCACCAGAAGACGCGTGAGCTGCGTGCTGCTTCGCGGCGCGGGGTGGCTGGCCGCGAGGAGTTCCAGCGCCGGATCGCCGCGAACGTGATCGGCCGCAAGCGCGAGGCCGCCGCGGCGGCGGCGACCGCCGAGGCCGCCCTGCTGCGCACTCGCTCGGCAAGGCTCAGCGCCGCCGTGGACGCCCTGCGGCGCCGTCGCGACGAAGCGTTGCGCGTACAGCAGCGAGCGCTTCGCGCGCACGACCCCGAGCGCACGCTCGAGCGCGGCTACTCCGTTGCGCTCGACGAGCGGGGCGAGCCGCTGGCAACTCCAGCCGCGGTGCGCCAGGCAGGCGACTTCACGCTGCGCATGAAGGGCGGCGAACTGCCCGCCCGCGTGCGTGACGAACACCAGAACGAGGAGGAACGATGACCACCATTCCCGCGAGCTACGAGGCCGCCGTCGGTCGCCTCGAGGAGATCATCGCGAGGCTCGACTCGAACCAGGCGGGGCTGCGCGAGACGCTCGATCTCTGCCGCGAGGGCAAGGACCTGATCGAGTTCGCCGCCGGTGAGCTGGAAGCGGTCGGGAAGGGTCTCGAAGAGCTGCGGCTCGACGATCTCGTCGCGCGGCTCGAGTCGGCACCCGCCGCGGCGGCCCCGAGCGGGGCCTGATCCCGCTGTTTACGGCTTTCTGACGGTTTTTCCGTCGGGTCCCACCCGTACGGTTTTCCCAGTTCCTGCACCTTCCAGCAAGGGAGACCGTACTCGTGCCTCTGTGCTTCATAGAGCCTCAGGACGCGATCCGAGTGATCGCGGAGTCGGTGGGTCGCGAAGCGCGTCGTCAGCTCCTGTGCGAGGTGGTCCGTGCGTGGGTCGACGAGATCCCCGACGACGAGCTGCAAGTCCATTACGCCAAGGCTGTGAACGACCTCGACGAGGAGGACCTCTCGATGCTCGCCGCCTGGCATGCCTCCCTCGAGGTCGGTCAGCCGATCGCCAACAAGGACTTCCTCGTGAACACGTTCTCCACGCTGGGCGAGCACCGGCGTGAGGCGCTCCGGATAGCCGCCGGCTTCCGCGGCGACGAGGCCTTCGAGTGCGGCGCGAGCGAGGAGCAGGCACTCGACACCGTGCTTCCGTGGCTCACGGAGGAGCGCACGCTCGAGCTCGCGGCGGAAGCCCTGGATCTTTATTGCTGGGATCGCCTCGGCTGCGAAAACTGAGGCGGCTGCAAAGCGGCGCATTGCGGCGTCCTCGGCCTCCTCGTGTGCAGAGCACACGTCGGAGGCCTGCGTCGTTGCACTGCTTGCTTTTCGCCGCCTCAGCAGCGTCTGTGCTGTCCGGGTGTAGCGCCTCCGCGCCCGATGCTCATCCCACGGCTGTTCGGGCCAGCTCTGCGCGCGACGGCTTCCCGCCGCCGCGTCACTCGCACAGCGATGTGGTGAGCGGCATCGCCGACGGCGACACGATTCACCTGCGCTCGCTCGGCACGGTGCGCCTGATCGGGGTCGACACGCCGGAGGTGTACGGGGCGGCCGAGTGCTACGGACGCGAGGCTTCGCGGTTCACGAAGCACACCCTCACGCTCGGGATGCCCGTGAAGTACCGGCTCGGCGTCGAGCAGCGCGACCGATACGGGCGGGCGCTCGCCTACGTCTGGCTCCCGGACGGCCGCATGTTCAACGGTTTGCTCGCCCTGCGCGGCTACGCCGTGCCGCTCACGATCCAGCCGAATTCCGACTACGCGGAGCTGTTCGTGGCGGCGGCACGCAAGGCCCGCCGCGCGCAGGAGGGGCTGTGGAGCCCACGCACCTGCGCCGGCGACGCCGACCTTCCGGCGGCCGACGAGGGGCACCCTCCGGCCAAGCGGCCACCCCCGCCGGGCGACCGCGACTGCTCCGACTTCCACACCCAGGCCGGCGCCCAGCGCTATTTCGACTCGAAGGGCGGGCGGCCGGGAAACAACGTCGACAACCTGGACGCGAACGGCGACGGCCGGGTGTGCGAGTCGCTCCCATAGGCGCCTCGTTCGCGGGCTTATACTCGCGCCCGTGACAGCCTTGCTGCCCCCCGAAGTGCAGTCGGTATTCGATCGCTTCGTGACGACGGAGTTCACGACGATCGACGCCAAGGGGCAGCCCATAACCTGGCCGCTAACGCCCTTCTACAAGCCGGGCGATCCCTGCATCGACGTGACCACCGGGCTCGGCTACCCGAAGAAGGCGAACGACGCCCGCGCGAACCCGAAGGTGTCGCTCCTCTTCTCGGCGCCGAAGGGCAGCGGGCTCGAGAAGCCGCCGATGGTGCTGGTGCAAGGCATCGCCGACGTGGACGACCGCGACCTCGACGCCAACCGCAGGCGCTACGCGGTCGAGTCGGTCGAGAAGCTGCCGGCGACCGCGAAGCTGCACCCGCCCGACTTCGTGAAGCGCTTCCTGCAGTGGTACTACACGCGCATCTACTTGCACGTGCGTCCCGAGCGGATCTACGTGTGGGCGGGCTGCGACGCGTCACGCGAGCCGCAGCTGCTCGACTCGCACATGGAGGAGGTCCGTTCCGGCCACGACGAGGAGCCCGACGACCCCACACACGCGCAGCCGAGCGAAGAGCCGGCGGTGTGGGACGCGCGCATGGACGAGCTGGGCAAGCGCCACGAGACGGCCGTCTTCACGCTCGTCGCCCCGGACGGCTTCCCGTTCTCGTTCCGGGCGCCAGTCGAGGTGGACCGGTCGAACAGGCTGATCAGGATCGCGACCGACGCACTCGGGATCCCGGTGGCGCCCGGCCTCGCGTGCGTGACCGCCCACGAGCACAACGACGAGTTCACCTGGCAGCGCAACTTCCAGGTCCGGGGCGACCTGATCGAGGTCGACGGCGGCTGGGCGGTGCGGCCGAGCCGGATGGTGGGCGGCTTCGAGATTCCGCCGGGCAACACCTTCCAGCGCATGAAGCCGCAGCTACGCAAGGCACGGCAGTACCAGCGCACCGCCAAGCGCGAGCTGGCGCGCCGCGCCTAGGCCGCGTTCTCGGCAGCCAGCAGCGCCTCGACCTCGGCGATCGCCTGCTCGGCGTTCTCGAAGCGCACGGCGTGGATGTCGAAGGCGCGCGCGGCCTCGCAGTTGTGCTCGAGGTCGTCGACGAACACGCACTCGTTGCCGCTGATGCCGTCGCCGAGGCGCTCGAGCGTCAGCTCGTAGATCCCGGGCTCGGGCTTCCGCATCCCCACGAACGCGGAGTCGACGACCAGGTCGAAGATCTCGTCGATGTCGGGCAGCTTCGCGCGCCAGAGCGGCTCCCACTCGCGCACGTTGTTCGTGAGGATCGCCATGCGCAGGCCGCGGCCGCGGAGATCGCGCATGTAGTCGATCATCGGCTCGTTGGGGTGGAGGTGGTCGAAGTAGTGGTCGGTGAACCCCTCCATGCTGCGGCCGCCGAGCTCGCGCTCGAGCGCCTCGCGGAACTCGAGCTCGCTGATCTCGCCGCGCTCGAGCCGGTAGAGCGGCATCTCGCCGTCGCGCGCGGTGGCCGTCGCCATCGCCTTGCCGAGCTCCTCGATCGTGATGCCGGACTTCTCCTGGTAGGCGAGGAACGAGCGCACGAGCGGCGTCGTCAGCACCCCGCCGAAGTCGGAGATGACGGCGCGGATCAAGCCGCGGCTTCCTCGTCGCGCACGGTCAGCTCGTAAGCGCCTGCACCTTCGCGTCCCTCCATCCGCCACTCGAACACCGCGGCGTTCACGCGCAGCCCCTCGAGCGACAGCGTGGTCCCCGCCACGGCGCTGCCCGACAGCCGGCGGGGGAAGTCCTGCTCCGGCAGCCACAGCTCCAGGCCGGCGTTGCGCTGGCGGCCGTCGCCGTCGTACACGGTCGACACTCGCGCGTCCTGCACCCGTGTGAGCTCCCCGCCGGCCAGCAGCCAGGCGATTACGTCTTCCGCTCCGTGGCCGAGCGCTCCGCGCGGGCGGCGGGCAACGGCAATCACCGCGTTGTCGGGGTCGAACAGCGCGCAGACGTTGCGCAGGCAGTCGAGCTCGGCCCACTGCGGGGGATCGACGGTTTCGGTCGCGACGCCGAGACATTCGATGCTCGAGCCGTCCACGGTTCCCTCCACCGAGCAGAGGCGCGCCGTCGCACCGCCAATGTCCACGGCGTCGGTGAGTGGCCCGAAGCGCAGCTCCAGACGGTCCCCGAGCGCGGCCGTGTAGCGACCGTCACTCCGCTCGCTTTCGAGGGGCTCGTCGATCGCTTGCGGCTTCCCGCCTTCGAACAGCAGCGTGAGGCCCTGCCGCAGCGTGCCGTGAATGTCGTTCGCCCGGTCGAAGAACGCGAGCGAGACCGCAGCCTCGCTCACCGCTCGATCGCGCGAGGCGGCGTGGCCTCGTACTCGGTCGCCTCGCCTTCAACGTCGTACCCGCGAGGCGGGCGCGGCCCGGTTGCGCGCAGGCTGTCCTGGAGACGCACGCCGAGGCGTCGCGCCACGAGCCGTCGCATGAACGGGCGGGTGAAGGGGAGGAGGCACAGGGCGCCGATGATGTCCGTGAGGAAGCCGGGGGTGATGAGGAAGGCGCCGCCGAAGATCACGAGCACGCCGTCGAGCACCTCGCGGTGCGGCATGCGGCCCTGTTCGAGGGCCTCGCGGAACTTTCGCCAGACGGCGCGCCCCTGCGACTTCAGGAGCAACGAGCCGGCGACGGAATCGAGCGCCAGCAGTGCGATCGTCGGCAGGATCCCGATCGCGTCGCCGATCTTGTAGATCACATATAGCTCGGCGAGCGGGACGACTATGAAGACCACGAGCAGCTTGAAAAGCGGCACGAACCCAGGCTACTAACATCACCGGCATGTCAGAGGTCACCGTCGAAGACGTGCAGGAGGCGATCACCAACGTGATCGACCCCGAGCTGGGGCTCGACTTCATCGAGCTCGGCCTGGTGTACGACATCGCCGTCGACGAGCAGAGCAACGTGGACATCACGTTCACGCTCACGTCGCCGGGCTGCCCGATCGGCCCGCAGGTGAGCGAGCAGATGCAGGAGTACGTCGGCGAGCTCGACGGCGTCGGCGAGGTCAGGCCGCGAATGGTCTTCAACCCGCCCTGGACGCCGGATCTCATGAGCGAAGAAGCCAAGTTCGCTCTCGGCTTCTAGCCCGCCTCATGTGAACGCCTTCCCCTGCCGATCACTGCAGGGGAGGCGCCGTGAAGACTGCCAGACTCCGCATTCCGAACGAGGAGGAACGCCTCCTCGCCCTGCGCGTTGCGGGCGTGCTGTGGCTGACGGCTGCGGTAACGAGCCTCGCCGGCGCTGCGCTGCTGCCGCACGTGCACGCCAAGATGAGCGTGGTGGGCGCCCTCTGCGTGGCGGAGGTCGCCTGGGGCGGCTTCTGCGTCCTGTTTCCCTGGGACAGGGTGACGGCCCTCTGGCGCCACGGCCTCGCCGTCTTCCACCTGCCCACGGTTCTCAGCCTCGTCTTCATCGTCGCGATCGTGTGGGCCACTGGCGGGACCGACTCGTTCGCCGCCTACTACCTGCTGTTCGTCGTCGCGTACGTGGCGAGCTTCTACCCGCCCCGAGAGGTGGCGGTGTACATCTGCTGCGCGATCGCCGTCGCGGCAGCGCCGCTGCTGTATCAGGACGACGCCGTCGCCGACGGCGTGTACCAGCTCATCTGGGGTGCGACCCCGGCCTACATCGTGCTGGGCGCGGTCATAGCCGTCGGCAAGTCGCGCATCACACGGCTGCGTGACGCCGCCAGCACGCTGTCGCTCACCGATCACCTCACCGGGCTCGCCAACCGGCGCGCGTTCGAGGAGAGGGTGTCCGCGCGCCTCGGCGGGGGTCGCGCGAGCGACGCCACCGGGCTGCTCCTGGTGGACCTCGACGACTTCAAGGAGGCCAACACGGTGCACGGTCATCCGGGCGGCGACCTGGTGCTGCGTCAGGCGGCAATCGCCCTGAGGCAGGCGGCCCGCGAGGACGATCTGGTCGCCCGGCTCGGCGGCGACGAGTTCGCGATCGTCGCGAACGGTGCGGACGAGGCCGGCATGCGGGCGCTCGCCGAGCGGGTGCTCGAGGCGATCCGGCGCGCACACGAGCGGCTCCCGGAGGAATTCGACGGGCTCGCGATCACCGCCAGCGTGGGCTGGGCGCGCTATCCGCAGGACGCCGACACGCTCGACGAGCTGCTTGCGGCGGCCGATTTCTGCTTACGGGGTGTGAAGGCCAGCGGGAAGAACGCTTCGCTCACGCCCCTCGACTGGATGCCCGAAACCGCCTGACGCTGTTGGCGGCAGTGTCGCCGCCGTCCATAATCACCTCATGAGGGTTCCGGCGCTCCTAGTTGTGCTGGGGCTGCTGATGTGGCTCGCCGCCGGAAGCGCGGTCGGGCAGTCCGGCGGCGGGACGCCGGCAGGCGGCAAGGCGCCGATTGCCTACTCGATCGAGCTGAACGCGACGATCGATCCCGCCACGCAGAAGTGGATCGACAAGGCGCTCAAGGAAGCGGCCGACAAGCGCGCCACGATCGCGATCATCCGCATGGACACGCCGGGCGGGCTCGACAGCTCGATGCGCGACATGATCAAGCACATCATCGCCGCACCGATGCCCGTGGTGGTCTACGTGTACCCGCAGGGTTCGCGCGCCGCGTCGGCCGGGCTCTACATCACCGAGTCGGCCGATGTGGCGGCGATGGCGCCGCAGACCAACATCGGCTCCGCCACGCCGATCAACGGCAACGGCCAGGACATCGGCAAGACGCTCGGGCGGAAGATCCGCAACGACGCCGCGGCGTACGTGCGCGCGCTCGCAGGCGCACACGGCCGCAACGCCGACCTCGCCGAGAAGATGGTCCGAAGCGCGGTGAACGTGCCGGCGCAGGAGGCGCTCAGCCAGCATCTGATCGACGTGGTGGCCACCGACCAGCAGGACCTGCTGCGCAAGCTCGACGGCTTCAAGGTGAAGGGTCCGAAGGCGCAAACTCTCCACACGGCGAACCTCTCGATCGTGAAGCGCGACATGCCGTTCCAGTACGACCTGCTGGAGCTGCTCGTGAATCCGACGGTGGCGTTCCTGCTGCTGACCGCCGGATTCGCGGGCATCGCCTTCGAGCTGTTCAACCCCGGCATTGTCGCTCCCGGCGCGCTGGGCGCGGTCGCGCTCGTGCTGGGTCTGTTCGGCACTTCGCAGCTGCCGGTGAACGCGGCCGGCGTGCTGTTGCTGGTCGTCGCGCTCGTGCTGTTCGTCTTGGAGCTGAAGATCACGAGTCACGGGGTACTCGGCATCGCGGGGATCATCGCGCTCGCCGCCGGCGGGCTGCTGCTGTTCAACACCGACAACTCGGCGTTTTCGATCGACGTGCCGGTGGTGATCTTCACCGCGGCGCTGCTCGGCGGGTTGACGCTGTTCGCGGTGTCGAAGGCGCTCCAGGCCCGGCACGGGACGGTGCATACGGGCTGGGAGGAGCTGGTCGGGAAGGTCGGGGAGGTACGCGTGCCGATCAATCCCGTGGGACAGGTGTTCGTGGATGGCGCGCTCTGGCGGGCGCGCGCGTCCGACGACTCGGCTAGCTTCGCCACCGGCGAGAAGGTTCGCGTCGACTCGGTCGACGGCCTTACGCTGTTCGTGTCAGCTGCTCCGGCGGAACTCGAGAGCAGGGAAGTCGAAGGAGGGGAGCCGGCGTGGCAGTCGTCCTAGCCATCATCGCGGTGGTCGTCTTCCTGGTGGTCATCATCCTGGCCTCCTCGATCCGCGTTCTGCGCGAGTACGAGCGCGGAGTGATCTTCCGCCTCGGCCGGCTGATCGCCCAGAAGGGCCCGGGCCTGATCTTCCTGATCCCGGTGATCGACCGCATGGTGCGTGTCGATCTCCGCACGGTCACGCTGAACATCCCGCCGCAGGAGGTGATCACGCGCGACAACGTGACCGCACGCGTGAACGCGGTCGCGTACTTCCGCGTGATCGATCCGAACAAGGCGATCGTGGAGGTGGAGAACTTCCTCGTCGCCACCTCGCAGATAGCCCAGACAACGCTGCGGTCGGTGCTCGGAACCGCGGACCTCGACTCGCTGCTGTCCGAGCGCGAGCGGCTCAACCAGAGCCTGCAGGCGATCATCGACGACCAGACCGAACCCTGGGGCGTGAAGGTCACGACGGTCGAGATCAAGGACGTGGAGATCCCCGCGCAGATGCAGCGCGCGATGGCCCGGCAGGCGGAGGCCGAGCGCGAGCGGCGCGCGAAGATCATCAATGCCGAGGGCGAGTTCCAGGCGGCCCAGCGGCTCTTCGAGGCGGCGGAGATCATCAGCAAGAACCCCGCCACGCTGCAGCTCCGCTACCTGCAGACACTGCTCGAGCTCGGCTCCGGGCAGAGCTCCACGATCGTGTTCCCGCTCCCGGTCGACCTGCTCGGCCCGTTCATGAAGGCCTTCGGCGGCGGCGACGCCGACGGCGGTGGCCCGCCCGCGCGCCCGCCCGGACCGCCACCCGAACCGCGCATCGAGCCCGGTCTGGCGCCGCACGAGGACGCCCCGGGAACCGCGGTCCAGCCGGGCCTGGCGCCCGGCGGCATCCCGGCGGAGCCCGAGCCCGGCGACGAGCCGGACGCGGGCGAGCACCCGCCGCCGTAGGGGCCGCTTCCGGCGCAATCGTCACGCTCGTAACCGTCCCGTTACACCAGGGCGGGCAAGCTGGGCGGCATGACCGACCTGGGCCGTATTGACCTTAATAATTCAGGTGAATACAGCCCAGGGTTCGCTCGCGTCGCGACTTTGGCGTCTCGTCAGCACGGCGTCGCCGCGCGATGGCAGCTCGCGGACCTCGGCTTGAGCAGAAACGAAATCGACTACTGGGTGGCGACACGCCGCCTTCACTGCCTTTTTCGCGGCGTCTACGCCGTCGGCCACACGTCGGTTTCACCGCGCGGACGGGCTATCGCCGGCGTTCTCGCCTGCGGTCCGGAGGCGGTACTCAGCCACCGCAGCGCCGCCGACCTGTGGGGCATTCGCCGCACGGCTCGCAGCAACATGGAAGTAACAGCGCCTCGTGGAAGAGCGGGCCACTCAGGCATTCAGCTCCACCGCGTCCGCGCGCTCGCGCCACGAGACAGAGCAATGAGAGAAGGCATCCCCGTGACCGCCCTGCCGCGCACCTACCTCGACCTCGCCGAGGTACTGAAACCTCGCCAGGTGCAACGCGCGATCGAGGAGGGAGACCGCCTCGGCGTCTTCGACCTCACGGCAGTAATGGACATCTGCAAGCGCAGCCCCGGCCGTCGCGGTGTCCCAATCCTCATTGCTCTCTGTGAGCAAGCCGAAGAGCCGCCACTCACCCGGAGCGAAGCCGAGCGCCTCTTCTTGGACATCTGCGTCGACTACGGGATCCGGCGCCCTGCCGTGAATGCCGTCGTCGAAGGTCTGGAGGTGGACATGCTCTGGCTGGACGAGCGCGCGATCGTGGAGATCGACGGATACGCCTTCCATCGGGGACGGAGAGCATTCGAGCGCGATCCCGAGCGCGACACCATCCTCACTCTCGCGGGATACCGCGTTATCCACATCACCTACAAGAGGCTGACACGGGAGCCGGCTCAGGTAGCGGAGAGAGTCCGCCGCTTGCTCGCCGGCAGCCCGTCGACCACGAGGTCGTAGCTGTCCTCCACCATGTCACGCACCATCGCGTCCGGCACCGAGCCATCGAACTCGACCGTGTTCCAGTGGCGCTTGTTCAGGTGGTAGCCCGGCGTGATCGCCGCATAGGTGAGACGCAGCTGCTCCGCGAGCTCCGGCTCGCACTTCAGCGACACCCGCAGCGGCCGCGACCCGAGCGCACTCAGCGCGAACATCTTGCCGCCGACCTTGAAAGCCGACGTCTGCGGTCCGAAGGGGAACTCTTCGACGGCGCCGGGCATCGACAGGCAAAGTGATTGCAGCGAGGCAGGTTGCATCGCAACATCATCGCGGTTGCGCCAAGGACCCCTCGGGGATAGCGTCCGCGGAAGGCTCTGGATGGCTCACATCGTCTTAGTGCACGGAGCGCTGCTTGACGGCTCGAGCTGGGGCGAGGTGATCTTCACGCTCCAGCGGTCAGGCCACACGGTCGTCGCCGTTCAACTCCCGCTCACCGGCATACAGCAGGACGCCGCGGTCGTGCGCCGCGAGATCGACCGGATGCCGAGTCCGTGCATCGTCGTCGGCCACAGCTACGGCGGGGCGGTCGTCTGCGAGGCCGCACGCGCCGCCCCCAACGTGAAGGCGCTCGTGTTCGTGACGGCGTTCGTGCCCGACGAGGGCGAGCGCGTCGCCGACCTCATGGCGCGCTACCCGCAGCCTGCCGGCTTCGAGCCGTACATCGTGCCGGACGACGACGGCACGTTCACCGTCGACCGCGCGCACTTCCCGCGCGTGGTCGCGCCCGACGTGGATCCGGTCACCGCCCAGATCATGGCGACCGCGCAGGGTCCCACCGCGAACACCGCCTTCTCCGCCGACACGGTCGGGCGTCCGGCCTGGAAGGACGTGAGGTCCTACTACGTGCTCGCCGACTCGGACCAGGTCGTGCACCCCGCAACCCAGCGCTGGATGGCCGAGCGCATCGACGCCGTGACTGCGACACTGGCCGGCGCCGGCCACGTGCCGATGCAGTCGCAGCCGGACGAGGTCGCCGCCCTGATCGAGCGCGCCGCCAACCCGCCGATCACGGGCTGGCCACTCCAGCGCCCGCCGAACGAGGACCCGGCCTCCGGCGGCGGAAGCTAGGCCGCGGCCGACGCCGGAGCCGCGGCGAGACGCCAGAGGCCGTCGTCGCCGAGCGGCACCCGCTCCACCTGCCGGCGGGCCGCGAGACGCACGAGCTCCTCTCCCGCGGCGGTGTCGTTCGGCTCGTCGTCGCGCTCAGCCATCAGCGTCGCAATCTCGCGCGTCGTGAGCGCGTAAGGGAACTCTGAGAGCGCGTCGAGGGGGTCTAGCGCGGGCGGCCGCCGGGAGAGACTCGGGTCGAGGTTGGCGATCAAGACGTCGTACGCGGACAGCGGCTGCCAGCCACCGGCGATCAGCGTCTGCCCGGCGGCCTCGAAGATCAGCGACGGCGCTGTGTAGCGTTCGGGCCCGTCGGTGCGGGCGGTCTTGCCCTGCATCTGGGCGGGCGTGCCCTCGGCGCCACGGGCGAGCGCCCGGTCCTCCTGGTACGCCGCCTCCACCTCGGGCGAGTCGATGCGCGCCATGATCGCGGCCGCGTCGAGCTGCGGCGCGCGCGACAGCGCCTCGGAGATGTCGGCGTCCTCGTCGAGCAGAAGGTCGGTGTTGAACCAGGCGAAGCGCAGCGCGCGCAGCGCGATCTCGCCGAGCTCGGGGTCGAGCAGCCGCGCTGCGACGGCCGCGCGGCAGGCGCGGCCGGTGCCGGGCACGCGAGCGCGCGGGAGTCCTGTGGTGAACGGCATCCCGTAACGCTTGAACCGCAGCGGCGTGGCCGCCATCAGCTCCGGGGTGTAGCCGCGTGCCTCGTACTCCGCACCCGACTCGGTGAGCCCGATCATCACGGTGCGCCAGTCGAGCTGCGTTCCGTAGCGGAACCGCAGCGCGTTGATCGCCGGCTCCGCCGAGTAAGCCCACGGGCAGCCGGGATCGGTGATGTGAATGACACGCACCTGGCCCACGTACCGAGAGTAGTACCCGATTGCGCGTACAACCAAAAGCCGGAACTCCGTCCAGCTACGGCAGGACGCGCCGCGCCGATCGCCCCGGAGCTCCGGAGCTATTTAACGACCCGGAAGGCCCCGCGCATGAACGGGTGGATCCGGCAGAAGAACGTGTACGTGCCGGCGCGGAGCTTCCTGGGGGACTCCCACGTCTGCTTGTTGTTGAACGCGGTGAGGCCGATCGGCCCGAAGCCCATCTGCCCCGAGTCGAACACCCTGCCGTTCGCGATCGGGTAGCTGATGCCGGTGCTGAGGTTGCACGGGAAGGCGCACGAGGTGATCGAGTGCGACACCTGGTCGAGGAACCCGACTCCGGGCGCCCCGTCGCCATTCACGAAGCGCAAGCTCTGCCCCTGCTTCACCTCTGGCACGTACGGCTTGCCGAGCGAACTCCGCAGGTCGCCTGGCAGGAACTTGTATCCCTGAATCTGCACTCGGTTGCCCTTCACGAAGCGACCCGGGAGCTTCTTCGCATTCGGCAGCGACGGCATGCGCCCGCCGTACGCGTCGTTCTCCCTGAGGTGGCCGTGGGTGAGCCGGCCCTTGGTGTCGACGGCCGTCTGGAACGGGTCGGGGCCGCCGTCGTCGCCCTCAGTCGCGTACGCGATCATGATCCCCATCGCCTCGTACCAGGAGGCGTGCTTCGAGTCGTACGTGGTGCTGATGCGCAGCGTGTCGCCCTGGTTCAGATGCACGCGCCACGAAGGCTTTGACACGGGCAGCGACATGTCCCACGAGACCGGCCCGTTCGGGTCGTAGTACTTCGCCTTCGAACGGAAGATCCGCGCGGAGTGCGGCCCGGCGCCGGGAATCACTCCCTTCGCGCTGTTCGGAACCGCGCCGGCGCGCAGCACGTCGAGGTCGTCCCATAGGCCCCCGGGGTGCACATGTCCCATCGTCATCGCGACCAGGGTCATGGGCCGGTCGGCGGTCCACTGGTTGAGCGGCGCCGTGCCCGCGGGGTAGGCGTTCGTGTCCTGGTCCGGGTAGGTGAAGCGCCCGTTGCGGCCGCTGCCCTTGTGCACGTCGAAGACGGGATAGGCATGGTTGTTCTGCACGTCCATCCAGATCGGGCGCACGGGCTTCATGGTCTTGCCGAGCGCAGAGTTCGCCGGCACGAAATCCACGTCGTAGGTGATGTAGACCTTGAACGGCCTGGTCACGAGGTCGTGGATCATGTAGTTGAGCACCCAGACGTCCGACGCCTTCACCGGGTAGCCGTAAGGCGCGGGCAGGGTCATCGACGTCTTCTCCTCGCCGGCGGCGAAGAACTTCTCGAACGGGAAGGCAGGGGTGCTGGGATCTCGCCTCGAGGCGTTCAGCCAGACGCCGTGGTGCAGGTGCAGCAGCTGAGTACCGGGGACGCTGCCGTCGGTCCGCTTCAGGTTGGGGACGATCTTCGTGATGTAGCCGTCTTCCGACGGTTTCTCCACGCCACCCGTCGTGAGGATCTGGTTCGACCCCGGCTTGACGTTGATCGGGCCGTAGCGGAAATGCAGGTGCTGCACGTCGGACGCGGACGCGACCGGCGCGAGCAGCGCCGCAGCGATCATGGCCAGGAGGAATGCGAGAACGGAGCGGTTCATGAACCGAGCGGGCCTCCCAGCCGCGGGCGATCTTAACCCACCTGGGTGACGCGGCGTCACTTCTTTAGGTTGTCAACTCGAAGATGGCGCCTTCGCCGCGTCCGGCTCCGCCTCTACGCGGTTCTTCCGGCGGCGTGCGCGGGCTGAGGCGTCGAGCAGCTCGGCGAGCGAGTCCTCGAGGAACATGCCGAAGTCGTCGAGGTCCGGCATCGCGTCGTAGTCGGCGAGCAGCCCGAATGTGATCTTGCCGTTGTAGCTCATGATCGCGATGGCGAGGGCGTGGCCCTCCGGCAGGAACGCGATCGGGATGAGGTCCTGGAGCTCGCGGCCGAGCATGTAGAGCGGGAACTGCGGCCCGGGCACGTTGGTCACGATCAGGTTGAAGAGGCGGGTGGAGAAGTTCAGCCGGGACGCCTGGGCCAGAAGCGTCGGTGGCGCGAAGTCCTGAAGCCCTGCGATCACCTCCGCGCCGAGCGCCTGCTTCGACTCCTTGAGGTCGGCCATCCCCTCCCGCACGATCTGGAGGCACTGCACGGGGTCGCTGCAGTAGACGGGCAGCGGGCCGCGCATCGCCGCGATGCGGTTGCCGAGCTCGCCTCGCTCGGCCTGCGACCGGATCGATACGGGAACGAGGGCGCGCAGCTCGAGGCCCTCGGTGCGGATTCCGCGATGGTGCAGCCAGCGCCGCAGCGCGCCGGTCACCACGGCGAGCACCACGTCGTTCACGGTGCCTCCGAGGGTGTCCTTGACCTCCTTGAAGTCGGCCAGCCGGCTCTCCACCCACCACACGCGCCGGTGCGGGCCGATCTCCACGTTCAGCGGAGTCTCCGGGGCCGGGTTGAGGCCGGCCCAGGCCACCTCTCCGACGGCCTCGGCTGCATCGACCACCTCGCGAACCGTTTCGGCGGGCCGGGTCGCCGCGCCGAGCGCGCGGCCGGCGATCTCGAACGGCCGCTTCGCGAGGCCCTTGAGTCCCTCCGCCGCGAGGTCCACCGAGGACGGCTCTGGGTGCGGCGTCCACTCCTCGCCGGGATCCGGCAGAGGCTTCGGCACTGGATCGAGGTCGAACAGCACCGAGGCGACGTCGACACCCGCGATGCCGTCGATCATCGCGTGGTGGGTCTTCGTGATCACCGCCCAGCGGTTGTCTGTGAGGCCCTGCACCAGCCAGATCTCCCACAGCGGCTTCTCGCGATCGAGCCGCTGGGAGAAGATGCGGCCGGCGAGCTGGCGCAGCTGGTCGAGCGAACCGGGCGAGGGCAGCGCCGTGTGGCGCACGTGGTACTCGATGTTGAAGCGTGGGTCGTCGATCCAGAGCGGTCGCCCGAGCTCGAGCGGGGGAAACGCGAGCTTCTGCCGGTAGCGAGGCACCAGGTGCAGGCGCGACTCCACCTGGTCGGTGAACTCCACGCGCTGCGGCGGCGGTCCCTCGAAGAGCAGCACCGCGCCGACGTGCATGTGCGAGCTCTTGCGCTCCTGGGCGAGGAACGACGCGTCGAGCGCAGTCAGCCGGTCCATGTGCCCAGTCGGCATGCGCTGGAGCCTATTGCGGGCAGCGGGGACCCACAACCGCTCAAAGAACGCGCCCGCGCACCGATCACGGGGGCGTGGCCTCACTTCGAGAGTCTGCGTCGGCATTCGCGCACGCGCGCGCACGCGCGCTCGCGCCACCGTCCGGCTCCTTCGAGCGGGCCCGCTGGCTGCTGTTCGTCCTCTGCTACCTGAACGTCCCGGTCGGGGCACAGGTGGTGGTGAGCGGCGCGGGCGACCGGCCGGTCTTCAGGACGGCGCTGGCCGCCGCGGCAATGGTCGTGCTCGCGGGAGCGTGGCTGCTCGACTACAGGCAGTCCCGGGTGCCGATCGCCCGCGGGCTGCTCGAAGCCGCGGCGATCTTCGCCGTGATCGCGGCGCTCGACCCGGTCGGCGCGCAGCCGCTGCTTTGGAGCGCTCTCCTCTTCAGGTGCGCGTACACGGGAGTCCGAGGCGGCGTAGCCAATGCGCTGCTCTTCTGGGCCGCGTTCGTCGTGGCACTGGTGCTCCACCGGCACGCCGGCTCGCTCTTCGCGGTGTCGTCACCGGCGTACCAGCAGCTCGAGGCCACACTTGTGATCGGCGTGATCGGTCCGATGTTCCTGAAGGCACTCGGTAGGCATGCCCGCTCGCTTGCGCGCGAGCGCGTGCTCACGGCCGCCGGCACGAAGCTTGCGGCCACCAAGACCTCGGAGGCCGCGCTCGAGCTGGCCGTCGAGGCTGCGCTCGAGCTCATGAGCGATGTGCCGGGTGCGCGCTCGTCTGTCCTGATCGGCAACGTCGAGCGGATGAGGGTCGTCGCTGCAGCCGGCGCTGACTCCCACGAGCTGCTCGGCGTGGAGATCGACGTCACCAAGCTGCCGCCGGAACTCCGCTCGCGCCTGCTCGAGCTGAAGGCGCTGGAGAACGTTGGCCCCGCGCTCCGCGCCAAGGCCGCGGACCACTACTCGGCGAAGCAGGGATCGATCTTCGTCGCTCCGCTGCGGGTGAAGGACCGTCTCGCGGGGGCGCTCGTGGGCGCGGGCGACGGCGCGCTGCCCGAGGACTTCAGCGACAGCTTCGAGACGCTGGGGGCGCAGGTGGGCCTGTCGCTCGAGCGCGCCGAGCTGATCGAGGATGCCCGCCGCAGCCAGGCCCGCTTCCGCTCGCTCGTCCAGAACTCCTCCGACGTCGTGACCGTGAGCGACAGGGAGGGAGGCATCGTGTTCGTTACGCCTTCGATCGAGCGCATCCTCGGCTACCGGCCCGGCGATGTGATCGGCATGTCGCTACTCGACCTCGTCCACCCCGATGACGCTGCCCCGACCGGCGCTCTGCTCGCGGAGGGGGCGCGCATCAAGGGCCCCGGCGTGCCCGCGCGCCTGCGGGTGCGTCACAGCAACGGCAGCTGGCGACACGTGGAGTCGATCGGCACGAACCTCCTCGACGACCCGGACGTGCGCGGCTACGTGGTGACCACGCGCGACATCGGCGAGCGCAAGGAGCTCGAGGACGAGCTCGCGCACCGGGCGTTCCACGACCCGCTCACCGGCCTTGCCAACCGCGCTCTCTTCACCGACCGCGTGGACCATGCCCTCAAGCGGCACGACCGTGACGCGCGCCGAATGGCCGTCCTGTTTCTCGACCTCGACGACTTCAAGACCGTGAACGACAGCCTCGGCCACGCCGCCGGGGACGAGCTGATCGAGGCTGTGGCGGAGCGCGTGCGCGACTGCCTGCGCGCGGGGGACACGGCCGCGCGCCTCGGCGGCGACGAGTTCGCTGTCCTGCTCGACGAGCTCGACGAGCCGGAGGAGGCTGAGGCTGTCGCCGAACGCCTCACGGAAGCGCTCCGCCCCGCTTTCGCCCTCGACGGCAAGCGCACGTTCGCGTACGCGAGCATCGGCATCGCGCTCAGCGACCCCGACCGGGTTGAGACCGCCGAGGAGCTGCTCCGCAACGCCGACGTGGCGATGTACATCGCGAAGCGCCGCGGCAAGGGCCGGCACGAGTTCTACGAGCCCTCGATGCACCATGCGGCCATGCGCCGCCTCGAGCTGAAGGCAGAGCTCGAGCAGGCGCTCGAGTCGAGGCAGTTCGTGCTCCACTACCAACCCACGGTCGAGCTCTCGAGCGGGCGCATCAGCGGGATCGAGGCGCTGGTGCGCTGGCAGCACCCCGAGCGGGGGCTCATCCCGCCCGGGGAGTTCATCCCGCTCGCCGAGGAGACCGGCCTGATCGTGCCCGTCGGCGAGTGGGTGCTCAACGAGGCGCTCTCGCAGGCGAAGCTGTGGCAGCAGGCCTACGGCCAGGACAACGCGCTCAACATCGGCGTGAACCTCTCGGGGCGTCAGCTGCAGCACCCCGCAATCGTTGACGAGGTCGGCGCAGCGCTCGAACGCTCGGGACTCGACCCCGCGACCGTGGTCCTCGAGATCACCGAGACCGTGCTCCTCCAGGATGCCGATGCCGCCGTGCTCACGCTGCGGCGTCTGAAGGAGCTGGGCGTGCGGCTCGCCATCGACGACTTCGGCACCGGCTACTCGTCGCTCGGCTACCTCGACCGCTTCCCCGTCGACATCGTGAAGATCGCGAAGCCTTTCGTGGACGGCGTCGCCGACGGCGACGAGGGCTCGGCAGTCGCCTCCGCGATGATCACGCTGGGCGCGACTCTCGGGCTGCAAACCGTGGCCGAGGGGATCGAGTACCCCGAGCAGCTCGAGCGGCTACGCGACCTCCACTGCGACGAGGGCCAGGGCTTCTACCTCGCGCGACCGCTGGAGCGGGAAAAGCTGGACGCACTGCTCGCCGAGCGCCAGTCCGACTGGGCCCGGCTCAGCGACGACATCGCCTGACACGCCACAATCTGGGCGTGCGAATCCTGTTCGCAGTCCTCGCGAGCCAGCTCGTGCTGGGAGCGACCGTGGTGGCGCTCGCGGCTACAGACAGCCTGCCCTTCCCCGGCAAGCATGGCTCGCCCCCTGCCGCGCCGGCCCGCCTGAAGGCCGACCGCTTCGACGCCGAGCGGGCGTGGAGGCTGCTCCAGCTGCAGCTGAGCTACGGGCCGCGCCCGGCCGGCTCGGACCCATCCAGGCGCCTGGCCGAGACGCTCAGGCGCAAGCTGCCGCACGGACGCTTCGAAGCAGTGCCCGGGGAGCTCCGCAACGTGATCGGCGTGGTGCCGGGGCGCGATCCGGGGCGGCGGGTCGTGGTGGGCGCGCACTACGACACGAAGGACATTCCCGGCTTCCTGGGAGCGAACGACGGCGCCTCGGGCACGGCCGTCGTGCTCGAGCTGGCACGCCGGCTGAAGCCGCGCCAGGCCCGGCCCACTGTCGTGTTCGCCCTATTCGACGGCGAGGAAACCCCCGCCGGCACGCCCGACTCGCAGTTCGAGCAGTACGGCCTACGCGGGAGCCGGGTGGCGGCGGCGCGCTACCGGGGTGCCGAGGCGATGATCCTCCTCGACTTCGTGGGTGACCGCGAGCTGAGCCTGCCGCGCGAGGGCAGCTCGACCACCAAGTTGTGGGGCGAGCTTCGCTCCGCGGCCCGCAAGGTGGGCGCGATCGGCACCTTCCCGCCGAAGACCGAGGTGACGATCAGTGACGACCACACGCCTTTCCTGAGCCAGGGCGTCCCCTCGATCGACCTGATCGACTGGGATTTCCCCTGCTTCCACAAAACGTGCGACAACCTGTCCGCCGTGTCGCGCAGCAGCCTGGACAAAGTGGGCGAGTCGGTCGCTCAACTCCTGCGTACACTCTGAATCAGTGGCCGAAGCCCCACAGAAGCTGCTGCTCGCCGCCCCGCGCGGCTACTGCGCGGGAGTGGACCGGGCAGTCCAGACGGTCGAGCGCGCGCTCGAGTTGTACGGCGCGCCCGTCTACGTGCGCAAGGAGATCGTGCACAACAAGCACGTCGTGGATCAGCTGAGGCAGCGCGGTGCAATCTTCGTCGACGAGGAGACAGAGGTGCCGGAGGGCCAGACCGTCGTGTTCTCCGCCCACGGCGTGGCTCCGAGCGTGCACGAGAACGCGGCCGCACGCGCCCTGCAGACAATCGACGCCACCTGTCCGCTCGTGACCAAGGTGCACGTGGAGGCGCGCAAGTTCGCCACCCAGGGCTACACGATCGTGCTGATCGGGCATTCGGGCCACGAGGAGGTGGAGGGCACGATGGGCGAGGCGCCCGACAACATCGTGCTTGTCGAGAGCGTCGAGGATGCCGACGCGCTCGAGGTCCCCGATCCCGACCACATCGCTTACATCTCGCAGACCACGCTGTCGGTCGACGAGACGCGGGAGATCATCGTGCGGCTGCGCGAGCGCTTCCCGAACATCACGGGGCCCCGCACCGACGACATCTGCTACGCCACGACCAACCGCCAGATGGCGGTTCGCCAGATGGCGCGTGAGTGCGACCTCGTGCTCGTGATCGGCTCACGTAACTCCTCGAACTCGAACCGGCTCGTGGAGGTCGCCCGCGACCACGGCGCGCGCTCGCATCTGATCGACAACGTCGGCCAGCTCGAGGAGGAGTGGCTCGAGGGCGCGCGCATCGTCGGCATCACCTCGGGAGCGAGCGCGCCGGAGGAGCTGGTTCAGGAGCTTGTCGACTGGTTCGGGGAGCGAGGCACGACGGACGTCTCGGAGTTCGAGGTCGTCCAGGAGGACGTGCGCTTCATGCTTCCGAAGGAGATCCGGAAGGCGCTCGCCGCCGCCGGTCCCGCCTAGCTCGCGCCGCCGGCGCTCGCAGGATCGCTCGGCCCCGCTTCACGATCGCTCTCTCGGGGTCGCGGGTGAGCAGCAAGGCGAGCGGACCGCGGGGCGGCGCGGGCAGCACCACCAGATCGCAGTCGAGCTTCTCCGCGCACTCGGCCAGCGCCGTCCGGCGGCTTCCCTCGAGCACGACGCGCCGCGGGGTCTGCAGGTCCTCCAGCAGCAGCGCTGCGCGGTCGAGCAGCATGCGCGCGTCTTCTCGCACCAGCCGGTTCCAGGTATTCGCCATGGCGAGGCCCACGTAGCGCACCGGCTCAACCGGCGCCGTCGCGGCCACCACCAGCTCGGCCGCGCTCTTTCGCGCAACTTCGGCTGCCATGAACAGGGCCTCGTCGCCGTCGGGCGAGGCGTCGTAGCTCACCAGGATCCGGCGAAAGGCCACGCGGCTCTCCTCTCCTGCGAAGAGCATACGCCTGACGCGAAGCTCAGTCAGGCGGCAGTGGCGTGAACTGAAACCCGTGCAGGCGCAGGCCGGGCGACTCGGCCACGACCGTCCCGTCGGTCTCGTACAGGCCGGGCTCGACACCGGCGCCCGACAGGACCGCCCAGGCCGCGCCGGCGGTGAACGAGACGTGCGCCGACGCGCCTGCGTCGGCCGCCTCGATGTAGTCGGGGCCGTCGACCCAGTCGCGAACGAGCTGCACCCGCGCCCTGTCGGCGGGAAGAGCGACGTCGGCCGTCTGCGGTTGCAGCAGCGCTCCGGGCGCGTCCTCGGGGCGGATGGGGTCGAGCGGCGGCGGAAACGTCGCGTCCGCGTCGATCTCATGAAGCGTCTCCTGGATCGCGAGCTCGGCGTCGAGGTAGTCGCCCTCGCCGTAGTGCACGTAGCGGAGGATGCCGCGGCGGTCGAACAGGTAACGCGACGGCCAGCCCTGCGTGCCGTACTCCTGCCAGAGCCGGTAGTCCGAGTCCACCGCCACCGGATAGTCGATCCCGAGCCGCGCCACCGCCAACCCGACCACGTCCGGGTCGCGCCCGAACGAGTAGCCGGGCGTGTGCACCCCGATCACGCGCAGCCCCGCCCCGGCGTAGCGCTCGTGCCAGGCCTTCATGTACGGCAGCGTGCGCAGTGAGTTGATCCGCGCGAAGTCCCAGAACTCCACCAGCACCGCGTGTTGCCCGAGCTGCTTGTCCATGCGCAGGAAGGCGACGTTCAGCCACGGAAGCCGCGGCGGGAACTCGGGGGCGTGGATCTGGAGGTCGGCCGGAGCGCGCACGCCGGTAGGATGCCGCAACAGTCTTCTGGGGCGATTTCCGAAGAGGGAGCGAGCAATGGAGTTCTTCGAGCGACTTGAGGCCGAGCGCGGCCGCTACGACGTGCTGAGCCACCCCTTCTACACGCGCTGGAGTGCGGGAGAGCTCACGCGCGAGGAGCTCGCCCTGTACGCGGGCCAGTACCGGCACGCGGTCCTGGCTCTCGCCGAGCAGAGCCGTGCGGCGGCCGAGGCGGCCGACGACCCTGCCACGAGGACCGAGCTCGAGCTGCATGCGCGCGAGGAGGAGGCGCACGTGGAGCTGTGGGACCGCTTCGTCCATTCGCTCGGTGGTTCGACCGAGGCCACGCCGGCCGCGGAGAGCAAGCGCTGCGCCGCCGCCTGGACCGCCGGAGAGTCTCAGGAAGAGCGCCTGGCGGTGCTGTTCGCGGTCGAGTCGGCGCAGCCGGCGATCTCTCAGACGAAGCTCGACGGCCTCGCGGAGCACTACGGCGTTGCGCCGGACGACGATGCGGCGTCCTACTTCGCGCTGCACTCGCGCCGCGACGAGGAGCACGCCGCGCAGGCACGCCGCCTGATCGAGGCGAACGCCCGCCGCTGCGACGACTCCCGCCTGCTCGAGGTCGCGCTCGGCGCGCTCGAGGGAAACTGGGACCTGCTCGACGGCGTCGAGCGCGCCATAGCGGCTGAAGCGGCCGCTCCAGTGCAATAGTCCGGACCGAGAGCAACTTTCGCCGCTCCAATGCGTTAGCAGAGCGGCGGGGGGAAACCTCTGCCCTCATTTACTTTCCCCAGGAGGAATACTCAGTGCGCAGGAAGACAATCCTGATCAGCGCCCTCGTGGCCATGTTCGCGCTCGTGGGCGCAGCGGTGGCCATGGCGACGGCGCAGTTCAAGCAGACGGCTCAGATCACCTTCAGCTCGAAGAAGGTGAATAGCCTCACGGGCCTCAAGATCAACCTGAACGCCCAGGACCCTGGCGCCCCGCACGCGAAGCCCTCGCCCGCGACCAAGGTGGTCGTGAGCCTTCCGAAGGGCGCGAAGGTCGACACATCGGCCGCGAAGGTGTGCACCGCTTCGGACAGCGACTTCAACAGCAAGGGTGCGAACGCGTGCCCGGCCGGCAGCCGCCTCGGTACCGGCACGGCTGACGCGATCACCGGCCTCGGTGCCGGGATCGACCCTGTCGTGGAGAACATCATCGCCTTCGCCGGCAAGAACCAGATCATCTTCCTGCTGACGCCCAAGGGCGCGATCGGGCAGACCGCGACGATCCGCGGCAAGATCAAGAAGAACGTGGTGACCACCCCGGTGCCGGCCTTCCCGATCCCGGGCGCGGGCAACGCCTCGCTCACGAA
Organism: Thermoleophilaceae bacterium; assembly: GCA_045805385.1. Taxonomy (GTDB): domain Bacteria; phylum Actinomycetota; class Thermoleophilia; order Solirubrobacterales; family Thermoleophilaceae; genus JADGHQ01. The sequence continues at coordinate 32,257 of JBJMLG010000192.1, forward strand.
GTTCCAAGTGAACCTCAAGGCGGTTTCGAGCGGCAGTGGCAGCAAGAAGAAGCGCTCTGTCACGACGCCGCCGACGTGCCCGAAGGCGAAGAACTGGGTGACCACCACCAAGTTCAACTACGAGGACGGCACGACCGCGACCGTGAAGTCGCGCAGCAGCTGCAAGTAGTCGCGCAGCTCAACCGAGAAAGCAGTGGAGCGGCCGCGCATCGCGCGGCCGCTTCGCTTTCCGGGGCCGCTCGCGTCGGTTAGGTTGGCGTCTCCTGGCCAACCGAAGGAGACTCGCATGCGGAAGAAGCCGATCGCCGGCGCGGTCGCGGGGGTCATCGCCGTGGCTGTCGCGGGCGTCGCCGTCGCCACCCCCGGCACGAGCGACGGCGTGACCTGGGACGCGAAGACCACGAGCACGAAGGTGAACTCGTCCACCGGCCTGAGCACCACGATCAAGGGTGCACCCAGCGGGCTGGACGGGAAGCAGCTGCCCATCCGCAAGGTCACGGTGCAGTTCCCGCCCGGCACGAAGATCAACACCAAGGCGCTGCCCGAGTGCACGGCCTCGCCTCAGACGATCCAGAACACGAACGGCAACGTGTGCTCGAAGAGCAGGGTTGGCACCGGCCTCGTGAAGGCGAACACCGGGCTCGGCGCGGGCATCGATCCGATCTCCGAGGACGTGCAGGCGTTCAACGGGAAGAAGAAGATCTTCTTCCTGCTCACACCCAAGGGCGCGATCGGCCAGACCGCGGTGCTCACCGGCAACTTCAGAGGCACGAAGGCGCCGAAGCTTGTGGTGGACGTGCCGCTGTTTCCGATTCCCGGCGGCAGCAACGCGGTGCTGATCCAGTTCGACTTCGCCGTCAAGAAGACGGGGAGCGGCAAGAAGGCCTACGGGACCACCCCGAAGACCTGCCCGAGGTCGGGCAAGTGGCAGCTGCCCGCCACGTTGGGCTACGACGGTCACGCGGATGTGCATGCGACCGCGACTGGCCCGTGCCGGAAGTAGCGGTTAGGGTGGCGGCGGCGCACCCGATGGGTGCGTCGCCTGTGTTCCCTTTTCCTGGCCAATAGAGGAGGACCAATAATGCGCAGGAAGCCGCTTGCCGGCGCGCTCGCATGCGCGCTGGCTGCATCAGCGGTCGGCGTGGCAGCTGCCGAGACGGTCGACGGCGTGACGTTCAGCGCCAAGACCACCACCACGAAGGCAGCCTCGTCGACCGGACTCAAGGTGACGATCGCCGGTACGCCGGCGGGTGCTGATGGCAAGCCCATCGCGACGCGCGAGGTCACCGTCGTGTTCCCCGCCGGCACGAAGATCAATACGAAGGCGATTCCGCAGTGCAAGGCGACGGATCAGCAGATTCAGAGCACCAACGGCTCTGCCTGCCCGGCGAAGAGCAAGATCGGAACGGGCACGGCGGAGGCGTTCACGGACCTCGGCCCGACGGTGGACCCGGTGGGCGAGGCGATCGCCGCCTTCAACATCCCCAAGGGAATCGCGTTCCTGCTCACGCCGACGGGCCCGATCGGCCAGACAGCGGCCTTCCGCGGCAGATTCGCTGGAGCGGGCGCGGCGCACGCGCACGGAGCGGCGTCCGGCCCGAAGCTCGTCACGCCCGTCCCGAAGTTCCCGATCCCCGGTGGCAATGAGGCGAAGCTCACGAAGTTCGTCCTCAACGTGAAGGCGAACGGCAAGGGCGCCAAGGCGTACTCGACCACCCCGAAGACCTGCCCGAAGAGCAAGAAGTGGACCCTCTCGGCGATCTTCAAGTACGACACCCACGCCCCGATCACCGTCACCACGACCGGGCCCTGCAAGAAGTAGTTCCGCGTTTCCTGAAGCGAGCGGTCGGTTTGCGGGGCCGCTCGCTTCACCTTTTCGGAAAGCGGTCGACGATGTTTGTGGCAAGGGATGCAAACCAGATGAGGTCCGTGTAGGGTACCGCCGGGCTCTGGCCCATTTGGCCCATCCTGGCCCATCCTGGCCATTCGGAAGAGGAGGAGCAATGCGGAAGAAGCCGCTTGTCGGCGCGGTAGTCGGCGTGCTTGCGGTCGGGACGGCGAGCGTCGCGATGGCCGGTACAAAAAACGGCGTGACGTTCGATTCGACCACCACCACCAAGGCGCCCGGGAGTCCCACCGGCCTGAACACGCACATTCAGGGCGCACCGACCTTCAACGGACAGCTCGAGGCAGCGCGTACGGTGACGGTCATCTTCCCGGCCGGCACGAAGATCAACTCGAAGGCCGTGACGCAGTGCAAGGCCACCGATCAGGCCATTCAGAGCTCCAACGGGAAGGACTGCCCGGCCAAGAGCAAGATCGGAACGGGAATCGCCGAGGCGTTCACCGGGCTCGGTCCGACGATTGATCCGGTCATCGAGAACATCGTGGCGTTCAACGTGCCGAAGGGAATCGCCTTCCTGCTGACCCCCAAGGGCGCGATCGGTCAGACCGCTGCGTTCCGCGGCAAGTTCAGCGGGGCGGGCGTGGCACGCGTGCGCGGGGCCGCATCGGGTCCGAAGCTGCTGACCAAGGTCCCGAAGTTCCCGATCCCGGGAGTTGGCGAGGCGAAGCTCACCAAGTTCGACCTGAACGTGAAGAAGGTCGGTACCAAGGCCAAGCCCTACGCGACCACTCCGAAGACCTGTCCCAAGAGCAAGAAGTGGGCGCTTTCGGCGGTCTTCACGTACGACAACACCCCGCCGATAACGGTGAAGGACACCTCACCCTGCAAGTAGCAAGAGCGGCCCGCGGCCCCGCTTCGGCGGGGCCGCTGTGCGTTCTAGACCGACAGGGCGATCAGCAGGTGGGGCGTCACGTAGATCTCGACGAGCGCCGAGGCGATCAGCACCGGTACCGCCACGGCCACGGTTGCGAAAGTGGCTGCGAGCAGCTCCTGCCACGCCCCGCGGCGGCTCGCGATCAGCCACGCCGCAAGAGGCAAGAACAGCGCGACCAGCTCGGGCAGCGCGTGGGGCAGCAGCGCGAGCAGCAGGATGCCTCGCGGGATACCGAGCTCGTACGAGAGTGTCGCCGCCCCGCCCCCCAGCACGTATGCCTGCGTGGCGAGGGAGAAAGTGGTGGCGAGCACCACGAAGCCGATCGCGAGCCGCCCGGCGTGTTGATGGATCGTGCGCGAGACGCCGGTTTTCTGCTCGACCTGCTGGGGCAGCGAGCTCCCCGCGATGAAGCCGGCCACGCACGCCATCGCATGCAGGGCCAGCACCAGCGAGTTTCGATAGAGCACCCTCACGACGTTCATCGGCGTGGGATCGAAGTGCACGCCGGGGAGGAAGAGCGGAGTGGGGTCGGGCGTGGAGAGCAGCGAGATCAGCCAGACCGCGAGCAGCAGAGCGGCTGTTACGCCGAGGCTCAGGAGCAGCCAGGGCCGCAGCACCGCGCTTGGCGCGCGCCGCCATTGCTCGAGCGAGGCGCGCGTATCCGCGAGCCCCTGGACGAGGGCCATGTCGTTGACGCTCACGACCCAACCATCGGCACTGGACGGTTGGGAGTTGAGCCATCGACAACGATCCCGAAGCTCGCCCACCACACTCCCACCGCATGCGCCCAAGGCTCCCCCACAACGAGAAGAGGGCGCCCGCAGGCGCCCTCCCCCCAATTGCTGCTGCGTCCGGCCGAGCTAGCCGATGCTGCCGATCATCTCGAGCTGAATCAAACGATTGAGCTCGACCGCATACTCCATCGGCAGCTCCTTCGTGACCGGCTCGATGAAGCCGTTCACGATCATCGCGGCTGCCTCCTCCTCGCTGAGCCCGCGGCTCTGGAGGTAGAACAGCTGCTCGTCGGAGATCTTGCCGACGACCGCCTCGTGCGCGACGGTGACGTGCGGGTTCTGGATCTGGATGTCCGGCCACGTGTCGGAGCGCGAGAACTCGTCCATCATCAGGCCGTCGCACTGCACGTGGGCCTTCGAGCCCTGTGAGTTGTGGCCCATGCGGACAAGCCCGCGGTAGCCCATGATCCCGCCGTCCTTGGAGATGGACTTGGCGAGGATGTTCGACGTGGTGTTCGGCGCGAGGTGCATCACCTTGGCGCCGGTGTCCTTCCAGACCTGGCCGCTCGCGACGCCCACGTTCAGGTGGTCGGCACGCGCGCCCTCGCCGAGCAGGAACGAGCCCGGGTAGAGCATCACGTACTTGGCGCCCATCGAGCCGCCGACCCACTCCACCGTGCCGTTGGCCTCGACGACCGCGCGCTTGGTGTTGAGGTTGTAGACGTCCTTCGACCAGTTCTGGACGGTCGTGTAGCGCGCCTTCGCGCCCTCCTTGACGAAGATCTCGACGACCGCGGAGTGCATCGAGTTGACGCTGTAGGTCTGGGCCGTGCAGCCCTCGATGTAGTTCACGTTCGAGCCCTCGTCGGCGATGATCAGCGTGTGCTCGAAGGTGCCCTCGCCGGCGCCCTCCATGCGGAAGTAAGCCTGCAGCGGCAGGTCGACCTTCACGCCCTTGGGCACGTAGACGAAGGAGCCGCCCGACCAGATCGCGCCGTGCAGCGCCGAGAACTTGTTGTCCTGCGGCGGCACGTTCTTCGTCATGAAGTACGGCTCGACCAGCTCGGGGTACTCGGTGACCGCGGTGTCCATCGAGCAGAAGATGATCCCCTGC
>JBJMLG010000193.1:0-8678 GCA_045805385.1 Thermoleophilaceae bacterium
TCCTCACCATGCTCGCCGACGGCGACGCCGTCCGGTCCGTGATCGAGGAGGCCGCCGACAGCGTCCCCGGCGCGGCGATCTGGCTCCAGATGAGCACCGTCGGGCAGGAGGCCACGGAGCGCCTCGCGAAGCTTGCCGAGGAGCGCGGCATCACGTTCGTGGACGCTCCGGTGCTCGGGACGAAGCAGCCGGCCGAGCAGGCCCAGTTGATCGTCCTCGCCTCGGGCCCGCAGGACGCGATCGACCGGGCGAGACCCGTGTTCGAGGCGGTGGGATCGAAGATCGTCGAGCTGGGAGAGGCGGGCAACGGGAGCCGCATGAAGCTCGTGCTGAACAGCTGGCTGGTGGCCCTGGTCGAGGGCCTAGGCGAGACGATCGCATTCGCGGAGTCGATTGGCAGCGACCCCGCGAAGTTCCTCGAGATCATCGACGGCGGCCCGATGGGCCCGCCATATGCGTCGCTGAAGGGAAAGATGATGATCCAGCGCGACTTCCCGACATCGTTTCCCCTCAGGCTCGCACTGAAGGACGCGCGGCTCGTGCTCGAGGCGGCCGAGGAGAGCGGCATCGAGCTGCCGGTGGTCGAGGCGGCCGCACGCCAGATGGAGCGCGCGGCGAACGCAAGCCACGCCGAGGAGGACCTGGCGGCGACGATCTATGCCACCCATCGAGATGTTTGATCGCCGGAACGTCGGCAAGAGCTACCCCCCCTACGAGTACGAGGTGGGCCGGGAGAAGATTCGCGAGTACGCAAACGCCGTCGGGGAGAACGAGCCGGTCTACCACGACCCCGACGCCGCGAAGGCCGCGGGCTTTCGCAACGTGGTCGCGCCGCCCATGTTCGCGGTCGTCTACTCGGCCGGTGCGATGGGGCCGGCGATCCTCGATCCCGAGCTCGGCATCAACCTGATGATGATGCTGCACGGCTCGCAGGAGTTCGTGTGGGGCGAGCCGGTCGTCGCGGGGGACACGATCACCACGCAGGCGCAGGTCAAGGAAATGTACGAGAAGGACGGCCGGCAGTTCTTCGTCTTCGAGTCCGTGTCCAAGAACCAGGACGGCGCCGAGACGGTGCGCGGCACGTGGACCAACATCGTGCGAGGAGGCTGAGTTGAAGCAGGGAGAGCAGATTCCCGAGCTGCGGGTCACGCCCGACAAGTACCTGCCGCATCGCTACGCGGGCGCCTCGGGCGACTTCAACCCGATCCACATCGACCCCGAGTTCGCGCAGGCGGTCGGCCTGCCGCGCAACATCCTGCACGGGCTGTACGCGATGGCTCAGGTGGCGCGCGCCCAGACGCAGGCGGCGGGCGGCGATCCGCGCGCGCTCAAGCGGCTGTCGGTGCAGTTCCGCGGCATGGGCTTCCCCGAGAAGGAGATCGTGGTGAGCGGCACAGTCAAGGAGGAGCGCGACGGAGTGGTCGTGATCGACACCGTGGCCGAGCAGGACGGCAACCAGATCATCCGCAACGCCGAGGCGGAGCTGGCGGTATAGGGACCGCGCCGGGCGCGCCGGGTCTGGCGCGCCCGAGCTCGATGTGGGTCAGGCGGTCGCGGCGGTGGGGGCCGGCATCACGCCGATGTCCTGCAGCACCTTCGCCGTGTCCCAGTACAGGACGCTGCGGTGCACGAGCCCGTCGTCGCCGAACTCGTCGATTCCTGCGCCCGCGGCCTCGGTGTGGCGGCCGGTTGCCGGGATGCCCATCAGCTCACCCTCGTGGGTGCCGCTGCTGCGCCACTCCTGGATCACGGTGTTGCCGTCCACGTAGAGCGATACGACGTCGAGGTGGAGATCCGGGAAGGCGTCGAAGTACGCCTGCGCGGCGGCCTTCATCTCCTCGATTCCGTGCATCTCGCGGTTGTTGTCCCTGCTCACGCAGTCAGGTGCGCACATCGCCACGGTGCCGGCCGCATCGTGGTTGTTCCAGGCTTCGTAGCCCTCACGGACTGCGGCTTCCATTTCATCGCGGGTCATGGGCTATGACCTCCTGATCGGGAATGCGAGTCGATCGCGACTCTACGCCCGCCGGCGCGGCGGTGGAAGTGCCTGAATCGGTTCCGATCAAGACCGGACCTCAGCGGGCCGGCGTTCGCCCGTCGAAATCCCCGAGCCGCGTGAGCACCAGGACCTCTGCCTGGTCGGCGCTGGATCGGTAGCCGGTGACAGTCGCGACGAAGTGGCGCCGGTCGAGTGTGTAGCGAAGTCAAGCCGGGCACGCGTTGACCGGTATCGCCGATTGATCGAAGCTGCGCGGATGCTCGCTGCGCAAGCCGCCGTCGCCTGGGCGGAGGCGGAGGGCTGGAACCCGGGACTCGACGACGAACGACGATTCGTGGCCGCGGATCCCGGCTCGTTCCTGGCGACCGATCGTGCGGGCGAGATCGTTGCCACCGCCTCCTGCGCGCGCTACGACGGGTATGCGTTCATCGGCTTCTACATCGTGCGGCCGGACCTCCGGGGTCGCGGCATCGGGAGCGCCTTGTTCGACCGCGCGCTTGCGCGGGCCGGCGGGCGCATCGTGGGGCTGGACGGCGTTCTGGTACAGCGAGCGTCGTACGAGCGTCGCGGCTTTGTGCTCGCTCACCGCAACGTTCGCTGGCGCACGACGGGCGGCGGCGACCGGCCCACCGCCTTGGTGGAGCTGTCCTCGGTGCCGTTCGAGCTCCTCCTGGCATTCGACACAGCGGTGTTCGGCACGGCGAGAGAACGCTTCCTGCGGATATGGATCGACCGCCCTCCCGGCCACGCGCTTGCGTGCGTAACGGACGGCCGCCTCGCCGGCTACGGCGTGCTGCGACCGTGCCGGGTTGGCGCCAAGGTGGGCCCGTTACTGGCCGACGACGAGGATGTGGCGGAGACATTGCTGGCCGGTCTCGCGGCCACGGCTGGGCCAGGCACGGACGTGTTCGTGGACATGCCGGCTGCAAACCGGCGCGCGCGCCACCTTCGCGCCCGTCGCGAGATGGAGCCGTCGTTCGAGACCGCCCGGATGTACCTGAACGGCCGGCCGCCGGAGGACGTGCCAAGGATCTTCGGCGTCACGACCCTCGAGTTCGGTTGACGGCGCTCCTAGCAGGACGCGCGCGCGACGATGCGGCCCTTGCCCGGTCGCTCTGAGATGTAGCTCGACGTGCGGGTCCACACCGGACGGCCGCCGGGCAGGCACACCGACCAGAAGTCATAACTCCCGAATGCGCGGTCGCCTGCTGCGTTCAAGAGCAGCCTTCCGCTCACGCCCGTGTACCCGTGAGCCGTTTGAACGAGCGCGCGCTTCAGGCCACGGACGTCGTCGACGCCTGCCGCGCGGATGCTGGCAGCCGCGATCCGGAGCGCGTCGTACGCGGTGAGCGCGAACGCGTCCGGGTTGCTCCCGAGCTTCGCCCGCACCCGCGCCACAAGTCGCCTGGATCGTCGTATCGCCGCGGCATCGAGCCCGAGCGTCGGGTTGGGATAGCCGACGCCTGCCGCGAAGCGGGCCGCAACCGGATCTTGGAGGAGGCGGGGAGTGAGAGCGACGCCGTCGCTTCCGTACCACGGGAGCGACGCGAGCAGCGGATCGCGGCTTGCCGCGTCGAACAGCTGGGCGGCCTCGTCGAACGCCGCGAGGTAAACGGCCGCCCGCGCGGCTCCGAGCGCGCTCACCTGCGTGTGCAGCTCGCCGACGACCGGCGTGAAGTCGGAGACGCCCGTCCCGTAACGGATGCCGCGTGTGACCGACCCGCCCGCCTTCTCGAACTGACGGCGAACAGAGATGGCGAGGCCGGCGTTGCCGGCGTCGTTTCGCCAGACGGGAACGATCGCATCGATCCTGTCCTTGGCGAGGAGTGCGACGACCGCCTCGCCCTCGCGGACGTCGTCTGGAACGAAGCGGAACACGTTGTCGCGCGCGATCGCCAGCGAATGCGCTGTGCTGCCCTGGCTGATCGTGACGACCCCGAGTGAGTCGGCCGCGGTTCGAACGGCGCGAACCTCAGAGCTTGCCTGCGGACCGATGACCAGCCGGACTCCCTGCGCCGCGAGCCGCCGAAGCTCGCGCCGGGCACGTGCCGGGTCGCCGCGAACGTCGACGACCTTCAGCCTGACGCGGGTGGGCACGCGGCTCGCCGCGAAGCGGTGGTTCGCGTCGGCGGCCGCGAGCCGCAGCGTCACTTCGCTTGCTCGCCCCAGCGATGTCCACCCACTTCGCAGGTCGAGAAGGGCGCCGACCGTGATGGCGTCGCTTCGCGCACCCGCCTCCGCCGCGGTCGCCGGAGGCGCGGCGGCGAGCGCGACCAGAATGGCAACCAGCGCGACTGGCCCCATCGCGTGGCATGACCGGCGACGAGTCATGGGCGACCTCCTGAGAGGGAGAGCGAGCTGCGCCGACTCTACGCCGGTGCGAAAGGCGGTGGAAGCCCTACGCCGGCACGGCCTCCTGAACGGGTTCCTCCACGTGCGCCGCGCCGGCAACGTAGTCGGAGCGCCTCACGAGCGCGAAGCCGCAGATCGCGCCGAACAGCGCCACACCGGCTCCGATGTAGAGGATGTGGTTGAGCCCGCTGACGAAGCCCTCGCGCGCGGCTCGTCCGGCCACGGCTCGCGCCTGGTCGGGAAGCTGCGCGAGCGCCTGCTTCACGTTCCCGGTGGAGACCTGCTTCGCGATGCCGCTCCCCGCCGCCGGCGTGTTCGCGATCAGGTCGGTGATCTTCGACTGGACCTGTGCCTGGAAAGCCGCCCCGAGACCTGCGATGCCGGTCGCCACGCCTACCTGGCGGAAGGTGGAGTTGATGCCCGACGCCATGCCGCTTCGCTCGGGCGGCACCACTCCGATCGCGGCTGAGGCGAGCGTGGGGTTGGTGAAGCCGATGCCCGCGCCCGCGACGATGAACCCGGGCAGCAGGTGCGTCCACTTCGAGCTTGGCGTCACCCCGTGCATCAGCAGCAGCCCGCCGGACACGAGCAGCATGCCGATCCCGAACAGCACCCTCGGGGATACCACGCCGGAGAGCCGCCCCGAGATCGGCGCCGCAAAGAACGACGTGACCGTGAGCGGCAGGAACACGAGGCCGGTCTTGAACGGCGATAGCCCGATGATGTTCTGCACGTACAGCGCGATGTAGAGGAACATCGCGAACATCGAGGCCGACAGCGTGAAGGCCACGATGTTCGCCCCGGTGAAGGTCGGCTTTCTCAGCAGGGTGAGGTCGAACATCGGCTGGCTCTGGTGGCGCTCCACGAACACGAAGGCGCCGAGCAGCACCACCGAGCCGATCAGCTCGGAGACGGTCTGGGTGCTTCCCCAGCCCAGGTCGTTCGCCCGGATCAGCGCGAACACGAGCAGGAAGAGCGCGCCGCAGAACGTCACGAGGCCGAGCCAGTCGACGCCGGACGCGCGCGGGTCGCGCGACTCTTCGAGCTGGCGCATGGAGAGCAGGATCGCCCCGACGCCGATCGGCACGTTGATGAAGAAGATGTACTCCCAGCCGAGCCCGTCGGTGAGCGCGCCGCCGAGCAGCGGCCCGATTGCCGCCGCGCTCGCGATCACGGCGCCCCAGATGCCGAACGCGGTGCCGCGCTCGCGCCCGCGGAACGCCTGCGCGAGCAGCGCCAGCGAGGTCGCGAACATGATCGCGCCGCCGACGCCCTGCGCCGCGCGGGCGAGGATCAGCATCAGCGGCGAGCCTGAGATGCCGCAGAGCAGCGAGGACAGCGTGAACAGCGCCAGGCCGATCTCGAACACGCGCTTTCGCCCGAAGATGTCGGCCAGCGAGCCGGCCGTGAGCAGCAGCGTGGCGAGGGTGAGCGCGTAGGCGTCGACCACCCACTGGAGGTCGGTGAAGCTCGCGTCGAGCGACTTCTGGATCGACGGCAGCGCGACATTCACGATCGTGATGTCCAGCAGCAGCATGAAGGTCGCGACGCTGACGACGATTAGCGTCCACCACTTGCGCTCCACGGGGAGGGCTCCTTCGGTCGGGAGGGGAGGCGCGCCCCTCGACTGGACGCGACCCTTCAAAATCTACGGGGTGGAGATCACGCAGCGACAGACGCAGGTCCTCCGGAAGCTGGTCGAGGTACACGTGGCGCAGGGCGCGCCCGTCGGATCGCGCTGGCTGGCCGAGCAGGGCGGCATGCCCTGGAAGCCCTCCACGATCCGCGCCGAGCTCGCGAAGCTCGAGGAGCTGGGCCTGCTCCAGCACCCGCACACCTCCGCGGGGCGCGTGCCCACCGACGCCGGCTACCGCTACTACGTCGACGCGATGCTCGAGTCGCACGAACTGCCGGTGCCGCGCCAGCGGCTCGAGCTCGGCCACATGCGCCGCGAGGTGGACGCGGCGATGCGCACCACGAGCGAGCAGCTCTCGCAGGTCACGAACCTGCTCGCGATCGTGACGGCGCCCCCGATCGCCACCACCACGATCCGGCACATCGAAGTACTGCTGCTCCAGCCGCAGGTCGTCATGGTGGTGGTGATCACCTCCACCGGCGGCGTCACCAAGCGGGTGATCAGCTACGACAGCCCGGTGGACGCGGGTATCGTCGACTGGGCGGCGAGCTATCTCAACGAGGCGCTCCGCGGCATGGGCCTCGGCGCGCGCATGCTGCACCAGAAGCTCGAAGAGCCGAGCCTGTCGGCCGGCGAGCAGGCATTCCTCGCGACGCTCGCGCCCGCGTTCACCGAGCTCGAGGAGACCGCGGAGGACAGCCTCTACGTGGAGGGCGCGGCACGCCTGTTCTCCGAGTACCGGGTGCAGGAGCTGTCGCAGATCAACGACCTGATGAGGCTGCTCGAGCGCCGCGTGGCGCTGCTCGGCCTGCTGCGCGGGGTGCTCACCGAGCCGCGCATCTACCTGCGCATCGGCGCGGAGAACGAGGAGCCCGAGCTGCGATCCCTGAGCGTGGTTGCCGCCACCTACGGTCTGCCGACTCGTAGCCTTGGAGCCGTGAGCGTTCTCGGGCCCGTGCGCATGGACTACGGCCGCGCCATCTCCTCGGTGCGTCAGGCGGCGGCTGAGCTGTCGCGCTACGTGGGCGAGCTCTACGACGAATGAACAGCGATCCGTATGAGGTCCTAGGCGTCCCCCGGGACGCCGATCAGGCGCAGATCAAGAAGGCCTTCCGCAAGCTCGCGCGCGAGCTTCACCCCGACGTGAGCAACGAGGCGGGCGCGGAGGAGCGCTTCAAGGAGGCTGCCGCGGCGCACGAGATCCTCTCCGACCCGGAGCGCCGCTCGGTGTACGACCGCTACGGCCACGAGGGCCTGAACAGCCGTGGCTTCGAGCCGGACTTCACCGGCTTCGGCTCGTTCGCCGACATCTTCGACGCGTTCTTCGGGGGCGATCCCTTCGGCGGCGGCTTCGGCAGGGCTTCGCGGAGCGGTCCGGCTCAGGGCGGCGACGTGGCGGTGGCTGTCGAGGTCTCCCTCGAGGACGCTGCCCGGGGCGCCGAGGTGGACGTGGAATACGAGGTCGTGGAGCGCTGCGAGCGCTGCCACGGAAACGGCGCCGAGCCCGGCACGCCGATCGAGACCTGCCCGCGCTGCGGCGGCGCCGGCCAGCTCCGGACGGTGCAGCGCACGGCCTTCGGACAGCTCGTGCGCTCGGTCGCCTGCGACCAGTGCGGCGGCGACGGCCGGATCGCCACCGTGCCGTGCGAGCGCTGCGGCGGTCGTGGGCTCGAGGTCACCACGCGCAAGCTGGCAGTGGACATCCCGGCCGGGATCGCCGACGAGCAGCGCATCCGGCTCACCGGGCGCGGCCACGCAGGCGAGAGGGGCGGCCCGGCGGGTGACCTCTACGTGCTCGTGCGCGTGCTCGAGGACGAGCGCTTCGTGCGCGACGGCAACGACCTCGTGTCGGTGCTGCACGTGCCGGCGCCGCTCGCCGCCCTCGGTACTCGCCTCACCGTGCCGACCCTCGACGGCGACGAGGAGATCGAGATCGAGCCCGGCACTCAGCCGAACACGGTGGTCATGCTCAAGGGCAAGGGGATGCCGTCGCTGCGGCGTGGCCGCCGCGGCGACCAGCGCGTGGTGGTCGATGTGGTGATCCCGCGCAACCTGTCCGAGCGCCAGCAGGAGCTGCTGCGCGAGCTGAGCGAGTCGCTCGGCGAGGAGAACCTGCGCGACCACACCGACGAGTCGCTGTTCTCGCGCGTGAGGCGGGCCTTCAGCTGATCCGGCTCGCGATCCGCGCGCCCGCCGAGTCCGCGGAGCAGGTTCTCGCCGCCCTCATCGAGCTCGCGCCGAGCGGTGTCGAGCAGGTGGACGGGGGCGAGTGGGTGGAGTTCGCCCTCTACGGCGCGCCAGGCGAGCTGCCGACGCTCCCCGAGGGCGACGCTGAGGTGGGTGGCGTGCGCGTCGCGGTCTCGGCCACCGTGGGGCCCGACGACTGGGAGGAGCGCTGGAAGCGCTTCCACCGCCCGGTCCTGGTTGCCGACAAGCTGTACGTGCGGCCGCTGTGGGAGCAGCCCGCGGTGCGCCCCGGCATTAAGGAGATCGTGATCGACCCCGGCCGTGCTTTCGGGACGGGCACCCACGCCACCACGCGCCTGTGCCTCGAGCTGATGCTCGACCTGCCCCCCCGGGGCTCGTTCGCCGACCTCGGCTGCGGCTCCGGCGTTCTGTCGATCGCGGCCGCGAAGCTCGGCTTCGAGCCGGTCACGGCGGTCGACTCCGACCGCCTCGCGGTGGAGGCGA
>JBJMLG010000194.1:0-14864 GCA_045805385.1 Thermoleophilaceae bacterium
CCGTGCTCGTCGCACGCGCCGCGCTGGAGCCCCCGCCGACCACCTCGCCGCGCTGGTATCGGCGCACGCGCTGATGGCATTCGAGCTCGACACACCTCACGGCCCGGCGCGCGTGCACCTCGAGTCGGTCGACGGAGCGACTACCGCGCTGGTGCTCGGCCACGGCGCGGGCGGAGGTGTGGGCGCGCCCGACCTCGTCGCGGCTGCCGAGGCCGCCGAGGGGCTGGGCATCACGGTCGCGCTCGTGGAGCAGCCGTACCGGGTCGCCGGCCGCCGCAGCCCGGCGCCGGCCACGCAGCTCGATGCGGCGTGGACAGCCGTGATCGGTCAGCTGCGCGGCGACGCTCTGAGTGGGCTCGCGCTGATCACCGGCGGCCGCTCAGCCGGCGCGCGCGTGGCCTGCCGCACCGCCGCCGACGCCGGCGCGGTCGCCGTACTCTGCCTCGCCTTCCCGCTGCACCCGCCCGGCAAGGGAGACGACCCCACGAAGAGCAGGCTGGCCGAGCTCGGCGCCGTGGAAGTGCCGGTGCTCGTGGTCCAGGGCGAGCGCGACCCGTTCGGCATGCCGCCGGAGGGGCCGAACCGCACCGTGGTTCGGGTGCCCGGCAATCACAGCCTGAGGAGCGCCGCGGCGGTGAAAGCCGCCGTTTCAGAATGGCTCGCGGCTATCGCTTCGCCAGCGCCGACTGAAGCGCCGTGACGCGTGCTGCAGCCGAGTTCATCTGCTTCCTGAACACGGGCGAGCGCTTCGCCGCGCGCACCAACGCACGGTACACGCGGATGTAGCTCCCCGAGCCCGTGGTGAGGATGAGATCGCTGCCGCCTCGCACGCTGCGCACGGCCGCGCGTTCGAGCGACGAGCGCGCGAGCACCGCCTGCGCCTCGATCGAGTCGGTCACTACGACGCCCTTGAACCCAAGCTTCTGACGGAGCACGCCGCGCAGCAGCTGTGGCGATTGCGAGGCGATCGCGCTGCCGTACGCCGGGTAGCTCGCGTGTGACGCCATCACGAGCGGCACGCCCGCCGCCACCGCGGCTTTGAACGGGATCAGGTCCGCGGCGGCGAGGTCGGCGCGCCTGGCCGCGATCGCCACGGAGGTGTCATCGGTGTTCGCGGTCGCGCGGCCGAGGCCGGGGAAGTGCTTCGCCGTCGCGGCCACGCCCGCCCGCTCGTACTCCTTCAGCGCCGCCGTGAGCCGCGCCGACACGGACGCCGGCGAACCGGCGAATGCACGCCCCGCCATGAGAGGGCCCGGCCCCGCCATGTCCGCGATCGGCGCAAGGTCGACGTTCACGCCCACACGTTTGAGGCCGCCGGCAATCTCGCGCGCCGCAGCCGCAGCCTCCTCCGGCGTCGACTGCGAGCCCTGCCCCACCGCGGATCCCACGTATGGCAATGTGCGAATCGCGCCGCCCTCCTGGTCTGTAGCGATCAACGCGCGCCCGCCCGCGGCCCTCTGGACGCCGGCGCTGAGCGCGCGGGTCTGCGACTCCGAGGTGACGTTGTCGCGGAACAGGATCACCCCCGCCGCCCGGCCGTGTCGAAGAGCGTCGCGAACGTAGGTGGGCAGCGCAGGGCCGTCGAAGCGCACCACGATCAGACGGCCGGCCACGTCCTCCGGGCTCGGCGGAGGCTTGGCGGCCGCGCGCGCACGAGGCGGCGCCTTCGTCCCCGAGCCTCCTCCCGCGCCGAGCAACACCCCGATCACGAGAGCCACAAGCGCCAGCCCGCCGAGCACGGCGAGGCGGCGCCGGTGGACGGGGTCGCTGGGGAGTCTCAGATCAGTCGGGCAGTCGGTACGACAGGTCGGCGTCCACGTCGGCCACGTCCATCTGCGCCTTCTGCAGCTTGCCGGCGTAGTCCCAGTTCATGGACTGCCAGCGCGTGAACTGGTCGAGCACCCAGATGCCCGACTGGCGCGCGCCGTTCCCGGACTTGCCGTTGCCGCCGAAGGGCAGATGCGCCTCCGCCCCGGACGTCGAGTTGTTCACCGACACCATGCCAGCCGTCACGCGCTCGCGGAAACGGAACGCCCACTTCGGGTCGTTGGTGTAGATCGCTGACGACAGCCCGTAGCCGTGCCGGTTCGCCAGCTCCATCGCCTCGTCGAAGTCCGAGAACTTCGCGACCCCGATGATCGGGCCGAACGTCTCCGTGCGGTAGATCTCGTCGTCGATCTTGACGCCGCTGACGATGGTCGGGTGGCAGAACAGCCCGGCTTCCGGGTCGCCGACGAAGCCTTCACGTGGATTGTCGGCGGTGATGCGCCCCGTGCCGCTGGAGCCGGACACGCCGTGGTGATCCTCGATCAACTCGAGCCAGCCGAGGAAGCGGTCCAGGAAGCGCTCGTGAATCATCGGTCCGTAGAGCACGTCCTGCGTCGGGTCGCCGATCGGCGCCGACTCCGCTGCCGCGGTGAGGCGTGCGACGAAGTCGTCGTAGACCGACTCGTGCACGATCGCGGTGCCGAGCGACGTGCAGCGCTGGCCGGCGGTCCCAAAGCCAGAGAAGAGCGCGCCCTCGACCGCGAGATCGAGATCCGCGTCGGGCATCACCACGAGCGGGTTCTTGCCGCCGAGCTCGAGGCACGGCTGCTGCAGGTGGCGGCCGCAGAGCGCGCCGATCTTGCGACCGACGTCGCTCGAGCCGGTGAAGCCCACCTTGTCGACCAGGCCCTGGTCCAACGCCTGCTCTATCCCCTCGAACGCCACCGCGCCCTCGCATTGCACGAGATTGAAAACGCCGTCGGGTAGGCCGCCGTGCAGGAAGAGCTGGGACAGCGCCTCGCCAAGCGCCGGCGCATACTCGGCCGGTTTCCAGACCACGGCGTTGCCGCAGAGGAGCGCGGGCACGAGGTACCAGGACGGCACCGCCACCGGGAAGTTTCCGGCGGTCACAATCGCGGCGACACCGACAGGCGTGCGGAAGGTGAAGAGCTGCTTGTCGGGCATTTCGCTCGGAACCGTCTGGCCGTACAGCCGCCGCCCCTCCGACACGAAGAAGTTGCAGGTGTCGATGATCTCCTGCACCTCGCCGAGCGACTCCGGGTACGGCTTGCCGATCTCGCGGGTCACGAGGCGCGCGAGCGCCTCCTTGTTGTCCTCGACCAGCCGGCCGATCTGCTGGATCGCGCGCCCGCGGATCGGAGCCGGCGTGGCCGCCCACTCCTTCTGCGCCGCGCGCGCCGCCCGGCACGCGTCGACGAACGTCTGCGCATCGCCCAGCAGCACCTCGGCGATCACGTCGTCGGTGTGCGCGGGATTGGTCGAGACGAGGCGGCCGCCCGGGGCGTCGGTGCGTGTCTGCCCGCCGATGATGGAGGCGACGGTGCGCGCGGGGGCGATGGTCTCGGTCGTCAACTGAAGCTCACCTCTACTCGGGAAGAACGGTCGGTTTCATCGTAGTGGCGACAACCGGCGCGGCAGCGCCCGCGCCGTGGCAATATCCGCGCCTCTTCCGAGGCAGGGGCGAAGCAGGGGGTCTGAGGAATGCTCAGGGCGAAGATCTGCGCCGCAGTGGCGGGCGGCGTGCTCATGGCGATTTCGGCGCCGGCGGCGAACGCCGGCTCGCTCTACAGCGGGGCGGGACACCGGCCCGGTCCGGACATCCTCTACGCCTCCGCGCCGCGCGCCCCGCAACTCGAGAACACGGGCATCTGGCACGCCCAGCCGATCCTCGTCTCGGGAGCAAGCGCGTATCGCAGCGGCGAGTTCCTCTACCAGGACTACCTCTACGACGATCACGGCGCCGACAGCGGCGTTCAGGATCCGGGCGACCCGCGCTACGGCTTTCAGACCGGCGACGAGAGCTCCGGACCGCTCTTCTCGCAGGCGAACGGCGAGTACACCTACCCGACCGATCCGAAGTACGCGAATGATGCGGCTGATTTCGTGGAGGTGCGCGCCAAGCAGCAGAGCGGCGCGGCCGCGTTCCGCGTCACGCTCAACACGCTGAACGACCCGTCGCTCGTGGGCTTCACGATCGCCCTCGGCGACTCCGCCACGTCGCGTGAGTTCCCGCACGGCGCCAACGCGCACGCGCCCGCTCAGCTCTTTGTGACCGTCCACGGCACCACCGGCGACTTGGTGAACGCTGCGGACGGCACGACGCTCGCCGCCAAGCCGGCCGTGTCGCTCGACCGGGAGCGCCGCCAGTACACGGTGGTGGTGCCGCGCGACGCCTACGACCCGCGCGGGCAGGTCGTACGCGTGGCCGCGGGCGTTGGCCTGTGGGACGGCGCCAACGACCGTTACCTCGTACCGCAGCAGGCGGCCGACGCCACGCACGCGGGGGGCGCCGGGACGCTCTCGCAGCCCACCGCGTTCTTCAACGTGGCCTTCCGCAACAGCGAGCCGATGCCCAATCCGGGCGACGTGAGCGGCACCGCGTCGAACCCGAAGTGGTGGCGGGACTCGGTTCAGGGCCAGGAGCTGAAGAAGAACGATCTCTCCGCGTTCCACGCCGACGTCGACTTCCGCAAGCTCGAGCGTGGCACGACCGACAACAGCGCCGTGCCGGCCGCGGGGCCGATCGACCGCATCTTCGCGAGCCACTTCGAGACAGAGCAGGGTGTGAACTGGTCGAAGTTCTGCGGCGGCTCGGACGAATGCGTGGGCGAGTACCGCGGCCAGCTTCAGCCCTACGCGATCTACGTGCCGAAGAAGCCACGGCCCGCGTCGGGCTACGGCCTCACGCTGTTGCTGCACTCGCTGTCTGCCAACTACAACCAGTACCTCGACAGCCGCAACCAGTCGCAATTCGGCGAGCGCGGTCCCGGCTCGATCGTGATCACCGCCGAGGGCCGCGGGCCCGACGGCTGGTACTACGACTACGCGGGCGCCGACACGTTCGAGATGTGGGCGGACGTCGCGCGTCACTACCAGCTCGACCCGGACTGGACCGCGATCAGCGGCTACTCGATGGGCGGCTATGCCACCTACAAGTTCTCGACGCAGTACCCGGACCTCTTTGCCAAGGCACAGCCGGTCGTGGGGCCGCCGGGCGACGGCGTGTGGGTGCCGCCGCTCCCGCCTTCACCCGGTGGGGACCAGTCGAACACGTTCAACATGCTGCCGTCGCTGCGGAACGTGCCGATCGACATGTGGGTGGCCACGACCGACGAGCTCGTGCCGTTTGCGGGAACGTCGAAGCAGGCTCAGGGCCTCGACGATCTCGGCTACCGCTACGAGTTCCGAGCCCACCAGCCGGCGGATCACCTCACGCTGGCGATCAACGACGAATACTCACCAGCGGCCGACTTCCTCGGCACCACGAAGGTGGATCGCAACCCACCCCACGTGACCTACGTGCGCAACCCGACGATGGACTTCTCGCATGTCGGCACGACCGCGGATCACGCGTACTGGCTCTCGGAGATCGCCGTCCGCGACAACTCGGGGAGCGCGCCGCGCGGCACGATCGACGTCCGCTCCGACGGCTTCGGGGTGGGCGACGCGCCCGCCCTTCCCACCCGGCACGGCGGCGGTGTGCTCACGGGCGGCAATCTGCCCGCCATCAGCTACGCGAGCCAGTCGAAGGACTGGGGCCCGGTGCCGCCGAGGCCGGCCGCGAACGTCCTGCACATCGACGCCAAGAACATCGCCGCGGTCACGATCGACCCGGGGCGTGCGCGGGTGAACTGCCGCGCCACGCTGGACGTGACCACGGACGGCCCGCTCAGCGTGACGCTCGCCGGGTGTGGCCGTACCGAAAGCTTCCCGAGCCACTAGGCCAAGGAAGGTACGAAGGCCGGCGGGCGTGCGGGACGTCCGCCGGCCTCGTCATCCGCCCGTCAGGCGGGTACTGCTGTCTCGTCCTTGAGGTTGGCGCGCAGCTGCTCGCGGAACTCGGGCGTGTCCTCGTGCCCGTGCACGGAGGCGGCGTGCTCCGCGGCCGCGCGTACGACCTCTTCCTCGGAGCCGGAGATGTAGAGGGAGCAATTGCTCTCGCTGGGCATCTCACGGCAATCCACAAACTTGCGGCCCATGCGGACCTCCTGACTCGAGTTCCGCTCTTGTACCCCGCCGCGGGGAGGCAAGTCAAGCCCCCTTGCTCCGCGAGGGTCGCCTGAATAGCGTGGGGGGCCATGAACAGGGAGATCCGCGGCCTTGGCGACGCGCGGCGCGTGCTGCGCTGGGGGCTCGTCGCGCTCGCTGCCATGAACGCCCCGGTGGGCATCTGGGCCACGATCAGCCCCCACTCTTTCTACGCCGACTTCCCGGGAGCGGGGCGCCACTGGGTATCCGCGCTCGGCCCCTACGACGAGCACCTCGTGCGCGATGTGGCCTCGCTGGAGCTCGCGATGACGGTGCTGTTCGTGCTCGCCGCGCTGTGGTTCACACGTGAGCTCGCGCTGGCGACGCTGATCGCGTCGCTCTTCTGGGCGCTCCCCCACTTCGTCTACCACCTCACCACCCTCGACCAGTACGGCCTCGGCGACAGCATCGGGAACGTGGTGGGCCTCGGCGCCGAGCTCGTACTCCCGATCGCGCTTCTGTGGCTGGTGCCGCGCGCGTTCAAGGTCCCGTCCGGCGTGCCGATGGATGGTGAGGACGGCAGCGCCGTGCGCCGTCGCGAGACTCAACGGAAGGAGCCCGCGTGACGAACGAGCAGATCACCCGCAACGCATCGGCGATAGCCGGCGCCGTGAAGATGCTCGAGCGCGAAATCGCGAGCTTCGTCACCGCCATCGACGCCGAAGACCTCGACCACGAGGGCGCCCGGACGATCTCCGGTTACCTGACGGAGCTCCACCAGCACTTCTCGGCGCTCACCGAGCGCGCCGACCGCCTGGAGCTCCAGGCGCGCGTGCTGCTCGCCGCGTAGGGCTTCCCGGCTGGTAGCGTGCGCGCGCATGGCTCGCGCGCTGCCGATGTTGCTCCTGGCCGCGGCACTCGGCTTGCCCGCGGGGGCTGCCGCCGCCGAGCCTCTCGCCGTACGCGATGGCCGCATAGTCGATCGCTCGACGGGCGCCACCGTGGTCCTGCGGGGCGTGAACGTGGTCTACAAGCCGGCGCCCTATTTGCCGCACGGATCGTCGGAGCGAACTAGCTTCGACCGCCGGGACGTGCGCCGGCTGCGCTCTTGGGGCTTCAACGCGATCCGCCTCGGCGTCACCTGGAAGGCACTCATGCCCACGCGCGGCAAGGTGTCGAACGACTACTTGGCGCGGGTGGTGAAGCTCGTCCGGCTCGCGGAGCGCGGCGGGTTGTACGTGCTCGTGGACATGCACCAGGACCTCTGGTCGGAGCGGTTCCAGGGCAACGGTGCGCCGGCGTGGGCGACGATCACCGACGGCCTCTCGTTCACGAAGAGCGACAACCCGTTCCCGCTGAACTACCTCCAGCCCGCCGTCGGACGGGCGTTCACCAACTTCTTCGAGAACCGCCACGGCATCCGCACGCTGTACGTGCGGGCCTACTCGTCGCTCGCGCGCCGGCTCCGTGACGACAACGGGGTGCTCGGGTTCGACCTCTTCAACGAGCCGATTTGCGAGGTCGCGAAGGCGCCCTGCGCACTGCCGCCTCCGCCCGAGGCGGCCGGCAAGTGGCTCCAGCCGTTCTACGACGAGCTGGTCCCCGCACTCGAGAAGTCCGCGCCCAAGCGGATCAGCTTCTACGAGGACGGCGTAACGGTGAACACGGGGCTGCCGTTCCTGATCGGCTACCCGCCCAACAAGCCGTGGCCGTTCCGCGGTGAGGGGCTCAGCTTTCACGTGTACTGCACGCCGCTGATCAGGCCGGGCGTGCCCTGCGCGACCCAGGAGAGCGAGGCGATCGCGAACGCCGCGGCGGCCGCGAGCCACAACGGCGTGGCGAGTCTCTCAACAGAGTTCGGCGCCACGGACGACATCGCCACCCTTCGGCGCGTCACGGGCCTCTACGACCAGGCGGGCGACGGCTGGCTCTACTGGCAGTACAAGACCTACGGCGACCCCACCACCGCTGCCTCGGGCGACAAGGGCGGCGCCGACGCCGAGTCGATCGTCTCGGCCAAGGGGCACGTGAAGCGCACGAAGCTCCGGGTGCTCGCGCGCACGTATCCGGAGCGGATCGCGGGACGCGACGCCAAGTGGAGCTTCGACGACCGCAGCGGCCGCTTCAGCCTGACCTACCGGCCGCTGCGCGGCGAGGGCGACACCGTCATCTCGCTGCCGCTCGGCCTGCACTACCCGCGTGGCCACCGCGTGCGCGTGCGCAACGCCACGATCGAGTCGCGGCGCGGCGCAAGCCGCGTGGTGATACGCGCGGTGCGCGGCGCGCAGACGGTGACCGTGACGGTCAGCGCAACCTGAAGGTGCGAGTGTTGCGCCGGTTCACGCGCTCTGAGTGCCGTGCCGCGTCCACGCCGCGCGCCCACGACTGGTAGTAGCCGGCGGGCAGCCGCCGCGGGAGCCGCAGCTTCCACGCGGTCGTGCCCTTCGCAGTGAGCCACTGCCTGCTCGCGCACGGTCTCGGCGCGCCGAGACCGCCGCCTTTCGTGACGAACCGGCACGCCTGCGTGCGCTTGTGCGCGGTGTTCGCCCCCACCAGTCGTCTGGCGATCGCGACCTGCACGCGTGCGACCCTGCCGCCGCAGCCGCGGTCGCGCGTGCTGCCCTGCAGCGAGAGTGGGCGCGCGCTCGAGAAGCTCGCGTGCCCGCGGCGATAGCGCGTGGCGGGGGCGAGCGTGTCGCGGCACGTGGGTCCGCCGGCGCTCTGGGCCGGCGCGCCGCTCTTCTGCGAGCAGTCGCCGGTGCCCACGAGGCGCGGTCCCGAGGTCTGCTGGATGAACAGCGGCAGGCTCACGATCCTCGGCCCGCCCGTCACCGGATCGGGCATCGTGGTGTCGCTCGTCCCGATTACGACGCAGCCGTTCTGGTCGACGGCGTTCGTGAAGAAGTCGCCGACTCGCCGGTCAACTCCCGTGGCCACGCAATCTGTGCCGGCCTGGCACACCGTGCCCTCGTGGATCGGCCGGCCGGAGGCGTTCACCACGTTGATCGAGGGGCTCGCCGTGTCGGCGCCGGTCACCTGCGCGTCGTACGCGTACAGCTTGGCGGGCTGGCAGTTGATGTCGGCGACGTGGTCCATCTGCCACCAGACGACCGACACACGGCCCCTGTCGCCTGCCGTGACCCACGGCCACATCGCGCGCGTGCCCGTGGGGTGCGTGATCGTGATCGGCTTCGACCACGTCTTGCCGAAGTCGCGCGACACGGCCATGAGCACGGAGTTGGTCGCGGGCGTCTCGGCGCCGTCGCAGCCGCCGCTCGTGCCCGGCGTTCGATCGTCGGTGTCCCAGACGAGGTAGATGTTGTGGGCGGCGTCGATCGAGAGCGCCGGCCAGTGCGCCATCACGGTGGTGTCGGCCACCTTCACCGGCGTCATCCCGGTCTCGAAGCTGCCCGTGCTGACGCCCACGCCGTCGACCTTGCCGTCGGAGTTGGTGATCACGAGCGGCTCCGCGAGCTTCCGCAGCGTGTGGTCGAAGTAGAGCTTGCCGAAGCCGTTGTAGGTGTGGCCGGAGCCGAACGGGCCGAAGTCGGCGGTACCTGTTGCGCTGCAGGTCTGGCCGCCGTCGGTGGACTTGAAGATGCGGTGATTGAGTTGGTCCTCGGCGGGATCGGTGCCCATGTACACCACGTCCTTGGACGCACCGGCGAGCCACGGGCGGTCGCCGTCGTGGCACTGCGCGGTGCCACGGTCCCAGGTCTGCCCGCCGTCGCGGGAGGAGTACAGCGACTGGTTCGCGAGGTCGATGCCGGTGTTGTAGAGCGCCCCGCCCTCGTCCTGGGTGAGGTCAGGGTCGCTGAAGCCGGTGCTCTTGGTGGGATCGGTGTTGAAGCCCGAGCCACCGAGGTTGTCGAGCTTCCAGGTGGCGCCGTTGTCCTTCGACACCCAGATGTTCACCTGGTTCCGGTAGTTCGCGAGCAGCTGCACGGTCGCACTCCCGAAGAAGCCGTTCCGGTAGAGGTGCGTGGTGCCCTCGTGGGTTGTGTACACGAGCGTGTGGTGCGCCGGATCGGCCATCAGCACCGGCTCGCCGCCGGCGAGCGTCGTGTCGACGAAGCGCGGCGGAGCGAACGCGACCGGCGCCGCCTGCGCCGATGTCGCGAGAAGAGCCAGCGCGCACAACGCGAGCGCTGCCGTACCAAGCCGCCGCCCGAGGTTTCCCCTGCCCATTGAGTGCCTCCCGAGTTGCCCTGCGCCGCGCCCCTGCCGGCACGGCGACGCGAACCATACGCCTCCGGCGCAAAGATGCGCACTCATGGACGACCCGATGCCAGTGGCCCGCGACGTCGCGATCCCCCTCTCGGAGGTGGATCTGCGCGTGAGCCGTTCCTCCGGCCCGGGCGGCCAGCACGCGAATGTGACCGCCTCCCGCGTGGAGGCGGTGTTCGATGTTCCCGAGTCCCAGGCGCTGAGCGACGAGCAGAAGCGCCGGGTGATGGCCCGCTGCGGCCCGCGGGTCACCGCGACGGCACAGGACAGCCGCAGCCAGGCGCGCAACCGCGAGCTCGCGCTCGAGCGGCTCCAGTCGCGGCTCGAGTCGGCGCTGCACGTGCCGCGCACCCGGCGGCCGACGAAGCCCTCCCGTGCCGCGCGAGCGTCACGGCTCGACGAGAAGCGGCGCCAGTCCGAGCGCAAGCGGGCGCGCCGGCGGCCCTCACGCGAGGACTAGTTGTAGTTCACGCTGCCACGGCGCGGCGCACGAAGTCGCGCACGGACGTCTGGCCGGCGATCTCGAGCTGCGGCGGATCGTGCGCCGCGATCCAGGACGACACGATCCTCACCTCGTCGACCTCCTCCGGCGCGAGCAGGCCACCCGGGCGGGCGCGCTCGAGCGCGCGCTGCGTGCGCTCCACCAGCTCGTCGCCGTCCGGCAGCGGCCCCCAGTCGGCCACCCTGCCACCGACGATCCAGAAGGCATCGAACCGCTCAGCCGTCGGGTGCTGCGCGAGCACGAGGCGCGTGCGCGCGTGTGTGGCCTCGAGCACCCCTGTGAGGCGGTCGAGCAGGCGCTCGAGCCGACCGAGCCGGTCGCGCAGCGACGCCGCGAGCTCGAAGCGCTCGTCCGCCGCGGCCCCCCTCATGCGCTCCTCCACGTGGCCGAGCAATCGCTCGCGGGCGCGGCCCGGCTCGTCGAACATCCCCAGTGCCGCGTCGAGCTGGCGGCGGTAGGCGTTCGGGTCGAGGTCGCCGAGGCAGGGCGAGCAGCAGCGTCCCATCTGCCCGTACGCCGAAGGATGATCGCGCCGCTTGAGTCCGCGGCCGCAGTGGCGCAGCCGGAACAGCGAGTTGAGCTGGCCCATCAGCTCCGTCGCCGCCTCCTTGTCGCGCATCGGCCCTACGTTCACCGCCAGCCCCGGCGCCGGCTCGTAGGCCACCTCGAGCACCGGATATGGGATGTCGAGCCGCGCCCGCAGGTACACGTAGCCCTCGCTCCGCCGCAGCGCCCGGTTGCCGGGCGGCTGCCACTGCTTGATCAGCCGGTTCTCGAGCACGAGCGCACCGAGCTCCGAGTTCGTGGCCTTGTAATCCGCCACCTCGGCGCGCTCGGTCCAGCCTGCCGGCGCGCAGAAGTGCGCGCGGGCACGCGTGCGCAGCGACACCGACTTGCCCACGTACAGCGGGCGCCCGCGGCGGTCGCGGAAGATGTACACGCCCGGATCCTTGGGCAGCGACGACAGGTCCGGCCGCTCCGACGGCGGCCGCTTCCGTGCCGGCTTCCCCGCTGCGCGTGCGCGCCGCGACGACAGCAGCGCCAGCGCGTCGCCGAGCGAGCCGGCGTTCGCGCAAAGCTTGGGGAAGAGCGCGCAGAAGACGCGCGCGCAGGTCTCGGCGTCGGGCAGCGCCCGGTGCACCTCCTCGACCTCGATGCCGAGCGACTCTGCCAGCACGGCCAGCTTGCGCTGCCGGGCGAGTGGGGCGAAGCGCCGCGCCAGCGCGACGGTGCAGATCGCCGGAGGGTCGGGCCAGTCGAGCCCTGCCCGCTCGAAGGCGCCGCGCAGGGCGCCGCGATCGAAGCGGGCGTTGTGCGCCACGAGCACGCGCCCCTCCAGCAGCTCGGCCACGCGCGGCAGCACCTCCTCGGGCGGAGGCGCAGCGTCGACCATCGCCTGCGTGATGCCGGTGAAGCGCTGGATGCCGCGCGAGAGCGGCTTCTCCACGCGCACGAGCGACTCGAAGCGGTCATGCAGCTCCCCTCCTCCGACCAGGACGCAGCCGACCTCGGTGACCTCGCAGAGGTCGGCGGCGAGGCCGTTCGTCTCGACGTCTACTGCGACGTACTCGGTGGTCGCCAGGGGCTGGGAGCTGAGATCCAAGGCGGGATAGTCCACGCCTCGGATCGGACGTCACGACGGAGCGCTTGCAGCCGGCTCCCCTATCTCGCGGCGGCTTCGCCCGGCGGCAGCGGCCGGCGGGCCTGCCTGTGGACGGCCTGCTCGACGATCCGCACGACCGTGTCGGCGTTGTCGCATACCTGGAAGAGCTCGAGGTCCTCGGGCGAGATCTTGCCCTGCTCGAGCACCGGTGCGCGCAGCCAGTCGACGACGCCCTTCCAGTAGTCGCTCCCGAACAGGATCACCGGGAAGTGGCGGAGCTTGCCGGTCTGGATGAGAGTGAGCGCCTCGAACAGCTCGTCGGCGGTGCCGAAGCCGCCCGGGTAGACGATGAACGCGCTCGCGTAGCGCACGAACATCACCTTGCGGGCGAAGAAGTAGTGGAAGTCGAGCGGCAGGTCCACGTACTTGTTCACGCCGTACTCGAAGGGAAGGTCGATGCGCAGGCCGATCGACAGCGCGCCCGCCTCCTGGGCGCCCTTGTTGGCCGCCTCCATGGCGCCGGGGCCGCCGCCGGTGATGATCGCGAACCCGGCCTCGCCGAGGCGCCTCGCGAGCGCGCATGCCGACTCGTATTCCGGATCGTCGCGCGGAGTGCGGGCGGAGCCGAAGAACGACACGGCGGGGCCAACGTGTGCGAGACCCTGGAAGCCCGCAGCGAACTCGCGCGCGATCCGCTCGACGCGCGCGGCGTCGGACTGGAGGGAGAGGACCTCCGCGACCTCGGCCTCGAGCAGCTCCTCGTCGGGAGTGCGCGGCCTGCTCGGATCCTCGCTCACGCGTCGCGTCTCGCCGAGAGCCGAGCAAGAGCCTCGTGGCACTGCGCCACCCGGAGCTTCACGGGATCGCCGTCCGGCCGGTCGTGCACGAGGTCCCAGGTCTTGTCCGCCACCTCGCGCGCGCTTATCGGGGTGGCGTTCTCGCAGAGCACGTCCACCACACGCAGCTCGAACTGCTCGATCTGATGCGCAGGGTCGCCGGGCTCCAGCCGCGGGAGCGGTTCGGAGGTCGCGTCGCGCCACAGCGCAGTCGCCATCGCAAGCCGGTTGCGGAGCTCCATCTGGTCCATGCCCATCGGGAAAATCTATCGCCGGTCCCGATCCGGGTCGCTCAGCTGGGCGCCGTACGGCCCGCGCCCGGTGAGGCAGACTGCGCCGCACCGCGCCGCGAGCTCGAGCGCTCCGGCGACGCTGCGGTCGTCCGCGAGGCCGTACGCGAGCCCGGCCGCGAAGCTGTCGCCGCAGCCGTACGCGTCCACCGGCTCGCCCGGCACCTCGGCCGCGCGGAACTCGCCGGTGCGGCCCTCGAGCCCGGTCCAGTTGCCGCCGGCGGCGCCGGCCGTCTGCACCACCAGGTCCGGCGCCGGGTCGAGCTCGCCGTGGGCGTAGCGCTCGTTGGCGTCGTTCGCGCTCGCCACGAGCGCGTCCAGGCGCACGTGCGACTCCTTCAGGGCGGCGAGCGCGCGCGCCGTCGCCACGAGCGCACGCGCGCGCCTGGCCTCGCGCACGGCTCCCGCGTCGCCGCTCGTGAGGTAGACGGCGTCGACGGAGTCGAGCTTCTCCCAGGGCAGGTCGTCGTCGGCCTTCGGGCCGATGCGGTCCCCCAGTGTGGTGATCGTGCGCTCGTGCTGTGCGTCGAGATACGTGAACGCCCTGCGCGTGGGCCGCCGCCGGCGGGCGTAGTGCACCGTGACGCCGAGCTCGGTGAGGCGGCGCGCGGCTCGTTCGGCGAGGTCGTCGTCGCCGAAGGCCGTGAAGAAGTCGCAGCCGCCGGTGAGCCTCACGAGCTGCACCGCCGCGACCGCGCCGCCGCCGGCTGCGTCCTCGAACGTCTCGCTCGCGTGGACCACCTCGCCCTGCGTGGGGACGCTGTCGAGCACCGCGAACTCGACCCACTCCATGTGGCCCACCACCGCCGCGCGCATCGCGGGCACTCTACGCTGCAGCAGATGTCCTTCGGCCCGCCGGAGTGGGAGCTGCCTCCAGAGCGAGTGGCCGAGCTGCTCGCGGAACGAGCTGCGGATCTCGTGGACGTGCGCGAGCCGTACGAGTACGAGGCCGGCCACATCGCGGCCGCGAGACACATTCCGCTCGAGCGCCTGTCGGAGGAGGCGGAGAGCCTTCCGCAGGACCGGCCGCTCGTGTTCCAATGCCGCGTGGGCGCCCGCTCCGCCATGGCGGCTCAGGCGTTCCGGGCCGCCGGCTTCGACGCCTACAACCTCTCCGGCGGCCTCGTGGCTTGGGCGGCGCGGGGACTGCCGCTCTCGCCCGAGGGCGGCACAGTCGCCGACCACTAGGTCGGCTTGTCCGACGCCGCGACCGCCGCGTCCGACTCGGCCCGCAACCGCGCGCTCTCCTCGAAGCCGCTCCGGAACTCGGTGAGGCTCTCCGCGAGCGCCGAGAAATCCGACCCGGGGAGCACCAATAGATCGACGGCAGTCAGCGCGCGCGTCGTGGCGCTGCGTGGATACCGGCCGAGCAGCGCCATCTCGCCGAAGTATTCGCCGGCACCTAGCATGCGGACCACTCGCGGCTCCCC